>JANYCI010000326.1 GCA_025360325.1 Limisphaerales bacterium | reverse complement strand
CTCGCGAGCCGGGCGTCGCTAGACCAAGCGGCTCGCGAGGACGCTCGCCCCACCAAACGATACCACCCCAAAAATTTCCAGCCTGATACTCACAGCGTTACGCCGCCAGCGAGCGATGCCGGTAATGCAAAATCTTAAACTGCTCCTCGTCGCGCAACGTCTCCACGAGTTCAAACTTATCCTCGAACGGCGGGAAGAAAGCATCGCCGCCTTCTACTTCGCGCTTCACCAGCGTCAGATATAAATCTGAACAACGCGGCAAGGCCTGCTCATAAATCTGCGCGCCGCCGCAGATGAAGATGTCATTCGGGAATTCCTTCGGGTCGAGCTTGTCCAGCGTCTTGGTGATGAAAATTTCCGTCTCCACTTTTTCACCGAGCTTGGAGAAATGAAATTGATACGCGCGCTTCAAGTGCTGCCCGCCGCGCCATTCGTGATACTGCCCGAAAATCTGCGGATGTTTCTTGATGAGGCTCTGCGGCTGCCGTGTGAGGATGAGATTTTTCCGGTTTGGCAGCGGCTTGCCGATGCTCTCAAACGTTTTTCGTCCCATTACAATGACGTTGCCCATCGTCACCTGCTTGAACCACTTGAAATCCTCCGGCAGATGCCAGGGAATCTGGTTCCCCGCACCGATCACCCGGTTCAGCGACATCGCCGCGATGGCTTTGAAGTGTTTCATGCTAAGCTTTGCCACAGAGACACAGAGCGCACAGAGGAAAAAATGGTGGCCGTGCGCAAGCACCTCTGTGTTCTCTGTGTCTCTGTGGCTTCATAAAAATTACACCGCGATCGGCGCTTTGATGCCTGGATGCGGGTCGTAGTTCACCAGTTCAAAATCCTCGAACTGGAAATCGTGGATGTTCTTCACCGCCGGATTGATTTTCATTTGCGGCAGCGGACGCGGCTCGCGTGAGAGTTGCAGCTTCGCCTGTTCGAGGTGATTCGCGTAGAGGTGCAAATCGCCGAAGGTGTGGACGAAATCGCCCGGCTTCAGGTCGCACACCTGCGCCACCATGCGCGTGAGCAGCGCGTAGCTGGCGATGTTGAACGGCACGCCGAGAAACAAATCCGCGCTGCGCTGGTAAAGCTGGCAGCTCAACTCGCCTTCCTGCACGAAGAATTGAAACATCGTGTGGCACGGCGGCAACGCCATCGTCTCGATCTCGCCGGGGTTCCACGCGCTGACGATGAGCCGCCGCGAATCGGGATTTTTTTTGATCTGCGCGATGACGCCGTCAATCTGGTTGATGCTGCGGCCTTCTGCCGTGCGCCAGTCGCACCATTGCGCGCCATAGACGCGGCCGAGATCGCCGGTTTCCTTGTTCGCCCATTCGTCCCAGATGGACACGCCGCGTTCTTGCAGCCAGCGCACATTCGTCTCGCCGCGCAGGAACCAGAGCAATTCGTAGAGGATGGATTTGAGATGCAGCTTCTTGGTGGTGAGCGCGGGGAAACTATTTCGCAAATCAAACCGCGCCTGCGCGCCGAAGACGGAATAGGTGCCGGTGCCGGTGCGGTCAGGCTTAAATTTTCCGTGCGCGAGAACGTGGCGCAATAAATTTTGATACTCAATCATTACGCGGAAAATTTACCCGCGCGCCCCGCGAAAGACACGAAAAGAAATCTGGTTACTCAGCAACAGGTTTCCGATTTTTGATATCGCAGAAGAAAATGCCAGCAACTCCGACAATACAAAGAGCGCCTCCACAAAAACCAACAGACAACCAGCCTCTCTGATTTTTTTTTATACCGTCAGTATCTTCAAGAAATTTGTATTCTAATGACTCAATAAAATATCCCGAATGCTTACGTTTGGCCTCGTCCACCCGGCTCTTATCAAAATCTGCAAGATACTTCTGAACATACTCTGCCTTGGATTGATACTCACTGACGATACGAATCTCAAAAACGGATAACCCGATTAAGAATAGTCCTAAAACGACTATGGTGGAAAACATGATGCGCATAAGCTGATTAACATTATTTTGGCTTGCTGGACAGCGAGAGGCCTTCGCCGCCGTTCCATTTCAGGCTGACCGTAGGCCGGTGGTTTCCGGTTGTCGAGTGAATCTCCGCGTCGCGTGATTTTTTCCAGCGCCGTAGGCTCGCCGCCCCGCTCCTATCAATGGCACTTGAACGGCGTGGATATTTCCGGCGCAACGGTGGCCACTTACTTCGTCTCCGGCGCGACCACGAACGCGGGAAATCATACGGTCGTGGTTACCCGATTTGAATCCGATTGTGAAACCTATGCAAACCCCCTAGCCTGCGTCCATGCAAGCTGTCCTTGATTACCTCAAACAAAACCAGAAACGCACGCTCGCCGAGTTTTGCGAGTATCTCCGTTTCCCCAGCGTGTCCGCGCAGTCGAAGCATGATAAAGATTTGATCGCGTGCGCGCAGTGGCTCGCGGCGCATTGCAAACAAATCGGTCTCGACGCCAAAATTCACACCACCGCTGGCCACCCGATTGTCACCGCCACCACGCCGCCTGCCGCGACGAAGCGCAGCGAAGGCGGGCGCGCGAAATCAAAAACCAAACGTCCGCACTACATGGTCTATGGCCATTACGATGTGCAACCGCCGGAGCCGTTTAATCTTTGGACTTCACCGCCGTTTGAACCGCGCATCGTCGGGCGGAACATTTTTGCGCGCGGCAGCACAGACAACAAAGGCCAGAACTTCGCGCACCTCAAGGCCGTGGAAGCCTATTTGAAAACCGGCACGCCGCTGCCGTGCGATCTGACGTTCGTGATCGAAGGCGAAGAAGAAGTCGGCAGCGAAAGCCTTTCCACGTTTCTGAAAAAGCATCGCCGCGCGCTAGATTGCGAAGCCGTGGTCATATCCGACACGGGAATGCCCAGCCCGAAACATCCCGCGCTCGGCTATTCGCTGCGCGGCATCATCGCGTTTGAGATCACGCTGCACGGCCCGGCGCGCGACCTGCACTCCGGCGGCTTCGGCGGCGCGGTGGACAATCCCGCAATGGCCTTGAGCCAGTTGCTCGCGCAACTCCGCGACAAGAACGGACGCATCACCATTCCCGGATTTTATGATGGCGTCTTGCCGCTCTCGGCTTACGAGCGCAAACAATTTGCCCGTCTGCCCGGCACGGATGCCGAGTTGGAAAAAATGATCGGCGTGAAAAAATTATTCGGCGAACGCGGTTTCAGTTCGAGCGAACAGCGCAGTGCGCGTCCGACGTTTGAGATCAACGGCCTCACCAGCGGCTATCAAGGCGAGGGCAGCAAGACGATTATTCCCTCGTGGGCACGGGCGAAAATCACCTGCCGCCTCGTGCCGAACCAAAAACCGGAACACCTCCGCAAGGCCGTGATCGCGCATCTCAAAAAGATTTGTCCGCCAACTGTGCGTCTGGAAATCGAAGCGGGTCACGGTGCAGAAGCGTATTATGTTTCACCCACGAGTAAGGCGGCGCAGGCTTCGTTGCGTGCGTTGAAAAAAGCGTTTGGCTACGAACCGATTCTCATGCGCGAAGGCGGCTCGATTCCGATTGTGAACCAGTTCAAAAAAATTCTCGGTGCGGATTCGCTGCTGCTCGGCCTCGGCCTGCCGGATGACGCCGCCCATTCGCCAGACGAAAAGTTTAATCTCGATTGCTTCGAGAAAGGCCAGTTGATGAGCGCGTATCTGTGGCAGGAACTCGCGCGGTAATCTGAAAAAAGCTGCCGGCTTCGTCAGGTTCAGTGGCGGCTGAACGAAAGCACATTCAGAAACCAGAAGCCCAGAGCGGTGCCGACGGCAAACAACGTGATTCCGAGGCGCGTGAAAAAACGCATCTGTTTTTCATGGAACGTGAGTTCGTATTTTGGAGGGCGGTCCGTCATAAAATTTTCTTTCCGAGTGATTGAGTGTTTCCCAACACTTTCCTATCGGACGAAAATGGGACGGGTTGAGCCAAAGCCTTAACCGAATCCATGCAGTTAAAAATCCGAGGGAGAAACGCAGAGACGCAAAGGGCGCAGAGAAAGACAGAGGGGAACGGGGCACCGCTAACCCACCGTTCGCTGATCATATCCCCAACCGGAATTCTTTGCGCCCCTCCGCGTTCTCTGCGTCTCTGCGTTGGTTCCGCTCCAATTTCAACTGCGGGGATTCGGCTAAACCATTCACGTCCACGGCGACCACCAATTTTCAAAACTTTGCCGCGCGCGAATTTGGCGCAGCCCGTTTTCGTCTTGCCAAAAAACCGCTGCGTGGCCGTGGGAAAATCTGGTCTCCCACGGAAGGTGATACGCGCCGGCATCCAGCCACAGCAAATGATCGCCAGCCGACAACGAACGCGGCAACGGAATCCGCGCAAGCTGATCGAACGCCATGCACGTCGGGCCGTGGATGGCGGTGAGAACTTGCACGCCGCCGCGTTCCACCAGCGGCATCAGCGCGTGCTGTTCCCAGAGCGAAGTCAGCGCATTCATCGTCCGCCCGCCGTCGCAGATGAGTTGGCGCAAACCGCGTCGTGCTTTCACATCGAGAATTTTTACCACGAGCACGCCGCTGCCCGCGCTGACGAACCGGCCATTCTCCAACCAGACTTCGCGCAGGCCGGGAAATAATTTTGCGGATTGCCGCAGCATTTTTGCGAACGAACGCAAACCGAATTCGCCGTCATAAACTTTGCCGCCGCGCGAAAGAACGTTTTGCACGGGAATGCCGCCGCCCACATCCAGATGCAGCGGACGGAACTTCGCCGCGCGGCAAATTTCGGCCACCTCGGCGATGGCGCGTTCGTAAATCGCCACGGCAGAAACATTCGTGCGGAGATGAAAATGCACTGTCTCCACGCGGGTTTTCGCACGCAGCAATTTTTTCAATGCGGCCACGGCTCCGTCTGGTGTGAAACCGAACTGCGTGGGGAACGGCGGATTTTCCGGATCAAATTCTTCGCCGGTCAAAATGCGAACACCGCAGCGCCAGTTCAATTTTTTGGCGAGCGGCAGCAGCGCGGCGAGTTCGGCGGGCGAATCGAAATTGACGGACAATTCCCGAAGATCAAATTGCGCGAGCCAGAGTTTCGCCGGGCCGTTGACTAAAATATTTTCCGGCGCAAAACCTTCGGCGAGCGCGGCGCGCAATTCAAATTCGCTGACAACTTCGATTGACCTCCCCTGCCCTTGCCACCAGCGCAGCAGCGACGCGACGGGCTGGGTTTTGAACGAAAGAAAATGTTTGAAGCCGACCGGCGATTTCAAATTTTTAATTTCAGATTTGAAACCGGCGGCGACGAGTGCCGCATCCAGTTCGGAAATTTTTTCGGCGATTGGCAGCGCGGAGAAAACATAAAACGGCGTTGGAGCCGAAAGCGAAAGCGCCTCGCGAGCAAGGCGCTGCCAGAATTCAATCATTTCGGGCGGATGGCTGAAATTCAACGGCAAGGTTTTGGCGATGGGAGTCACGTCAAAGGCCAGCCGCCGTGGTTGGCGATCAGGGAATCTATCTGCGCCATGATTTGCCGGGTTTCGGCCAACGCGCAGACGGCGCGCTGATAATGCTCGATGTCGTCCGCCGTCAGCTTGCGGTCTTTGCGGTCTTTGAGCCATTTGTGGCAGACCTGATAGCCGCCGACGTGAAACTCCCAGACATTTTTCGGGATGCCTCCGAAGTATTGCTTCGGGTTGATCCACACGCGTCCATCGGCCTCGGTGTATTGCACCTTGTCCACCACGTTATCGCCGCGTTCAGGAAATTCCGTGGTGAACTGGTCGAGCTTGCGCGACTCCATCAGGTGCAGCGCGACAAGTTCCGCACCGTGGGCGGCCAGCGCGCGGAACAATTTCAAATTACTGGTCAGCGGCAGGCGCGGGAAATCAATCTTCAAAAACTCCGCATACCGCTCACGATACACGGGCGAGTGAAACACCGCGTAGGCGTAGTTGAAAAAATCTTCCGGCCCGACGGTCTTTTTCAAATCGCCTTGATCCACAAGCACCCATTTCAAGCCGAGTTTTTGTGTGAGGTCGGCGATGAATTTGGGATTCAGGTTTGCGCGCCGCGTGACGTAGCCGGGCGACGGTTCAAACAACGCCATGAGCATCGTGCCGCCGCCGCCACGTTTTTTATTTTCAGCTTCGGGGTCGTCGTAAAGGTAGAGCGGGAATACCGAAGTAATTTCACGGGTGCGAAGAGACACCGCCGCACACTCAACCAATCCGCGCGAACAGAAAATGTGCTGGAATCCTGTGACGGCCTGTTGGCGACACGCGAGCAGCGCAAGATTTTGACCCGCCAGCATATTGTGCATGAGCTTTGCCGCCGGTGTGCCGATGAAACCCTTGGAAGTGCCACTAAACCATGTGTGGCGAGCATCAAACGGACGGTAAAGAATTTTTCGGAAAAGCTCCTTGGATTTGTTGCTCTGAACATCCAGTTTGGCGCTGGCAACTTTCCAATCGCGGCTGTCTTCGTGCAGGTCGTATTTGAAGCGCAGCGAAGTCTCATCCAACGTGCGAAAATTATTTACCACGGATTCAATTTCCTTGCGGTCAAATTGAATTGTAAGCCCGTCGCGTTCGGTTTTGACGCCGTTGCCGCTAACATTAAATACATCTCGCACGCTCCAGCCATTTTCGTATTCGCGACTCGACTTGAGTTCTCGCGGCACAAAAAAGAAATGCGGGGCGACCGGCGCGAGCGTTTTCCAACGCATTGTGTCCAGCGACATTTTATTGAGAGCAGCATATTTATTTTCCCGCCGCCCCCACAAATCTCCGTAGTGAACCCGGCAGCCGGTTTTGTCCGGTTCTTTCACGAACAGCGTGATCGAGACGCCCACGGTGATGTCAAAAATATTTTCGTCCTTCGTGCCGTCCGGGCAGACTTCCTTTTTCTTTGAGCTGCCGTGCAAGTTTAGAACATATATGTCCGTGAAACTTTCCATGAGACATTCCCGCATCCGCCGATGCGTCAAGCCGTCGAGGTAAGTGTTATTGGTCACCAGGCCAACGATGCCCTCTTTGTTGGTATCAATTCGCCATTGGGAGAACCGGATGAATTTGATGAAGTCATCATCCAGATTCAGCTTGGTTTCATTCAGGCCGGTTTTGTAATCCGCCAGCAGTTGCAGAATCCACTCGCCTTTGTTCATCATCCCAAAGTTGGCGTAAGGCGGATTGCCGACGATCACCATGATCGGCTTGTCGGATTTAATTTCTGCCGCTTCGTTGGCTTCCTTGGAAACGAATTGCGCCAGCAGGAGGTCGCTTTTGCGCGCGGCAATCTCCAGCGTGTTGGTCAGGTAAATGCCCAAGCGTTGCCCGTCGCCGAGGAGCGCGCCTTGCTGCTTCAGCAGATGCGCCAGCTTCAAATGAGCAATGGCATACGGAGCCATGAGAATTTCAAAACCGAAAATGCGCTTCAATAGTTTGTCGGAAACATGAGCATTCCAAGTGAACTTGCTCAACGGGTATTTTTGGAAGACCAGTTCGATGACCTTGTTCAGAAACGTCCCGGTGCCGGTGGCGATGTCCAGCACGAGCACGCTGGGTTCCGCGATGCCGTGCTTGATGTTGAAATGAGTTTGCAGCAGGGAATCCACGCCGCGCACAATAAAATCAACCGCCGGATCAGGCGTGTAAAAAACCCCGCGCACTTCACGCATCTTCGGATCGTAAGCCGCCAGAAATGTTTCGTAGAAATGAACAATGGGGTCGTCCTTGCCCTGGCCTTTGCCAAAATCTTTCAACACCGCTGCCATGTCCGTGTGATTGAGCAACGCCACGATGTCGTCCACCGCCCACGAGACGGAGGTGTGCAAATTCACGCCGCAGGCCTGATAAAAAAACTGCTGAAGAAATGGATTGGTCGCCGGCAAACAGAATGGCGCGTTTTCCCGATTGAATTCTTTATTGGCAGGCGCATGAATCCGCGCGGCAAACAAACCGTAAGCGAGCGTTTGCGCGAACATATCCGCGAACTTGAGTTCATCAAGGTCAGGAATGAGCGACTCACGAAAAGCGGCCAGCCAGCCATGCAAGCTGCCCGGTTCAGGCTCAAATTTGAGACCGTTGATGATTTGATCGCGAATGATTCGCGTCATGCCCGCCATCGTTTTGGCCAAGTCTTTGGCCGTGCTAATGGTCAGCGACGCTTGCGTGAGAAAGGCCTTGAGTAAATTTTCCAACTCCTCCTCACCATTGGGGATGGATCTTAATTTCGCCTTGGCGTCCAATTCCGCAAGCCGGACAGTCATACGATGCTCGCCACTCACATACCAACGGAATTCAAGGTAGTCGGTGAGAATCCAGTTCGGCAATCCGTCACGATAGCGGCCAAATTGATCACCGGATGGCGGCTTGCCCTTTTCCATCGCCGTGAGATTTTCGCCTACGTCTTTGGTTTCGACATGGCCGAGCGGGACTTTTTTTTTGGTGAGGATGAAATCAGGTGCGCCGCATTTAATCCGCACCGGCTCGTTGGTAGCGATAATTCCCAACACCACCGACTCCAAAAGTTTTTTCAACGCGGGCCGGTGCGTGTGTTCGGTGGCATCGCCGTGCGCGAGGTTCTTTTGAATCTCGTCAAGATAGGTGGCGAAAGCAGTCATGATTTTTCACACTGAGCCAAATCACATCCCCATGATCTGATAGCCGCCGTCCACGTAAATCACCTGGCCGGTGATCGCCGCCGCGCCGTCGCTGGCGAGGAAGACACCGGACGCGCCGAGTTCCTCGGTGGAGCAACTACGCTTGAGCGGCGCGTGGGCTTCGTAGTGCTTCATCATGTCGCTGAAACCGGCGATGCCGCGTGCGGCAAGCGTCTGCACGGGGCCGGCGCTGATGCAGTTCACGCGAATTTTTTTTGCGCCCAAATCATAGGCGAGATAGCGCGTGCTCGCTTCGAGCGCGGCCTTGGCCACGCCCATGACGTTGTAGTGCGGCACCACTTTTTCCGCGCCGTAATAGCTCATCGCCACGATGCTGCCGCCATCCGTCATCAGCGGTGCGGCACCACGCGCGAGCGCGACGAGCGAATACGCGCTCACATCGTGCGCCACGCGAAACGCCTCGCGGCTGGTGTTCAAAAAATCACCTTCGAGCGCTTCTTTCGGCGCGTAGGCGACGGAGTGGAGCAACAAATTTAATTTCCCAAACTTTTCGCCGACCGCTTTGAAAACGCTGGCGATGTCTTCATCGCGCGTCACATCGCAGGGCATGAGCAGCGTGTCCGCGCCGAAGGTGCCGACGAGTTCCTCGACATTTTCCTTGAGGCGTTCGCCCTGATAAGTGAACGCGAGTTTCGCGCCCGCCTTGTGCCACGCCTGGGCGATGGCCCAGGCGATGGAGCGTTTGTTGGCGACGCCGAAGACGATTCCGGTTTTTCCTGCGAGCAATGACATAGTTGCGTTATTCGTTGAATGGTTGAGTGCGTTGAACCGCGCGAATGTTAAAGTGTTCCCGCCCATCCGCGCAAAGAAAATTCACGCGCGCGTTGGCTCACGCTTCAACCTGTGCGGCGGCGGGAGTTTACGGTTGGTTGACCGCTTGTTGAATGAGGAGCGCATCATTCGTCCGACAAAAGACAGCACACGCATTGGTCATATTGCCAAAACCAAAAAAAGTGGATGCCGGCAGCGCCTTGCGGATCCGGCGAATTAATTCCTGTTTCTGCGACGCGACATTCACCGCCGTCGCGGGAAAATTAGTCACCGTCAGCAGTTGATTCGTGATGTAGCCAGATTTTACCAACTCCCGATATTGGAATTGCCAGCGGTTCAGAAAACGGCTCCCCAAGCGATCCAGCCAGTCCGTCACATAGACGTAAACCTCAATCTTGGAAGCCAACCGCTCAATTTTGATGCCCCAGATTAATCAGTGGCGCATTTGTGCAAATTTTAATTCATCGCCCGTCAACGGTGATTCCGGGATGGCAAAATAAACCACCACCAAGAGCACCGCCGTTCCCAGCAGCACCCACGCAATCTTTTTGGCTCGTTTCATTTTCGCAGACCGGCAATTTTTTCCCAAACTACCGCCCCGCCCATTCCGGCACGAGGCAAAAAAATCAATGCAAAGTCGCAAGGGCGCAAAGGGCGCAAAGGCTCTTAAAGCCAAAGCCACCAAATTTGGAACCGTGGTCGGGTGCGGGCAGACAGACTTGCGCCGGGGGGGGGCGCACAGTTTTTCCTTCGCGCCTTTGCGTTAAAAATTTTCCGCGCCGGAAGTTGCTTGCCAGCGGCGCGACATTTTTTCATCGTTCGCCCATGCAATCACACGAACTCCTCCGCGAGGTCTTGGAAAAACACAGCGCTAAACAAGTGGCGGACGACGTGGGCCTCTCGACTTCGATGATTTATAAATGGGCGGAGCCATCCGCCGCGAGCGGCACGGCGAATCCGCTCGACCGCATCGAGGCGCTCATCCAAAGCACCGGCGACCAGCGGCTCGTGCAATGGATTTGCCAGCGCGCCGGCGGCTTTTTCATCACGAACCCCGCCAACGCGCCGCAGCCGGATTATTTGATTCCCGCCACAAATCAGATCGTGCAGGAGTTCGCGGATTTGCTCGCGGTGGTCGCCACGGCGGCGGCGGACAACCAAATCAACCAAGCGGAGGCGAAGAAAATTCGCGGGCGCTGGGAGCAATTGAAGTCCGTGACGGAAGGTTTTGTGACGTGTTGCGAGGAGGGAAATTTTGAGTCGCTGGCGAAAAATCCGCCCCGTTCGCCGGAGCGTCCCAAAAAAGGTTGAAAAATTAGTTGCCTCCCGGAATCGGCTTGCTAGAATCCGCGTTCCGTTTCTCCAGAAGACTCGGATAATTTTTTAACGCAATGCCGACAATCAATCAACTGGTCCGCAAGGGCCGCACTAAAGTCAACTACAAGTCCAAGTCACCCGCCTTGGAAGGTTCGCCGTTTCGCCGGGGCGTCTGCATCCAAGTGATGACGCGCACGCCGAAAAAGCCGAACTCCGCGATGCGCAAAGTGGCCAAAGTTCGTTTGACGAACGGCCACGAAGTCATCGCCTACATCCCGGACGAAGGCCATAATTTGCAGGAGCACAGCATCGTGCTGATCCGTGGTGGCAAGGTGAAAGATTTGCCCGGTGTGCGTTATCACATCGTGCGTGGCACGCTCGACGCCGCTGGCGTGGAAAAACGTCGCGTCAGCCGTTCCAAATACGGCGTCAAGAAACCCAAAGTCAAAGCCGCCCCGGCCAAGTAAACTTTTCAAAGAATAAATAATCATGTCCCGCAGACATTCAGCAACCAAACGGCCACTGGCCAAGGACGGCAAATACCAGAACACGCTGGTCGCCCGCCTCGTTAACACCGTGATGATTTCCGGCAAGAAGAGCACGGCGCAACGCATCGTCTATGGCGCGTTCGACACCATCTCGGAAAAAAATCCGGCGAGCAACCCCATTGAAATTTTGCAGCGCGCGGTGGATAACGCCAAGCCGCGCATCGAAACGAAAGCCCGCCGCGTCGGTGGTGCCACGTATCAAGTGCCGCTGGAAATCCCGACCGAACGGCAGAACGCCCTTGCGCTCCGCTGGATCGTGGATTTCGCGGATGCTAAAAAAGGCCAGCCGATGAAGGCTGCGCTCGCCACGGAAATTCTCGAAGCCTTCGCCGGTCAAGGCAACGCTATCCGCAAACGTGACGAAGTTCATAAGATGGCGCAAGCGAACAAAGCGTTCGCGCACTTCCGCTGGTAGTATTTTTGATCACCAAAAAGCCGGAGCAAATTGCTCCGGCTTTTTTTGTTTTTCAACTTCAGCGGAATGCGCCCGTCCTCGGGCGCTGCAACGGACTTCAAGCGAGGGTCGCACTGTTTTTTCAACCGCTTGGCCTTATCACGTTGCAGTGGCCGGGGACGGCCACACTCCAGCATTTACTCCGTCAAAAGTTTCACCGGGCCAAGCAAACCCGCTTCTTCCAGCGGCGTCTTGGCCGTGAGCTTGCGGATGTTCGTCCGCGTCAGCCGTTGCTCCTTCGGCAAAGCCGCATCGCCGATGATGCGGTTCGGCCAGAAGTTCACGACCTCGACTTGCAATTTATTTTCCCCGGCTTTTAACGCGTCTGTGATGTCCACACGAAATGGCGGACACCAGACGATGCCACAGGATTTGCCGTTCACTTTTACCTCGGCAAGTTCGTGAACTTCGCCCAAGTCCAAAAACGAACGTGATGCGTGATGCGTGATGCGTGACGCGTCGGCCACGGTAAAGGTTTTTTCGTAAGTCGCCGTGCCGGAATAAAATTTGATGCCTAGCTCCGAACGGGTCGGCCAGCTCACGAGCGAATCGAATTGCGCCGATTCCGGCCCGCCCCATTTCGGATCAAAGTGAACCGTCCACGCGCCGGAAATTTCCTGAAGCGAATTTAATTCAGGTGAGTTTGATTTCGCCACCGCCGGATGCGCGGACGAAGGTTCGCGAAAAATCACGAACCAAGAACCGCATGGATTAAATTCTAGCGGCAAGAAAGTGCGACCGTCTTTTTCTTTGTAGGCAGCAGCAAATTTATGTTCACCCGTCACCGCGTTCCAAAGTTCAGGAGCTTTGCCAGTCACGCGAAAAGCAACAGTGGCACTCACAGAAACGTTTGTGCGGTTGGCGACGAAATAAATTTCCGCATCGCCAGTGGTGCGATGAATGAAATCAAAAACTCCGCCGCCGCCGATGAATGCACAGTCTGCAGTAACCCCATCCGCCAACAAAACTTCCCGCGCCGTTTTACCACTGATGACCCGGCCTTTGCCCACTTTTCCGCCCCACAATTCATCGGCGATTTTTTTCACTTCCGCGTCCGTTGAGGTGAAATTTTCCAGCGTCTCGCCGTGTATCGGTTTCGGGCCGATCACCGTTGCGCCCGCGCTCACGAGTTCGGAGATTTTTTTTAGCACCGGCAGCGAAATCACGTCGCGATCCGGCAGCACCAGCACGCGATAATTTATTCCATCCGGCAGAAAAATTTTTTCCTCCTTCACACTCGCACGCTCGATCAACGCCTCGGCAGTGATGACATCGTAATCGTAACCCGAACCAAGCTGCGCAGGATCGGTGCGTTTGTGTTGCGTAAAATTTGGAACGTGGTCGCCGTAAAAATACAGAACGTCAGCGCTGAAATTTCCTTGCTGCAACAAAAATTGGCAGCGATTGAGGTAGCTGAAAAAGGGCGCGGATTTTTCCCACCACGTTACGTTCGGATTCAAATGCGTGCCGGCGAAATACTGCTGGCCGGGAATGCCCGCACTCTCCGGCGAATTCACGAACGCGTGCCAGACCAACAGATTCAAACCTTCGCAGAGCGCCTTGTCAAAACTGGGTTTCAGATTATCCCACAATTTTTCCTGCCAATGCGGCCCGATGGTGGTGAAGCCTTCAGCCAAAATGAGTTTGTGTCCGTAAGTGTGCGCGGCACTCGCGGGCTGCTTCACAAAAAATCGGTTCGCGTCGCCGATGCGGTGCGTCCACGACCAAGCCCAAAATTCGCTCATCGGCGCGTCGTCCATGCCGAGGCATTGCTGCGCGTCAATCGGCACGGCGTGCGGACCGCCGCTTTCGGGATGCATGAGTAAGCCATGTTTGTGCGCGTTGTCGCGAAAAATTTTGTAGTGGCCATCAATCGCCAAGTCGCCAAGCGTGCGACGATAATCAAAAAGAAAACGGTCGCTCTCCTCGCGCGAATTCACGATGCGGCCCGCCAGCACCGGCAGCCACGGCAGCAAATCGTAGCCGCGCCGTTTTTGAAATTCCGCGCGCAACGTCGGCGTCCAGTTGGCGAGTTCCACTTCCCAACTGTCGGTGTGTAAATATTTCAAACTTTTTCCCGCGAGCGGCCCAGCGTCGGCGATGAGCGGCTCGACAATTTTATCCCAGTAATTTTGAAATGCCGTGGCGCTATAAACATCCAGCGCAAATCCCTGCCAGCCTTCGCTGCTCGTGGAAACGTAGGCGTGATCGCCGATGGTGTAGCCGAAACGTAAAACCTGCCAATCGCCAATCGGCACAGTCCATTTGAGAGTTCCGTCGGGATCGAGTTTGTCGCTCAAATCCAAAACGTCCGCGACATCTGCATCCTGCTCACCGGGTGCAGCTGAAATTTCCGCAAACAGCGGTGCCGAGTCTGGCGCGGAAAAGGGCTGGAGCGATTCCTGCAACGCCTTCTGTTTCCAATTTTGCAACGGCGCATGGTTCGCAGAAATTTTTTGGCGATAGGCCACGACGGAAATGTCGCGATAAAAATTTTCCCGCGCTTTTGGCGTCGGCAATTTTATTTCCAAGTTCGTGCCGCCAGAAATTTTTATTTCCGACCAGACATATTTTTTCGCCGCGTCCTCCGCCGTGACCACCGGCCCGCCAAGATTCCAACCGCTTTGGATGTTCAAACTGATTTCCATGCCGAGACGATCCGCTTCGCGCAACGTGTGTTTGTAAAGTTCCCGCCATTCCGGCGAGAAAAAATCCGGGCCGTGCGGCACGGTGTCGTTGCCATCTTGCGACGCGCCGTTGGCATCGCACAACAGCGCGCCGCCGAAGCCTTTGGCGTGCATCTGTTCGAGGTCGCGCGTGATGGAAGCCTTGGTAACATTGCCGTTGAGCCACCACCAGTAGGCGCGGAGCCGCGCTTGGTTCGGCGGATTTTGCCAGCCTGCTTCCAGTGTGGCGGCGACGGCGGAAAAATGGCAGCACGCCGCGAGCAGCAGCAGACGGAGAAAATTTATTTTCATGCGAGGCTCCAAGTTAAAAAATGGATGTGGGCACCGCAATGCCCTAAAAACGGGATGCTGTGTTTTGAAAAAAAAATTTGAAGATATTTTTCAACTTCACGAATCCTTAAGGTTTACCGGTGTAGAGTGACGATATGAAAAGTGAAACGAGACGCGGCGGGTGGCAGCGTCTGACACTTTGACAGCAACCAACAACAACCAAACGAAAAGGATACTAATGAAAAAAAATATATTGATAGCGCTGGCGGCCGTTCTCGGCGCAGTTTCAATCGCAGCGATTGCTCAAGATGCGGGTGGGCCGCCGCAAGGTGATCAAGGCGGGCCAGGCAACGGTGGTCCCGGACAAGGTGGACGCGGTGGCATGGGCCGTCGTCCCATGCCCGCCGTCATCGCCGCGCTGGATGCGAATCACGATGGTGTGATTGATGCCGACGAAATCGCCAATGCGGTCGCGGTCTTGAAAAAGCTGGATAAAAACGGCGATGGAAAATTAACACGCGATGAATACATGGGCAAGCCACCGGGACGTCCGCCGCAAGACGGTGCGGGCGGCCCACCGCAGGATGGAGCCGGTGGTCCGCCGAATGGCGGCGCGGGCGGGCCTCCGCCGCAGCAACAACAGTAAGTTGACGTTCGGATGACCGACCGACCGGCGGGCTGGCAAGTTCGGATGATGCCAGTGCGCCGGTTTTTTGCAGGGTGAAAGGGAATCCGGCTCGTCCTCGCAATCGAAAAAATTTACCCAGATAGCTTGCGCCGGAATCTCTTTGGCATCCATCTGCGTTCCCGTTGCCTCACGGATTCAACCGCGCCTTAAAATATTTATTCATCACCGCCAAAATCTCCGGGTCGAGCGTGACTTTGTGTCCGCGCGGTTCGGCGTCCAGATGGTATTCCACGTCGCTGTGGAGTTCGGCCAGACGCGTGCGCAGGACTTCCATCTGATGCAAGGCGTCGGGGGCTTCGGAACAATTGATGGTCAGGAACAGCGGTTGCGTGGCGTGCGTGAGATAATCCAGCGCGCCTTGCTGCCGCCAGGTTTCGAGGTGATTGGTGCGTGCGCCCCAGACTTTTTCGTAGCGGGGAATCATGTGGTCGTCCGCCAGCAGATCTAGATAGGTGAAGCGGCCGGACATGACGACCGCGCCTTGCACATCGCTGTTGGTGTCGTGATGCGCGCCGTGATTTTCAAATTCCGGTTTGCCTTGCGTCGTGACGAGCATGAGCGCCATGCCGCTGCCACGCGAAAATCCGACGGGAATAATTTTGCCGTTCAGCCCGAGCGTGGCCCCTTCCACCCGCAGCGTGCGCACGGCGGCCTTGATGCGAACCACGCAATCGGGCATGGCATCAAGTCCCTTGTAAGGCGGCGCGACGGGATGATCAGCCATGGCGATGGCGAAGCCTTCGGTGGCGGCGGCATCGAGGAGCGTGTCGCTGCAAATGGAGAGCGAGGTGTTGCCGAATCGGTTCTGGTTATCGCAGGAAAATTCCAGCAGCGCGCCGACGGGCTGCTTGGGCTGCGACGGATAAATGATGTCGAGCGAGAGCGGGCGATTGGGGTCGGCGTAGTAGAGCACGTCGCGTTTCAGGCGACAGCCTTCGGGCACGAGATAGATATGCGCGTCGTCGCACTTGAATTGGGTGAGAATTTTTTTGGCGCGGAAATCATCGCGGAGTTTGCCGAGGTCGCGATTTAGAAACGGCGCGTGGGCATTTGAGGCGTGCGCGTAATCGAGCGTGGCGACGAGATAATTCGCTGCGCGAAAATCTTTCAAGATCGCCTCGTCGCTCTCGGTTCCTACGCAGGGAACGGCTAAATTTTTCAGATAAACGACGACGGGGAGCGTGCTGCTGCTGTTGTTTGACGGCTCGCTGATTGTCAGTTCCAACTCGCGACCCGTGACGATGCTTGACCATTTTTCAACCGTCGCACCCGCTGTCATCGTAGTGGCGATGAATGCGAGCAGGAGCCTAGAGAAATTTTTCATCGCGGTGAAAAATTATTTTGTCGGATGCAACTGACCATCGAACGAATACTCTTTGCCCACTTCAGTTTTGATTTCAACCGAGTGGCCGCCATTGCGAATCACACAAGACTGGCCAAGCTTTGAGCGGATGACTGCTTTGGTCAGCACACCATTAGCCCAAGCGAGATCGACCTCAAAGCCGCCACGCGCACAAAGGCCTTTCACCGAACCCGTGGGCCAGGCTTTCGGCAATGCAGGTAACAAATCTAAACTTCTAACTTCTAACTTCTGACTCCTAACTTCGGTCTGCTGACTTTGTAGCAACATCTCCGCAACGCCTGCTGTCGCACCGAAATTGCCGTCAATCTGAAACGGCCCGCAGAGATCGAAAAGATTCGGCAGCGTGCGCTTCTGCAAGAGACCGCTGAGTTGATGAAACGCAAAATCACCATCGCCCACACGCGCCCAGAGCGGTATGCGCCACGCGTAACTCCAGCCCGTGCTGCCCTCGCCGCGCCATTGCAGCAGCAGTTTGGCAGCGTTGAAAAGATTAGTTTGCGTCGGCGTGATTTCTGCGCCGGGATATAACGCAAAGAGCGGCGACATGTGGCGATGATTGTTGTTTGGGCGGTCAATGTCTTCGAGCCATTCCTGAAGCTGTCCGTGTTTCCCGATTTGATCCGGCGCAACTTGTTTTCGCACGTCGGCAAGCTGCGCGACAAACTTTTTATCCGTTCTTAAAATCTTCGCAGATTCCAAAGTCGCATCCATCAGCGCGCGGATGATCTGATGATCCATCGTGGGGCCGATGCACAGCGAGCCTTGCTCCGGCGAAAATGACGGCGACGTGACGAGCCAACCGGTATTCGTATCACGCACCATCGAATCCATGAAAAATTCCGAGGCCGATTTCATCACGGGATAGGCGTGCGCGAGAAATTTTTTGTCGCCGGTGAACAGAAAATGTTCCCACAAATGATAACACAGCCATGCGCCGCCCGTCGGCCAGATGCCGTCAATGTTATTGATCGGCGCGGTGCCGCGCCAGAGATCGGTGTTGTGATGCGCCACCCAGCCGCGCGCGCCGTATTGCTTCTGCGCCGTGCGCGCGCCGCTGACCGCGAGATCATCCAGCAGATCGAACAGCGGCCCGGTGCATTCGCTCAAGTTCGCGATTTCGGCGGGCCAATAATTCATCTGGAGATTGATGTTGATCGTCCACTTGCTTTCCCACGGCGGATTCATTTCCTCGTTCCAAACGCCTTGCAGATTTGCGGGCTGACTGCCCGGACGGCTGTTCGCGATGAGGAGATAACGGCCATATTGAAAATGCAACGCCGCCAGTGCCGGATCGGTTTCCAGTCCGTTGGTGCGAACTTTTTGCAGGCGAACATCCGTCGGCAAATCCTCGCTGGCGGCATGGCCGAGATCAATGCTCGTGCGGCGAAAAAGTTTTTGATAATCGCCAACGTGATTGAACAGCAGCCGGGTGTAATCTTTATTCGCTACAGCCCGAAAATCATCCACGCACCGCGCTGCTGGATCGGCGCTGATGTCCTGATAATTCTTGAAACTCGTCGCGGCGACCAAAATCACCGTGACGGAATTTGCGTTCGTGACGGCGAGAACATTTTCATTCGTAGTGATGCTTCCCCCTTCATTGATGACACGCACCCGCGATTCAAATTTTAATCCACCGACCTCGACTTGTCCCGACAGTGCCAGCGTGTCCGCCGCGATTGCGAGCGTTTGGGAATTTGTGTGCGGACAATCCAACTTAAGCGTGAAATTGATCTGCGCCGGCTTATCCGCCGTAATCCGCACAACGATGGCGCGGTCAGGATAGCTGGCGAAGGTCTCACGTTTGTAAGTCACGCCGCCCAACTGAAACCTCGTCATGGCGATGGCAGAATCCAAATCCAGTTCGCGACGATAATTTGTCACTTCGCCTTGCCCGGCAAAATGCAGCCGTAAATCACCAAATGGCTGATACGCTTTTTGCCGGACTGGATCGCTCAAGAATTTTTCCCGCGCGAGTTTCACGGCGTTGGAGACACTGCCTTCCGCGAGCAGCCGGCGGATTTCCGGCAGTTGCGCGCCCGCACCCTCGCGGACGTAATCATGCGGACTGCCTTTCCAGAGCGTGTCCTCATTGAACTGGATGCGTTCATCAAAAATGCCGCCGAAAACCATCGCGCCCATGCGCCCGTTGCCGATGGGAAGAGCCTCGATCCACTTTTGCGCAGGCTGGGAATACCAGAGAGTCGTGGCCGCTGTATCGGCAGCAAATGAGACGTTCACCGCACAAAGCAAAGACGCTATGAACAAAAGAATGACGCGTGGCATGATGCAAGAATAATCACAGTCCTGCGGTGTCGCGTCCAAAACTTTCGCGCAAAACTATTGCCAATTCGTTTGAGAAAAGTGCGTGCTTAAAAACACAGCCGCTCAAAGATACTTCGCCAGAATCGGCTTCAATTCCGCCACGGTTTTCTTCGGCCAGAATTTTTTGTCCGTGAGAAAGGCGTGATTCAACGCAGAGTGCGCTTTCCAATTCGGCTCGGCGGGAATTTGCGGAATCACGGCGGCCACCACTTTCTTCGCGGTGTCAGCGTTGCGGTGCAGATTGTGCAAAATCATTTCGATGGAAACGTGTTCCTCTTCCTTCCAGCAATCGTAGTCCGTGGCCATCGCCAGCGTGGCGTAAGCGATCTCGGCTTCGCGCGCACACTTGGCCTCGCCGAGATTCGTCATGCCGACGACATCGTAACCGGCGCGATGATTCGCGAGCGATTCGGCGCGCGTGCTGAACGCCGGGCCTTCCATGCAAACGTAAGTGCCGCCGTCATGCGCGCTGGCTTTCTGGGACTTGGCGGTTTTGTAAATGATCTGCCGCAACTCCTCGCTGACCGGTGACGCAAACGCGACGTGCGCCACGATGCCGCGACCGAAGAAAGTATGATTGAGCGATTGCTTGGTGCGGTCAAGAAACTGGTCAATCACCACAATGTCACACGGACGATATTTTTCCTGTAACGAGCCGACGGCGCTGACGCTGATGATCCATTGCACGCCGAACTTTTTCATCGCCCAAATGTTCGCGCGATGATTCAGTTCAGTGGGGAGCAAGCGATGACCGCGACCGTGGCGCGGCAGAAACACCACATCGCGACCGGCAATTTTCCCGGTGAGCAAATCGTCAGAAGGACTGCCGAACGGCGTTTTGACCTTCACCCATTTTTGATTGGTGAAACCTTCGATGTTGTAAAGTCCAGTGCCACCGATGATGCCGATCTTGTTTTTTGACATAGGAAATTTTTAACCGCGAACGATGCGAATGACAGGAAAAAAATTAGCCCGCCAGATTAACAAACCTGTCCGGCAACCTCAATTGTTGGAGCAGCCAGATTCGGGAGCCCGTGGTGCAGCTTTCGTTTTGATTCAGCGCCGGAGGCGCGGAAGAAAATAGCCCGCAGTTTCAACTGCGGGTTGGTTCAAACGAAATGATTAAGCCCCGCAGGGGCGAAAGATTCTGCCGTCCCTCCGGGACTTGTTCTCGTTTGCGCGAATGTTCCCGCCGTTGAAACGGCGGGCTATTTTCTATCGCCACTCCGTGGCTAACATAATCACACAGCCTCGGCAGGATACGAAAACCGTGCCTTAATTTGTTTCCCTCCCTCGCATTGAAAACACAATTCAATAAGCGCCGCAAGCCGGTTGATTGCACTTAAACGATAAAAAAGCAGAAGAAGAACAATCGGTTTTTGCACTTCAAGGGGATAATGCTCCGTTACGCGTTGGATTTTTTCACGACGTTCTTTGTCTCGGTGGTATTCAAGAGCATTCAGATAATTATCGAGAAACTCTTGCGAGTTAAGAATAGTTTTGTCCACAGCAATTGTGAATACGTCCTGCATGGCACGACCATCGTATTCTTGCTTCCACAGCCGGAATGTATCAGCAATTTGAGAATGATTTATGTGAGCAGAGACAAGGTTTATTATTCGATTAAAATTTGTTCGCTCATTGTTGAGATAAATCGGCCTCAAGCGATGAAGAAACACCTCAACTTGTTCATCTGGCGGCAATGAACCAACGCTTCGAATTCCGCTATTCCCAAATTGAATTGATATTTTATTAAGAATGCTTGGGTCTTGAGCTAAAGTGGATTCGTTTAATTTGTTTGCACAATCAAGAAATTCTCTTAAGTCAGATTTTTGTGAGTCTAAAAAATCTGGGCGCTCAAATTCTTCACCGAAATTTTTTGAGGAGTCAGAAATCAGAAACCGCAACATACAATTTAGAAACTCACATTTGAAACACACTCACGCTCAACGGCGGCAGGTTGAATTCCGCTGAATATCCCTGGCCGTGCGACGGGTTGTCGTGCGCGGTCACGCCACCGTAGTTGCCAGTGTTGCTCCCGGCGTAAATCGCGGCGTCGCTGTTCAGCACTTCTTTCCACTTGCCACCACACGGCACGCCGACGCGATAGTTCGGGCGCGGCACGGGCGTGAGGTTGAGGATGACGACGGTGTGATTCTTGCCGTCGCTGGTCTGGCGCAGGAAGGAAAGCACGCTGTTCTCGCGGTCGTTGCAATCAATCCACTGGAAGCCCGCGTGGTCGTGGTCGGCCTGCCAG
>JANYCI010000162.1 GCA_025360325.1 Limisphaerales bacterium | reverse complement strand
GATTGGCAGCACGTCGGGCAACGACTATTCCACCCCGATTCCCTTGGTGGCGGGCAGCAATTATTTAGTCGTGGCCTACTTGAAAGCCAGCAGCGGCCAGAACTTGCTACAAGTCGCGTGGCGGCAAGACAGCGGCTTGATTGGTGGCGATCTCCCCGCGAATAATCAAAATCTCGCCGACCGTTTGCAGCCGATTCCGGCGAGCGCGTTATCCTCACTCGCGTTGCCGGTGGCAACCGTTTCCATCAGCTCGCAACCCACGGCTTCCCCGTCCAGCACGACGACGGCGAATAAAAAAATTAAATTCAGTATTGGCGTCAGTTCCACTGGCACCGGCCCCGTGGTGGTGCAATGGCGGAAAAATGGCGTGAACATTTCCGGCGCGACCGGCACGACTTACACGACGCCGTATCTGACATTGGCCGATACTGGCGCGGCTTACAGCGCGGTGGTTTCTGCGCCCGGAGTTTCTACGACGAGTTCCGCCGTAACGATCACGGTGGGCACTGACAGCGTCAGCCCGACCATCACGAGCGCGGCAGCGGACGATTCCATGAATACGGTTACGGTGCAATTTTCCGAACCGCTCGATGCCACCACGGCTTTGAACCCGGCGCACTATTTGATCAATGGTGGTGCGCTTGCGGTGACGGGTGCAGCATGGGCAGTCGGCACTAACTTGGTGGATGCGCCGACGTATGACGCGGTGAAATTGACCACTGCCTTGCAGGCGGACAACACGACTTACACCTTGGCTGTGTCCAGCGTGAATGACACCGCTGCCAACGCCATCGCGGGCGGCAGCACGGCGCAATTCACCACCTACGGTTTGGCGAGCGGCTTCGCCAAGTTTGAATACTTTGAAGATCAGACTTACAACTCCACTTTAGTGCCAGCGGATGATTTCACCGTGAACGGCTTGGTGGCCACCTCGCCTAAATTCCTGAACAACGATCCTGACACTATCGTTTATCCGCGTGACTTGATCATGGCACCGGAAGGCGCGGCGAACTTCCGTAACGGTGCGGGCAGTTTGCAGCAGTTTCCCACCTATCTGTTCGGCACGCGGATGAGCACCATCATCACGCCGACCAATACGGCGAACTATGTGTTCTACATGGCGGCGGATGACTCGGCGATTCTCTGGTTGAGCACCGATGCGAATCCAGCGAACAAACACGTCATCGCCCACGCGACCGGCCCGGCAGGCTATTCGTCGCAATGGAGCAGCACTCATTCGGACAATGTGGACACCAATACCTTGATGACCCTCACGGCTGTGCCGGGCGCGACACCTTGGCCCATCGCTGACGGCAGCGGTTTTGCGATCATCACGTTGACCAACGGCCAGCACTATTATCTGGAAGTGGATCACCGCGAGTCCACGGGCTTCGGGAGCTTCGTGCGCGTGAACTGGGATGGCGGCAGCGGCGTGGCTCCGGGCGATACCAGTGCATCCGCACTGACGGGCAACTTGATCGGTTGGCATTTCCCGCAACCGGCCATCACGAGCTTTGCTCAAGTGGCGAATAACTTCACGGTCAATTGGACGAACGCCTTTGGCCGCGTCAGCCAAGGCGCGTATCCGTGGCCGGGCATCATCGCTCCGGACACCGCGCCGTCCATCGTGCCGTCGTTCCCGACCTCGGCCTTGCAATCCACGCTGTCATTGAGTCCGGCGACGTGGACGACGGTGACGACGAACGCCACGTTGTCCGTCCCAGCGACGAATCCCGCGCAGTTCTTCCGCGCCGGAAATCAATAACGCCAAGTGGCTAAAAACTTTTGTCGTCGCCAGTGGGTAGCGAGACAAAATTGGGTAGTAGAATAGGATAGGTGGTTAGGCGCGGGCGGAAACGCCCGCGCCTTTTTTATTGCGAATTAGAAAATGAAACAAAATTGTCGCGCGACATTTACGCGCAAACTTCTGGCCACACTGCTGGCTGGTTTTGGTCTGCCATTTTTTGGCGCGTCCGCCGCGCCGACCGAAATCCAATTTCTTTCCGGCACGGACAAGGACAATACCGTGCCGTGGAATTTTTCCGTGAACAATGGGCGCAATGTCGGAGTCGTCAGCACCATTCAAGTGCCGTCGTGCTGGGAGCTGCAAGGCTTTGGCAATTATCAATACGGCTCCGGCAGCAGTTCCAATGCGGAAACCGGTTTCTACACGAACGTCTTCACCGCGCCGCCGACGTGGGCGGGCAAGAAAATCTTTCTCGTGTTTGAAGGCGCGTTCACCGACACCTCCGCGAGCATCAACGGCCAATCCGTCGGCGCGACGCATCAAGGCGGCTATTACGAATTCAAATACGATGTCACCGGAAAGGTCGTTCCCGGCGCGAGCACCAACGTGCTATCGGTGACGGTAAAAAAATGGTCGGCCAGCACCAACATCATGCGCGCGGAAATGCTCGGAAATGATTATTGGATTTTTGGCGGAATCTATCGCCCGGTCTATCTCGAAGCCAAGCCAGCGGCTTACATTGATCGCCTCGCCGCGAATCCATTGGCGAGCGGCCAGATCACGGCGACGGTTTATCTTGGTGGGATTTCCAATAATTACACCGTGCGCGCGTTTGTGACCGGCACGAACAATGTGCAACTCGGTAACGCCTTTTCCAATTCCGTTTCGGCGGGCGCAACGAATGTGACATTGTCCGCGTCGCTTCCCACGCCAAAGCCGTGGTCAGCGGAATTTCCGAATCTCTACACGCTGAACGTTGAATTGATTGACACGAACAACGTCGCGATTCATTCCGTCACCAACACGATTGGCTTTCGCACCATTACTTTTACCAACGCGCTCGGTTTTTTTGTGAACGGCAAAAAAAT
>JANYCI010000157.1 GCA_025360325.1 Limisphaerales bacterium | reverse complement strand
TGTTGAGTTGATAGCACGCCAGCAGCACCGTGCAGATGGCGAACAAAATGCCGGTCACCAGTCCGCTGCACGCGCGATAGCCGGCCATTGCGTCCGGCGCGTCCGGCAACTGCGTGTCGTATTTGAAAATGCCCGACATGATCCACAGAAAGCCTGCCGAACCAAGCGCCAGCCCGGATTTCAGCGCGAACCCAATTGTTGCAAACACCATGCCCGTGAATCCGCCGACACATTTTTTATGGCGCGGGCGGTGACTTCATAGAGCTTGAAATAATCCTCCTTCGTGCCGGTGAAAAAAATGTCGTGCAAGTCCGGCTCGTTCCAGACTTCAAAATACCACGACTTCACCTCGTCGTGGCCATAACGTTCCTGAAAGTGCGTGACCAGATGACGGATGAGATCGTCCCATTTGGCATAGGACTTGGGCGGTGTGACATTGCCATTCCACCAGAAAACCGTGTGGTTGCCACTGGCCAGCGCCTTGGGCATGAAGGACAATTCCACGAAAGGTTTTACGTTGATGCTCAGCAAAAAATCATAAAGCCGGTCAATGTATTGCCAGTTGTAGATCGGATTGCCCTGCGCATCTTCCTGATAAACGCCCATGTCGTCGCAAAGCAATCCATGCATCCGAAGGTATTTGAAACCGCATTCGCGCTGCGCCACGCGCAATTGATTCTGCCAGTCCGCGCGCAATCCTTCGTTGGCCCGGCCCGCGCCGACACATTCCTTGAACGACATGTCCAGCGGTCCAGCGACGTTGTTGATATCCGCCGTGATGGTGTGTTCCGTCAGGGCGGCGGACTCGGACGCCAAAGCCAGACCGGTGGCACACAGGCAGCAGAACAAAAAGTGGAGTGATGATTTCATAATTTTTTTGGTCGGTAATGACAGGTGCTAAATTGATGCCGAAAATGTTTTTGGATTGACAGAAACTATAAATGCGCGGTTCGGTAAAATTCTTTTAAATCGGACTGGCTGCCAGTGTCACCAGCGAAAAAAGGTCTTCAAACCGCCAGACTCGGAGCTTCCCTGATATGTCGCCCCCGCGTAGTTCACATCCTTAAAAACCTCCTCCATGGCGTGTCAGTCGGCCGGAATGATTTCAATTGCGTTGATTTCGGGATTTTCGATGTTGCTGGTGAAATCAATTCGAAAGACTCCGTTGGTAACATCCACGGGAATCGTTTCGACATAGGCTTTGTTCGGGCCGCCAGCCTTCACCCAAAGGTCGAAATCTTTGAATTCATGGCCTTGCACGTTGAAAGAAAACACGCGGGCACCGGGACCAGTAATGCCGTCAAACGTCTCGGCGAAGTAAAGTTTCGCGATGTATTTTCCGTCGGGCAGTTTGCACGAGAAGGAATTCATGCCGTAGTGCTCGGACAAAAACAACGCGGGATCGCTTGTGCCGGAAATCGCAATGCCTGAATCGCGCTCAATCGTATCACCGCCATCAAAACCCTGGTCTGCAAGCCAAACATTGCCGCTGGAATCAGTGAACTGAGTGCTCAAACCGGCTTTGACGCGAACGACACGCGGAATCTTCTGCGCCAGTGAATTCGGGGCTGCGGCGGTAACCGCTTGCGCTGGTTCCTTGCTTGCATCCGCCGTCTTTTGTGTCTGGCAGCCGCTTATTAGAACGAGAACAGAACAAAGAAACGGCAAGATGAAAATAGGACGGAGAAAAAACGAGGACGATATTTTAAGAATTTTCATTTTATTATTCCTGATGGTTTATCGGGGTGATTTGCTGTAATTCACGTCAGAGTATCTGGAAGCACCGAAGTGTCATATACAACATTTGTTGTAGCAATGTTGTCAGGCCGCAAATGGTTGACGATTTACTGACGGGACTTCGCTAACACTGTAATCGCAATCACAGGGTCTCGGTTAAAAATGCTGAAGATTAAAATTAATCCATTTGGAAGTAAGAATCCTGCAAGCTAAACTATTCGCATGAGTCATAATGTTCCTGTCGGCGAATGGTCCAACAACTCGATTGGAACTATGCCGAAACAATTTCACGCAATGGCCAAGCCCGTTGGCTCCACCTGCAATCTGGACTGCACTTACTGCTATTATTTGAGCAAGGAATATCTGGCGAACGGACCCGGTGCCGGCCGGATGTCTGACGAAACCTTGGAACGCTTCATTCAGCAATACATCGCGGGAGTGACCGGTAATGAGGTGATCTTTTCCTGGCAGGGTGGCGAACCGACTCTGCTGGGGCTGGATTTCTTCCGCAAAGTGGTGGCCTTCCAAAAAAAACATACGCGGCCCGGCCAGCGGATTGAGAATGATCTCCAAACCAACGGCACCCTGCTCGACGAGGAATGGTGCGCGTTTCTGAAAGAGCACCGGTTTCTGGTGGGCTTGAGTATTGACGGCCCGCGCGAAATTCACGATCACTACCGGGTCACCAAGGGTCAGCGCCCCACGTTTGATCTGGTGTTCGCCGCTGCAAAGCTGCTGCAACGGCATGGCGTTCCCTTCAACACCCTCACCTGCGTTCACCGGTTCAACGGCCGCCGCCCGCGCGACGTTTATCGCTTCCTGCGGCAGGAGCTGGATTCCAAACACATCCAGTTCATTCCCATCGTGGAGCATCGGGATTTCAAGCGGCTGGCACCGCAAAAATGGAACGACGCGGATCTGCCCAAGGACGGCGATCCCGAGGCGCGCCCCGGCCAGCCTAATTCCATCGTCACCGACTGGTCGGTGGATCCGGACGATTGGGGCTATTTTTTATGCCAGGTTTTTGACCGCTGGCTTGCGAATGACATTGGCAAGGTGATGGTCAATCATTTCGAAACTTTGGTGGCCCAGCACATGGGTTTTCCATCGCAGATCTGCATTTACAGTGAGACGTGTGGCAAGGCCGTTGCCGTGGAAAATGACGGCAGTGTCTATTCCTGTGATCATTATGTTTATCCTGAGTATCGGCTGGGCAACGTTAAAACGGGAGTTCTGGGCAAAATGGTGTTCTCGCCCGAGCAAGCGTCCTTTGGCTTGAGCAAAAGCGCGAGCCTGCCACAGTATTGCCGTCAATGCGCTTTTCTCAAAGATTGCTGGGGCGAGTGTCCAAAGAATCGTTTCATCCGCACGCCGGATGGCGATCCGGGATTAAATTATTTATGCCGCGGCTTCAAAAAATTCTTTGCCCACGCGCTGCCGGAAATTGAACGCATTGCCACCCGTTTGAAAAATGAGCCGCTCTATCTCACGAAACGCATCTAACTACTCTTTCGCACGGTGATCATCACCACCGTATCCGCCGGATGCGCCATGCGATTCAAGCCCGTGATATGCAGCGCCCCACCGGCATTTACGGTGTAATTTAATTTTCCCCCCGTGAATAAATCGCGGCAGCCCATGACTTTTTCAGAAATTGCCGGCGTGGTGAATTCCGTTCCCTCGTAACCGGACAAGAGGTGGACAAAATATTTGCCGGACTTGAAGGTGAATCCATATCGCCCATCCACAGGATTCCACGGACCGCCGCGCGTGCCGTAAATGCTGTCGCCCACTATCTCTAGCCACGCGCCCACGCGACGGGTCAAGGCAGCATGGCTTGGAGGAATAACGCCGTGCTGGTCAGGTCCGAAGTTCAAAAGTAGATTGCCGTTGCGCACCACACAATTCACCAGCGTTGCTACGATTTCGTCGTAGGTTTCCAGATATTGTCGGGAGTTATAGCCCCAGGAAGACTTGTTTAAGTTCATGCACTTCTCCCAGTAATAAGGCCGGATTGGGCCTGTGACCGGGTTGTTCCCTTCATTCACTGCAAAGTCACCAATCCAGCCGGAGCGATTGTCGCAAATAACGTTCGGCGAATATTTGCGCGCGATGCCCATCAAGCCCAGCGGACGACCGCTTTCATCAACGTCGCGGTATTTCGCATCCACCGGCCAGGGATTATTCGGATCAAGATATTTGCCCGGTTCCCAAAAAAAAGCGGCATCACGGTCGGAGCCTTTTTGTCCAAGCCAGCCACCGTCCCAAAATATGTAATCAAACGGACCGTAATTTTTGAAGAGCATCCGCACCTGTTCATAAACTTCTTCCTTCATGATGCGCGCATTTTCTTTGTGAGCGGGATCTGTTTGATAATGCCAGGAATTGGGCAGACAGTTCGTGCCCCAGACGTCGAAATAACCAGGATAGCGCCAGTCAATCGGCGAGAAATACAGTCCGACCCGCAACCCGGCGGCACGACACGCCTTCACATATTTCGCGTAAAGATCGCGATGCAATGTCTGCACGCTGGTAAAAGCATTGGTAAAATGACTGTCGAACAAAGCAAATCCGTCATGATGCCGCGCGGTGAGACACATGTATTTCATTCCGGAATCTTTGGCGATTTTCGCCCACGCTGCGGGATCGTAATTTTTGGCGTCGAAGTAATCGCCGTCGCCCTGGTCGTAAGCATATTTTCGGTATTGCTTCGGCGGCATACCCGTTTTTCCCATGAGCCATTCGCCCTTGGCGGGCACGGTGTAAAGTCCCCAGTGAATGAACATCCCAAATTTGGCATCTTTAAACCATTTCATTTGGTCATCGCCTTGCTGGGTGATGCCAAAATCGTTGGTGACCGGGCGCGCTTTTGAGATGCCGCCGGATAATCCAAACAGGAAAACCAAAACCGGTAGAATTGATTTATTCACGTCGGCATTTTAAGATGTTTGGCCGATAAAGACACAGCTTGCGTGAGATTTCAAGAATCGCCCTTCTCACTTTTTGCTGCCGTCAACCAGGGACTGGACGGAGCACATTTCGGCTGATTGTCGAGGTCCAGACCGCTGTGGCCGGGCACCGTGTATTTGGCGAAGAACTGGTCCACTTCGGCTGAAAGTTTTTCGATGGCCGGTTTCATCGCGGGATCGTCATGGATATTTTTGGTTTCGCGCGGATCCTGTTTCAGATCGTAAAGTTCGTCGGGAAGCTTCACTCCGGCATACGGGTAACGCTTGATTAACTTGTAGTGATCCGTCCGGGCCATGCGCGCGTTGCCGTATTCGCAAATCATGGTCTGACGCCAGCCCGGCACAGTTTGGCCGCGCAACTGCCGCCCATAGGACAAGCCGGGGGAATTGATTTTCGCCGCCGTCGCCGCGTCCGGCATCGCGCCGGCAATGTCCAGCAACGTGGCCCACAAATCCGGATGGCTGACAAAATCTTCGCAGGTTACATTCTGGCGCACACCGCCAGCCGGCCAACTGATGGTGCAGGCAATCCGAATGGACTCCTCCAAAAAGTTTTGCGGAATGGTGGCGTTGCCTTTTTCCCAAATGCCCTGGTGGCCGCAGTTCAGCCCGTGGTCGCCGGTATAAACGATGAGCGTATTTTCCAATTGCCCAGTCGCCTGCAAGGTCGCGAGCACTTTGCCCACCTCGCGGTCGAGGCTGGAGACGGCCGCATAATACTCAATGCGTTTTTGGCGCTCTTGGTTGGGGTCATCGCTGACCGGATCACGCGTTTGATTGTGGCAGGGCATGAATTTTTCGTCCGGAATATCCTTGAAGGTGGCCGATTGATATTGCGCGACCAAATCATCCGGCGCGCCGCTGTGCGGACCGTGAGTGTCCACGTAACTGACGTAGAGAAAAAATGGTTTGCCGGCGGCACCTTCATTGCGTGCGTGTGTTTGAATAAAATCCACCGCCTGCTGCGTCAACAACGGCGATTGGTATCCTTTTACAACCAGCTCTTTGTCCTGATCCGTAAAATGCTGGACGCCCTTGTGGGGATACTGCGCCTGCCAGTAACTGAACCAGCGGTCGAAGCCGGGACGGGGCGACCGAGAATTGCCGCAATGATATTTGCCCACTAGCCCAGTATGATAGCCGGACGACTTCATCAGTTCGGAAATGAGCGTCTGACCTTTCAACCACGGGTTCGTCCATCCGGGCTTGCCGTCATTGATCCAACCTTCCATGAGAAAGTCGTGAATTCCGTGTTGGGACGGCATCCGTCCGGTAAAGAACGACGCACGGGCCGGTGAACAAACCGGGCACGTAGTGAACGCATTGGTCATGCGCGTGCCTTGTTGTGCCAGACGATCAAGGTTGGGCGTAATTAATTCCGAGTTGCCGTAGGCGTGCTGCGCCCATTGGCCGTGATCATCCGTCAGGAAAACCAATATGTTCGGACGAAGCGGCTTGTCGGGCGTTTGCGCCGTCTGGCTCAACAGCGGCCAGGCGGCCAGGCTCGCGCCGGCGGCACCGGTTAACTTTATAAAATTGCGTCGGGGAATTTGGTTCATACTATTTGTGAGATTGGTTAAAGTGATGTTTCAGCCGGTAATGGTCGGCCCGCCCGATTGTTTCATGTAAGAGCCTGTCTGAAAAAGAAAAACGCACAAAACACTTGATTTGACTGGCTATTTTCGGGACTTACCTTCGCGGCAGCGCTGTTCAGGCGATGAAAATCGCCCCTTACGACACCGACCTCACCCACGACCAATGGCAGATGCTCCGCCGCTGCCTGCCCGCCGCCAAAAAACGCGGCCGCCCCCGCACCGCCCTGCGCGCAGTCCTCAACGCCATCCTCTATCTCGTCAAAACCGGCGCCCAGTGGCGACTTCTGCCAAAAAACTTTCCCAAGTGGCAGACGGTCTATCATCATTTCCGCCAGTGGACCTGCAATGGTTTGCTGGCCCGGCTCAACGACCGTCTCCGCGCCAAAGTGCGGCAGGCCGCTGGCAAACACGCCCAGCCCACCGCCGCCAGTCTCGACAGTCAGACCGTGCGCGCCAGCGCCCACGGCGGTCAGGTCGGCTACGATGCCGCCAAGAAAACCAAGGGCCGCAAGCGTTTCCTGCTCGTGGACACGCTGGGACTGCTCCTGGGCGTCACGCTCGCACCCGCCGACTGTCCCGAACGCCAAGGCGCACGCTCCCTGCTGGCCACCGTCTTGGCCGACTATCCCGAACTGCGCAAACTGTGGGTGGACGGTGGTTTCAATGGGCCAGAGTTCGCCGCCTGGGTGCAGACGCAACACCCCAAACTGGTGGTGGAAGTCGTGAAACGCCTCGCCGCAGTGCCCGGCTTTCATGTGCTGCCCAAACGCTGGGTCGTCGAACGCACCTTCGGCTGGCTCATGCACTGCCGCCGACTGGTGCGCGATCACGAACAGACGGTGGCCTCTGCCGCTGGCTGGATTTACCTCGCCATGACCCGCCTCATGCTCCGCCGACTCGCATAAACATTCACTCATTTTGCTTTTTCAGACGGGCTCTAAGCCCGCACGGCTTCCACCCGGCAACGGACATGGAGTTTTTCAAAAATATGGCCCAGATGAATCTTGACCGTCCAGGGACTGATGTTCAGGCGGACGGCAATTCCCTTGTTGGAGAATCCCTCGGCGAGCAGGCCGAGGATTTCCCGCTCACGCACGGTGAGCGTTTCTTCCGGGCTTCCGGTGGCGGGGCTGTTGTCGGGTTGAAAAGCCTCGACCACCTTGCGGGCGATTTCGCTGGTCATGGGCGCTCCGCCGCGCCGCAATTCCCGGATGGCCTCACCCACGACCGGAAGGGTCGAACGTTTTAACAGGTAACCCGAGGCGCCGGCCCGCAGCGCCTTGAAAATCGTTTCGGTGTCCTCATACACCGTCAGCATCATGATTTGCACTTTAGGCAGCAACCGCTTCAACTGGGCAGCGCATTCCACCCCGGACATTTCAGGCATTTGAATGTCCATCAACACCACGTCGGGACGCCATTCCGGCACAAGCTTCAATGCTTCCGCGCCGTTGGCGCAGACGCCCGCGCACTTAAAATCTGGTGTGCGATTCAGCCAGCGCTCCAAGTTGCGGCGCAACGTGTCGCTGTCTTCGACCACAACGATCCTGATGCGCGGGGCTTTTTCAGCGCGTGACATTTGCATTTCGTCCGGGCTTTCGGCGATGGTATTCATGGGCACAGGCTTGTGTCCAGCATCGTTCGTTGCGTCGGCGGCGACAATAGCCGGAATGGGCTATTAGCGGTCTGGATTTTTCAGACATCGGAATTTGCCGTCGCCAAGGGCAACCGGAATTCGACGCGCGTCCCGGTGCCCGGCGTGCCGGTGATTTGTGCGCGGCCGCCCAATTGCTGCAGCCGGTTGCGCATATTTTCCAAACCATCCGCGCCCGGCACGGTTTCGCCATCGGCAAAGCCGCGCCCGTTGTCGCGAATTTCGATTTGCAATATTTGCCCCTCCAGCCTGATGGACAGATGCAGTTCGGAACCGCCGGAATGTTTGATCGCGTTGTTCAGCGCTTCCTTCACGGCAAGCAGCAGGCCGTAGCGTTGCTGGGTGTTCAACGGCAGCATCGGCAGATCTGCCGCCACATTAAAACGGCAACGCAAAGAAGTGTTCCGTAAAAATTGTCCGGCAAAATGGCAGAGGTAGGAGGCCAGCGATTTGACATTGTCATTCTTGGGATTGACGGCCCAGACAATTTCATCTAGGGCGGTGACCATTTCTTGGGCGCGCGCGCTGATTTCAGTGAGATAGACGCGCCCCTCGGCCGGCGGCAGGGATTCATCCTGCGCGAGCGCGCAAGAGGTGGTGATTTCAGTCAAACCCGAGCCAAGGTCATCATGGAGATCTTGGGCGATGCGGGCGCGCTCCATTTCGACCAAGCGGGCCTGACGCAAGACCGCCATACGCTGTTGATAGCGGCGGCGCAGTCCCGCGACGATGCCCGCGCCCACCACGGTGAATCCGCCCAGCCAGCAAAGGGAGGCAAACCACCAAGTTTGCCAGAAAAACGGCAGCACCCGAAGCCGCAGAGTCGCGCCCTCGTCATTCCAAAAACCGTCGTTGTTGCACGCCGTAACCCGGAATTCATAATCGCCGGGAGGCAGATGGAAAAAATCCAGATCGCGCCGATTCCCGACTTCCCGCCATTGCGCATCCAGTCCCACCATTTGATATTTGAAACGCACGCGCTGAGGCGCTTCCAGATTTAGGGCGACGTAAGCGATTTGGAGTTGCGCCGCGCCCGGAGGAATTTCCAGTCGTGATTCTTGGTGGGCCGCGTTCCAACCGCTGGGGTCGTCATAGATTGTCCGGGCGTCCACCTGCACCGTTTCGATGAGCACCGGCGGCGGCACTCGGTTGACGCGGATGCGCGACGGATCCACCACCGCCAGCCCGCCGCTGGTGGCAAACCACCGGCGGCCGTCGGGCGTTTGACAGCCGTTGGGTTGCGTGCCGGCACTCAAATCGAGGGACGTCAACCCATCGCTTTGATCCAGCACGCGACACTGGACGGTTTTGAGCCGGCCGGCGGCCACTTGATCCAGCGCGTCTAAGTTGACTCTAAAAATTCCGCCATAGGAGCCGACCCATAAATGACCCTGCCCGTCGCTGTTGATGTGGCAGATGTAGTCGCTTGGCAATCCATTGGCCTTGGTGAAAGTCGTGAACCGGCCTTGCCGCCAGCGCCCTAGACCGGCCCCGCTGGTGCCGATCCAGACATCGCCGTTGGTGGCGGCAAACAAGGAGATGACGTAGTTGTCTGGCAAGCCGTCGGCTTGGAGATATTGCGTGAATTTTCTGTCCAGATACCGGGCCACGCCACCGCAGCGCATGCCGATCCAAAGCGCGCCATCGGCCGCCTCGGCGATGCAGCGCACTTCGTGGCGGGTCAGGTTCTGGGATAAAATCTCCCAGTTTCCCGCCGCGTCGTGCAGCAGGCCGTTTTGCGTGCCAAACCACAATCCGCCCGCGCGGTCTTGAAATGCGGCATAGACGAGTTTGGGAATCTGAAACGGCACTTCAGGTTTGACCCATTGGCCGCGCTCCCAGCAACGCAGCGGGTCGGCTCCGATCCACAGCGTTCCGGCTTGATCCTGAAAGATGGTGCGCACTCGCAGGTCGCCATTTGTCGGGTCGGCTTCGCGACGCGAGAATTGGTTTCCGTCAAGGTGGTAAACTCCGGCACCCACCGTCCCAATCCACAGCCCGCCGTTAGTCGCCAGACAGACGCTTTCCAACGGTTTATTCTGCCAGTGATCGGCTGGGTTCACCATCGTCAGCACGCGGGGACGCAGAAAATCCATCCCGGAGCCGTAAGTGCCCACCCAGAGATTATGTTCCCGGTCTTCGCACAGCGCGCTGACGGCCTCGTTGCGGAGCCCGCTGTCCCGGTTGACCAACTGTTCCTGGCCGTCCTTGCCGACCACAAACAGCCCGCTGCCTGGCGTGCCCACCCAGACCCGACCGTCTGAATCCTCCATCAACCCGGCCCACTGATTGTCAGGCCAGGAGTGAACGCCGCGATCTTCGATCCAATGTCCCTGCTGCCAGCGGCGCAAATGCTTTCCGTCGCGCACCCATAATCCGCCGTCCCGGGCAGGCGCGATGTTCCGCCAACCCCATCCCGCCGGTCGGGGTTCCTCCGCGTTGACCACTTGCCAGCCGTTCAACCAATACAGCCAACCGCTGCCCAGTTGCACCAACCAAACGCGCCCGTCCGTTTCCCGCACCAGATCGGAATATCCGCCGGACAGATTCGTCGCGGTCATTGCTGGCGCACCCGCATCGGCAACTCCCGACAGCAAACCATCTCGATCCAGAATCCACACCACATGATTGGTCGCCTCCACGATGTGGGTGATGGACGCGTTGTGCTGGTTCAATTTTGAATCCAGCGGGTGGAAGCCGCGAGCGTCCAGCCAGACGATTTCGCCCGTGTCGCTACCGATCCACAAACGCCGCTCGCCATCTTCATACAGGCAACTGATCAGGTTGTTATGCAACTGGGGCGTGTTGGCCACGGTGAAATCACGGAAACGCTGCCCGTCGAATCGCGCGAGTCCGTCCTGGGTCGCCACC
>JANYCI010000302.1 GCA_025360325.1 Limisphaerales bacterium | reverse complement strand
GATGAAAAATTGCTCGGGCAGGCGGAGGCGTTGCTGGCACTGGTTTTGTCCGCCGATTACCGCAACTCGGTCATCAACAACATCGGCAAGGGCGGCGGGCTGGCGCGCACGCTGCGATACACACTGACGTTCCGCGCGGAACAACTCTCGGACATTGTTCCGGTGACGCAGGAGTGCGTGAAATTTTTGCTGCCGCCGGGCAAGGTGCCTGCGCTGGAAACGTTGCTGCCCGTGGTGCGGCTGTTTAATCCGCACATGCAGCAGTCGGTGGTGCGGGCGATGATGGATTCCGACCGTCTGCGGAAGGACGAGGCGCAGGCCTTGGGCCGTGCGCTCGCGAAGGAACTGGGTTTGGCGGAGATCGAAAATCAGCTCAATAATAAAACCACGCTCACGCCCGAACGTGAATCGCAACTCGCGTGGGAAAACATCAAGAACCTCATCGGCAGCCGCGCCGCGCCCAGCGAAATCGCCGCCGCCGTGCGCAAACGGTTGCACGCGAAATATGATTCTGACGAGATCAAGGCGAGTTGGGTAGCCGTGACCGAGGGCGATCCGTTGGTGTTTGTGCGCGTGTTTTGTTTGCTGCCGTATTTGCCCGACGGCTCGACCGATCCGGTAGCGAGAGCGGTATTGGAAACGTATGTTACGCGTTTGACACACGAAAAATACGCAGCGATTTACGCGAAAGTTTTGACCGCGCTAAAAAATCTCTACAAGGTCAAGGCGGACAGCCCGGCGCTGGTGAATTTCATCGCGCTCGCCAAATGGGTGGACGCCGCCGGGGCTGACAAAATCGTGAATGACATTGGGATGACGGCGGTGTGAACACGCCTGCCCCGTGGGAAAAATTGCTCGACGGACGCTTTGATTCCAAACATCCGCGCCGCACGCTCTGGGGATTATTTTCTGACCAGCGCGGACGCGTGGCGGCGGCGGTCGCGCTCTACATCATCAAGCAATCGCCCGGCTCGCTGCTGCCGCTTGCGGTGGGCATGATCGTGGACGCACTGACTAATGGCGGCGACGGTGCGTTCCATAAAATTCTCTGGATCGCCGGCATTTATTTTTTGCTGCTGCTGCAAAATCCCTTCGTTCACACCGCGTTCGTGCGGCTGATGAGCGGCTCGTTGCGGCAGATGCAATTTAATCTGCGCAGCGCGCTCGTCGAACGGTTGCAGCAACTTTCCATCACGTTTTTTGAGGAGAAACAATCCAGCGCGTTGCAGACAAAAATTCTCCGCGACGTTGATGCCATTGACGGATTGTGTCGTCATCTGTTGAACACGGGCTTGAACGGGTTGCTCGTCATCACTTACGTCACCATCATCGCGCTCGTGAAACAGCCGTTGCTCGCGCTGTATTTTCTCGTCACGGTTCCCGCCGGCGTGGCGCTGCTGAAATTATTCGACCGCCGCTTCAAGGAGCAATACAAAGCCATGCGCGTGGAGACCGAGCAGATGAACGCGCGTGTCGGCGAGATGCTGCAAATGCTCCCCGTCACACGCGCTCATGGACTGGAGGATTACGAGGCGCGCGATGTCCGCAGCGTGTTCAGCCGTATCCGCAAACGCGGGATGGAAGTGGATACGCTCACGGAATTTTTCGCATCGAGTTCGTGGTTCACGTTCATGTTGTTCCAACTCGCGTGCCTCGTTTTTTCCGCGTGGCTCGTCGTGCAACATCGCATCAGTGTCGGCGACGCCGTGATGTATCACACTTATTTCGGGATGCTCATCGGCGCGGTGCAACAATTTTTGAGCGTCTTTCCCGCGCTCGCGCAAGGCGCGGACGCCATCCGCTCGCTCGGCGAAGTTCTCGAAGCCGAACATGTCGAGCGCAACGACGGCAAGCCTTCCGCGCCGGTTCCGTTGCGCGGCGAAATTTTTTTTGAGAACGTCACTTTCAATTATCCGCGCGGACGCGAAGTGGCGTTGAAAGAAATCTCCTTGAACATAAAAGCGGGTGAAACCATTGCGTTTGTTGGCGAATCTGGCGCGGGCAAATCCACACTCGTGAATCTCGCCATCGGTTTCCGCCAGCCGACGACGGGAAAGATTTTGCTCGATGGACGCGATTTGCGCGAAATAGATTTGCGAACTTACCGTCGGCAGATCGGCGTGGTGCCGCAGACGACGTTGCTGTTCAATGGCACGCTGCGTGAGAATGTGACTTACGGTTTGGAGAAAATTTCCGACGACGCGCTGTGGAAAATTCTCGCGGATGCGAACCTCGCGGAATTTGTCCGTGCGCTGCCGAAGGGTTTCGACACGCCGCTCGGCGAGAGCGGCACGCAGTTATCCGGTGGCCAACGTCAACGCCTTGCCATCGCCCGCGCGCTCGTGCGCGATCCGCGTCTCGTCATCCTTGATGAAGCGACTTCTGCGCTCGACACGGAATCCGAGCGGCTCGTGCAGGAAGCCTTAGTGCGATTGACGAAAAACCGCACCACGCTCATCGTCGCGCATCGTTTTTCCACGATCCGTCACGCGCATCGCATCGTGGTGTTGTTGCAGGGAAGAATTGTGGAGCAGGGGACGCAGGCGGAATTGATGCAGCGCGGCGGACATTTTTTCCGGCTGGCAACGTTGCAGATGGTTGGTGCGGAAAAATAATTTTCCATGGGCTGGTAGGGCGACGCGGCGGCGACGCACTTGAATAACCGCCCTCGACTTCGGCTAGGTTTTAAGATTCCGAACGAAGTCTATTACTGACTCATTTGACGCACTTCAAATTTGAAACTAAACGTATCGGTCGTCATCTCTTAATGTCACAACCCCAACCATCGTAATCGAGGTCATAAAGCTGCGCGAGGCAAACCATAAATGCCGATAGTGTCATCGCAACATTTTTCGGTCGTCGGCGCGTGAATGGTAATCAGCAACCGCCATGCAACTGTGCCGCGATGCTCAACGCACTCGACTGCTGGTCTGCCATAACGGTAATCTGTGACAAAGCTCGCAACGAGCTTGGCTCGCTCTTCGTTCTTGGCGTAAAAAACAAAATCAATATCTCGCGGAATCTCGGCCCGGTCTCCGATCTCCTGATTCTTGGCCAACAGCCGACTATCCTCGACTGCTGTATCCATAAGGGACTGCGCAATGCTCATAAAGCCAGATACGCTAACAGATAGATTGATCCACAGTTTTGTTGTTTATCATTTTCACCGGTGACGACCTTAAATCCGAGTTTTCGGCTTGTCTAGGAAAGTGTTTTGAAATGTTCGATTCAATTTTGAAATCAAAAACTAGCTTTTGAAAGTAGCGTCGTGGCGGTCTCACTGGACATTCTGGTTCACACCTTGAGGTCGGCGAGGGCGGGGTCGTGGGCGTGGGCGATCTTCCGCATCTTGGCGACGGCGGCGGTCATGTTGTGCTTGCTGAAGAGGGCGGTGCCGGCCACAAAGGTATCGGCCCCAGCGTGCGCGCAGTCGGCGACGGTCTGGTTATTGATGCCGCCATCTACTTCGAGGCGGTAATTTAATTTCCGGTCTCGCCGCCACGCATCGGCTTGCTGAATTTTGGGCAGACATTCGTGAATGAAACTTTGTCCGCCGAAGCCGGGGTTGACGGTCATGACGAGGAGTAAATCAATTTTATCAAGGTGGGGCAGGGCGGCGGTGATGGCGGTGGGCGGATTAACGGCGAGGCCGACTTTTTTGCCGAGAGATTTTATTTTCCAGAGGAGTTGCGGAACTTTGTCGGCGAGTTCGACGTGGACGATGATTTGATCGGCACCCGCAGCGACGAAGGGTTCGAGGAGGATTTCGGGTTTGCCGCACATGAGGTGGACATCGAAGAAAAGTTTTTTGGCATGTGGCCGGACAGCCGCGACGACGGCAGGGCCGTAGGAAATGTTGGGAACGAATTGGCCGTCCATGATGTCGAGGTGGAGCCATTCGGCACCAGACTTGGCGGCGCGTTCGGCTTCCTTGCCGAGGCGGGTGAAGTCGGCGGCGAGGAGTGAGGGGGCAATAATCATTGGTGGAGGATAGCGGATGGAGGGTGGCGGATGGAAGATGGAAGATGGCAGCGGCGCGCAGATTATTTTTACCATAAAGGTATCAGTCCCAGTTTTGACGTGGAAATTATTCATCCACATACCGCCCCCATTTTGGTGAGCGCTGCTGCCGTCGGCCCGAGGGCGAGCAGCCACGCGGTGATTTTTGCGGAACCGGCCTGGCTCGTTGGCGAGGTTCAGTCCTTGCCGCGCAGACTTGAAGCGTTCCACCTGTCGGTGCAGAGGCTTCTGTCTCGCCCCCGTATCTGCGTGGATTTTCAAATTGTCGGCAGCGTGCAATAGTTTGGGCGACCCATGAATACCGCATCACAAACTGTCATCAGCTTTTTTTGGTGCCGCTTCAAATAATCGCTAAACAACCCAACCGACAACTGGAACAAATGAAAACAACTCGTCAATTAATCTGCGGCCTGGCCGTCGTGGCCACGGTCTGCTCGCTGGCCGCCTCGGCGCGTGCTGGAATTTTCACCTGGTCTTCGCCCACGGCGATTTCCACGGCGGACACAACTTTGACCCAGTCCGGCACGGTGGCCGGCGCGGCGGTTTTTGGCAACGACAGCAAACTGGTTACGCTCGGCACGGGCGCAAACATTTTCTTCACGGCGGATGGCTCGGTTGCGACGGCGACGGGCGCGGGCATGACGTATGGCGCTTTCAGCACGAACACCACGGGCAACGCCAGTTTCAATTCGGTCCTCACGCAATTCAATTACGACAGCGGCCCCAAGACCATCACGCTGAACAACCTTGTCGTCGGCCAGCAATACGCCGTGCAATTGTTCGCGCTGGATGACCGCAGCTCCGGCACGCGCGCGCGGCACGCCAACTTTCAAGACCCCGTGGATAACGCCAACGTCTCCGCCACGTTCATCATGGGCGACAAGGCTTATGTCATCGGAACTTTTACCGCCACGAACTCGACGCAGACCATCCAGGAAAATCTGACTGATGGCGGCGGCGGCAACATCAACGCCCTTGTCCTCCGCGCGATTGGCACGAACATTCCGCCGCAGATCACCAGCCAGCCGCAGCCCACTTCCGTTTACAACGGACTCACCGCCACGCTCACCGCAGGCGCGTCCGGCACCGGGCCGTTGAGCTATCAATGGCAGAAGAGCAATGTCGGCGGCAGCGTCTTTACGAACCTTTCCAATGGCGGAAGATTTTCTGGCGCGACCAGCAACATAATTTCCATCGCGAGCCTCGTGGCCAGCGACACGGCGGATTATCAAGTGGTCGTCACCAGCACCTATGGCTCGGTCACGAGTTCGCCCGCGACGTTGACGGTCGTGATTGGCACGCCGCAATTTGTCTGGTCGGTTCCCGCGCTCATCACTTCGGCAGATGCCACGTTGAGTTTAACCGGCACGGTGGTCGGCGCGGCGGTGTTTGGCACGACGCCTTTGCTCGTCACACTGACGAACGGGGCGACGATTGATTTCAAAACAGACGGCTCAACGGCGGCGGTGACCGGCGGTGGATTCGGCACGGCCAATGGCGCGTTTGCCGGCGACACTGGCAACGCCAACTTCAACGGCGTTTTGGGTCAGTTCACCTGGGATGGCGGACCGCACACGATCACGCTGTATAATTTATTCGTGGGTCAGAAACCTCATCAACGCCGGCCGTGCCGCCGCCACCAGCGGCACGACCGGCGGCATTCCTGGCGGTGGCCCGACCTCGGGTCCGGATTACGAATACATTTACCAAGGCATCCGCTTCCCCGGTTGGAAATGAAACGGGGTTCTCGACGGCGGCAACTTCCACTGCTCGTGTTAGAAATTGCCTGGCACGCATTCGGCTTTACGGGCACGCGCGGATTCGATAATTTTCCGGTCTGACCATCCGCAAACCCCCATGAAAAAAAATTTACTTTTAGCCATTTGCCTTGGCGCGCTCCTCCCGCGCATCGTCCCGGCGGATACTTTGGAAGATGTCTTCACGCACCCGCCCGCCGCTGCGCGTCCGCAAGTTTTGTGGATGTGGATGGGCGGCAATGTCAGCAGCAACGGCATCACGCGCGACTTGGAAGCGCTGAAGGACGCGGGTTTTGGCGGCACGATGGTTTTCAGTCTCGCGGATTCCTGCACGCCGTGGGCAGGAGTCATTTCGAATTGTCCCACGCCGCAAGTCGTCACGTTCACTGAGCCGTGGTGGAAACTTGTGCGGCACGCGGCGTCGGAATCGCGGCGGCTCGGTTTGGATTTTGGCGTTCACAATTGTGCTGGTTATGAGAGCAGCGGCGGACCGTGGATCACCCCGGAACTTTCCATGCAGGAAATCGTGTGGTCGCAAACGCCGGTCAATGGCGGAACGCATTTCTCCAGCACCCTGGCGCAGGCCAAACCGGATTTGCGCGCGGTGCAGCCGTATCCGGTTCACAATCCAATTACCGGCAAGCTTGAAAAACCAGAAGTGCCGGCGCGTCGGGAATTTTACCGCGACGTTGCGGTGCTGGCCTTGCCCGCCAGTGGCGTCGTGGCGCAGACCAACATCGTGGATCTCACCGCGAAAATGTCCACCAATGGCAAACTGGATTGGGATGCGCCGCCGGGCGATTGGATTATTTATCGTTTCGGTCGGACGACGATGGGCACGTTGCTCCAGCCCGCGCAGTGGGAAGCCATCGGTTTGGAATGTGATAAGATGAGTGCCGAGGCGGTGGAGTTTCATGTGAAACACATCATCACTGACGCCAAACAGCATCTTGGCGATCTTTTCGCCAATGGCTTTAACTATTATCACTTCGACAGCTACGAAGCGCGCACGCCGGGCTGGACGCCCAAGATGCGCGAGGAATTTTCCACGCGTCGCGGTTATGACCTCACAGATTTTCTACCGACTTTGGCGCATCGCACCATCGGCAGTGAGGCCGAGACAAAAAAGTTCCGGGATGATTTTGAGAAAACCATTTACGATCTTTACCGCGAAAACTATTTCCCCGTGATCGAACGCACGTTGCACGCCGCCGGATTGAAATTCATGTGCGAACCCTACGGCGGCCCTTGGAGCATTAACGACGCTGTGCCGCATGTGGATCGCATCGTCACGGAGTTTTGGACGACGCACGGCGGTTACAAACCGTTCGAACTCGCGCCGACCGTCGTCGCCGTGCGCGCCGCCGGGCGCAACCTCATCGAGGCCGAAGCGTTCACCGGCAAGCCCGAAGACAGCCAGTGGAGCGAGACGCCGGAGTGGTTAAAGCCAATCGGCGACGCCGCGTTCTGCGACGGCGTGAATCGCATGGTGCTGCACCGTTTCACGCACCAGCCTTACGACGACCGCTATCAGCCCGGCATGGCGATGGGCCAGTGGGGAACTCATTTTGACCGCACGCAGACGTGGTGGAAACCCGGCAAGGCTTGGGTGCAATACCTCGCGCGCTGCCAGGCGTTGCTTCAATGGGGTGAAATCGCCGCCAATGATTTCAGCGCCACGGATGTTTCTGGCAAAATTAATTTGCGCTCCATTCACCGGCAAAAAGATGGCGCGGATGTTTTCTTCGTCGCCAACCTAGCGCGCACAAATGGCGCGGCCAAATGTTCCTTCGCCACCAGCGGCAAGCAACCGGAGTTATGGAATCCTGTCACGGGCGAGTGCCGCGACTTGCCGGAGTTTGAAATCAAGAATGGTAAAACATTTTTGCCGCTGAAATTCGCCGCAGCAGAAAGCTGCTTCATTGTTTTTCGGAAACCGGTTTCCAGTTCAGAACGCGTCGTGGCTTCGCAAAATTTTCCGGCATCGAAAGCCGTTAGGGAAATCACCGGGCCGTGGCAGGTGCAGTTTGATCCAAAATGGGGCGGGCCAAAAACGCCGGTGACATTTGAAACTTTAGACGACTGGACGAAGCGCCCTGAACCCGGCATCAAGTATTTCAGCGGCACGGCGGTCTATGCCAAGACGTTCGACATGCCTGACTTAAAATCAAAAAGCAAAAATTCAAAACTGTTTTTAGATCTCGGCACCGTTCACGCCCTTGCCGAAGTCTGGTTAAACGGGAAAAATCTTGGCGTGGTTTGGACAGCGCCGTGGCGCGTGGACATTTCCTCCGCCGTAAAGTCCGGGCGCAACAAACTCGAAATCAAAGTCACCAACGTCTGGGCGAACCGCTTGATCGGCGACGAACAGGAGTCGGCGGATTGCGAATATGGCAAAGGCGATTTTGGCAACGGCGGGCCGCTGAAAACCTTCCCCGACTGGTTTGTGAAAAATCAGCCGCGCCCTTCGGTGAACCGTTTCACGTTCAGCACCTGGAATTATTTTAACAAGAATTCGCCGCTGGTTTCCTCCGGCCTGATTGGGCCGGTGACGTTGAAAACAAATTAAAAATTGCCGCAACCCTTACGCATGAACCCCAAAACAAACATTCGCCTGCTCGCCAGAATTTGCTTCACGGCGGCGCTGGCCTTGATGCCGCTGCCATCACCGGCGGCGCAAATGGAAATCGTTCCCGGAAAATTTTCCGGCACGACGGATTCGCTCACCAACTACGTCTGCCCCGACTGGTTTCGTGACGCGAAGTTTGGCATCTGGGCGCATTGGGGACCGCAGGCGGTGCCGATGGAAGGCGACTGGTATGCGCGCAAGATGTATCAGGAAGGCTCGCCGGATTACCAAGACCATCTCGCGCGTTACGGCCATCCCTCGACGAACGGCTGGAAGGACATCATCCCGCTCTGGAAAGCCGAGAAGTGGAATCCGGCGCGCTTGATGCAACTCTACAAAAAGGCGGGTGCAAAATATTTCGTCAGCATGGGCGTGCATCACGACAACTTCGATTTGTGGGATTCAAAATTTCATACATGGAACGCCGTGAACATCGGCCCGCACCGCGATGTCGTGGGCGAATGGCAGCGCGAGGCGAAGAAAAATGGTTTGCCCTTCGGCGTCTCGGAACATCTCGGCGCGAGCTACACTTGGTTTCAGGATTCGCACAAGGCGGACAAGACCGGGCCGTTCGCCGGTGTGCCTTACGATGGCGCGAATCCCATTTACGATGAGCTGTATCATGCCCCGACCGCGCCCGGTGATTCGAAGTGGTATACCACCAGCGGAGCAGCGCAGCAGGAATGGTTCAACCGCGTCAACGATTTGATGGCGCGTTACCAACCTGATTTACTTTACAGCGATGGCGGTTTGCCGTTCGGCGAAGTAGGACGCACGCTCGTGGCGAATTTTTACAATCGCAGTATCGCGGCGCACGACGGGAAAATCACGGCAGTCTATAATTGCAAGGCGCTCGGCTCGGGGGAATTTCGCAGTGGCTCGTATGTGCAAGATGTCGAGCGCGGCGTGATGCCCGGCATTGATCCGTTGCCGTGGCAGACGGACACGTCCATCGGCGACTGGTTTTACAACAAGCATTGGAAATATCAGAAGCTCGATTGGACGGTCAAAATGCTCGTGGACATCGTGAGCAAAAACGGAAACCTGTTGCTCAACGTCGTCCTGCGTCCCGACGGCACGCTCGATCCCGAAGTCGAAACCATGCTGCATCAACTCGCTGACTGGACGGACATCAACGGCGAAGCGATTTACGGCACGCGTCCGTGGTTAGTTTATGGCGAAGGTCCGGCACGGGTGAAAGGTGGCGCGTTCAAAGAGGATTTTAATTTCTCCGCCAGTGACATTCGTTTCACCACCAAAGGCAAAACCCTTTACGCCATCGCGCTCGGCTGGCCGGCGGAAAATAAATTCGCGATCCGTTCGCTCGCCAAAACCGGCGTGGACGGCGAGAACGAAATCAAGCGCGTCGAGTTGCTCGGTCACGAAGGCGAATTAAAATTCACCCAGACCGCTGACGCTTTGATCGTCGAGCTGCCCGCTGGCAAAACGGACGCGTTGACCTGCGCGTTGAGAATCACAGGCGACAATTTGAAAGCGGTGATTCCGCCCGTGACGGCCTTGGTCATCCATCCCGATGCGAAGGGCAATGTGATTTTGTCCGCCACCGATGCGGAGTTGCACGGCACTGGAATCCAGTTGGAAACGCAGGGCGGCTTGCCGGACATCGGTTTTTGGAGCAACCCTGACGAATGGGTTTCTTGGAAGGCGCAAGTTCCCGAGGCGGGCGTTTTCAAAGTCAGCGCCATCATCGCCACGGCGGACGCGGGCGTGGGCTTTGTGGTTGAGGTTGGCAGCCAGACCATCAACGGTCTGGCTCCTCTTACCGGCGGATGGGACAAGTTTCAGACGATTGATTTGGGACAAATCCAAATCAAGCAGCCCGGTGAACTTGCGGTGAAATTTCGTGCGCGCGACGCGGCGAATTGGCAGCCAATCAATCTGAACTCTGTGCGATTGACGCCGGGCAACGTTACGAATGGTGCCAGTGTGAATCCGCTTTCTAACACAAACATCGCGCCATCGGCCAGCACATCGAAGAATGCCGAGATTTTCACGCCGCCCGCGCCGAACACGCCGCGCATCAACGGTCCGAATGTTTTCGGCGTCCGATCTGGCGCGCCATTCCTTTACACGATTCCCGCGACGGGCAATCGTCCCATGACTTTTTCGGCGGACAATCTGCCAACTGGGTTGAAGCTGGATTCCATGACCGGTCAAATCACCGGCACGGCGGAAAAAGCTGGCGAATACAAGGTGACCTTGCGCGCTAAAAATTCCCTCGGCACGGCGGAGAAAGCATTTCGCATTGTCGTCGGTGACAATCTTGCGCTGACTCCGCCGATGGGCTGGAACAGTTGGAACTGCTGGGCGGGCGCGGTGGATCAGGAGAAAGTCCTGCGCTCGGCGCGGGCGATGGTGGCCTCCGGCCTCACGCAACACGGCTGGACTTACATCAACATTGACGATACCTGGCAGGGCGCACGCGGCGGAAGTTTCAACGCCATCCAGCCGAACAAAAAATTCTCGGACATGAAAGGCTTGTGCGACGAGATTCACGCGCTGGGTTTGAAGACGGGAATTTATTCGACGCCCTGGGTCAATTCTTACGGCAGCCACATCGGTGGCTCGGCGGAAAATCCTGCGGGCGACTGGACAAACGCACCGACAAGATCTCCGCGCAACAAAAAAGTTTTGCCTTACGCTGTCGGAAAATATTCCTTTGCCACCAACGACGCCGCGCAGTTTGCCGCGTGGGGTTTTGACTATTTGAAATACGATTGGAATCCAATCGAACGCCCGCAAGTGGTCGAGATGGCCGACGCCTTGCGTGCGACGAAACGCGACATCCTCCTGAGCCTGTCGAACAATTCGCGCGACCGCTTGCTGGATCGCATCGCGGACATCGCGCCGCTCGTCCAATGCTGGCGCACCACGGGCGACATTAATGATTCCTGGAGCAGCATGAGTGGCATCGGTTTCACGCAGGAACCGTGGACGCCATTCTCCAAGCCGGGACATTGGAACGACCCTGATATGCTCGTCGTCGGCTGGGTCGGCTGGGGACCGCGACTGCATGAAACCAAACTGACGCCGGACGAACAATACACGCACATCAGCCTGTGGTGCCTGCTGTCCGCGCCGCTGCTCATCGGCTGTGATTTAGAAAAGCTGGACGCCTTCACGCTTGGCTTGCTGACGAATGATGAAGTGCTGGCGGTGGATCAGGATGCGCTGGGCAAGCAGGCCGTTTGCGTCGCTACGAATGGTGATCTCCGGGTGTATGCCAAGGATTTGGAAGACGGCTCCAAGGCCGTCGGACTTTTTAACTTGGGCGACAACGAAGCAACGGTCACGGCCAACTGGGCGGACTTAAAAATTTCCGGCAAGCAAACGGTGCGCGATTTGTGGCGGCAAAAAAATATCGGAAGTTTTTCAAATGAATTTGCCGCCAAGGTTCCGAAGCACGGCGTGGTTTTGGTCCGCCTAACCTCCACCAAATAAGCCGCGCGGCAGCGTTAAATTTCAAAAACGCGCTGGATCATGACGCCCATTTTTCTGCGCGAGGCGGAAAATCGCTTGAAACCGCACCGAGACACGGAGCAAGCGGTTCTCATCAGGTGGTATCCAGCCCGGATTAAAGCTGTGCGAAAAATGAAGCCAGTCCATACCCAGAGCGAAATCGTCAACAAAATGCGGTTTTTTCTTGGCGAGCACATTTTCAACCGCTTTAATGTGCCCGCAAACATTAACCAAAAATTAACACCAACTAATTAAATTATGGCCAAAGCACTTACTAAATCACAAATCGCCGCTGCCGTTGCTGAAAAAAACAGCCTTACCAAAAAACAAGCCGTTGAAATTCTGGAGCAGCTTGCGGCACTCGCTTACAAACACGCTAAAGATTCTTTCACCATTCCCGGCCTCGGCAAATTGGTGCTTGTGAATCGCAAAGCGCGCGTCGGACGTAATCCGGCCACTGGCGAAACGATTCAGATCAAGGCGAAGAAGGTCGTTAAGTTCCGCGTCGCGAAAGCGGCCAAGGACGCGATCCTCGGCGTTAAGAAATAATTTTTGAAGTTTTCACAAGGCGCTCTGATTTTTTTCAGAGCGCCTTTTTTTATTTCTCCGTCCAACGATGGTTGATTAATTTCAGAGTTGGTGGGGCGAGCGTCCTCGCGAGCCGCTTGGTCTAGCGACGCCCAGCTCGCGAG
>JANYCI010000293.1 GCA_025360325.1 Limisphaerales bacterium | reverse complement strand
CTCACACGCGCTCAACAATCCCTGCGCCCTGAAATGTTTGCCCGTATCACCGAGAAACTGGTCTTCAATCGTTTGAGTTATGACAACCAACTTGAAATCGCCAGCCTGCTACTGACGAATGAATTGAAATTCTTTCGTGATAAAGGTCACGAACTTGCGCCGGATGAATCAGTTTTGCCATTTTTGGTGCGGCGCGGTTTTCATCCAAAACTTGGTGCGCGTCCGATGCGTGATGCGATTGAAAAACTGATCGGCGATGCTGTCTCAACTGATTTACTCACGGGTGGAAAAGCCTCCGGCAAACTTGCCGTTGACGAAAGCGGCTGCTTTTTGAGCATCCAAAAATCATTTTGAAGTGCTACAAAATTTCACACTATTTGATGAGGCTTCGGTCTGCGGTCGGCGAGCGGAGGAAGTGAAGCGGAGGCGGAGAGACGGCTGGAACGAAGTCAGAGCGCAACGCCGCCGCCGAGCCGCAGACGGAAGCCCGCCGCTGTTGCGGCCAATCCATTTGCCGCTCGTGACGAGCGCGCGGTTTTGTGAAGTGGAACGGGCGTCGTCGAGAGGGAGAAGGGGCGACGGGCAGCCTGTGGAGCGCAGCAAACCGCGCGTTGGTCACGGCGGGCACCGCTGTCCATGTGTCCGTATTTCTGAAAAAATTATCCGCGATTGAATTCACGCTCCCACTCTTTTAGCAATGCGAGGATGCTGTCGAATTTGGGTGGCTCGCCGAAAAACATTTCCCGCATATTCACATAATCGGATTGCAACATCGTGATGCGATGTTCGGGCGGCAGAATTTTCAAAGTTCCCTTTGCTGCTTCACCATATTTTGCCCAGGACGATTTGAAAAACAGGTTCTTATGTTGAGCCACGCGGTTGAGCAACTCAATTTGTTCAACGGCGTGTTGCGCAACCCCTTTGCGGATCAATTCATAAAAATCGCAATAATGCCGGGACAATCGGACTGGCGTTGGTTTTTCAATTGGTCGGTGAAATTCTGAATGTAGAATCGTCGCCTTTTCCCAGAATGTTCGTTCCGCTGCCAGCACTTTCACATCACACGCCGCTTGCTTGAAACCCTGCGGGAATAATTCCGCCACATAGGGGGTCACGGATTTTGTTTCGTAAGGCCAGTGGTCAGATCGCGCGCCCATTTCAATTTTCACCGCACGCCGGACGTAATCGGACTCACCTGCTGGAAGCGATGACGGATAAGCGAATTGTAACGTCTGTTTGTCCGGGTCAGATTCATCCGGCAGCAGCGACCACTTGTCTGCGCGGGGAATTTTCTCCTGAATTGCACCGCACAATGCTGGCAAGAGTTCGTCGGCGATTTTTTGCTGACACGCCGCCATCAAGCCTTCCACGCGCCGCTGCTTCTCCTTGTTACTCGCGCCCGCTTCCGGTTCATTCGTGCCGCCGTAACCGAGGAAGCCACGATCAATCGAAACATCAATGTCCTCGGAGAAACGATTGATGATTTTGAAAACTTTAGACAATGACGTGCCGCCTTTGAAAATCAAATGCTCGCCTATCGTCGGCAGCCGAAACAATTCTTTTAATGTCCAGCAAACCCAAAAATCTTTTTCCAATACCACCACGTCAATGCCGCTTTGCTGCGCGGCGGCAATGAAAAGTTCACTGCGCTGTTTCGGTGTGAGATGTAGAACGGAATCCATAAATCATTTTTCGACGATCTGTTGTAAAAGCGGGTGCATCCATACCGGAGTTTTGGGTATCAGCGATTTCAAATCCGCCTTGGTTTTCGCATCCAGCCGTTTTTTCAATCGCGCAATGTGACGAGGAATGTTCGGGTCATTCCGCAGATGTCGAATCGCTTGAATTACGAGACCCGCTTGCCTGCCTGCTCCGAATAAATTGCGCGGGGCGACCCGACGAAACAAGAGCGTCAATTTCCCCAACGACACCCGGCGTGGCACGCCGTCAGTCTGGATGACAATCTTGGCTGGAACTTGATCTGACAACCCAAGTGCGTTGGCTGCATAAGCACCCGTGAACTGCCATTGTGCGTGGCTGCCGTCCATCAACGCCCGCACTGTTGCCATAATGTCCGGTGCAGTTTGACCAACGATGGGGTGTTGGCGTGGTAAATCGTAGAGCCCCCGGCGAATTCGGCGAATTTTGCCTGTTTTAACCAACCGGCTTAACGTCTGACGGATGGCGGCAGCGCGGCCCAAGCCATCAAAGTGACCTAGAGAAAATACCGAGGCGCTCCGGCTCGAACGCATGGAGCGGAGTATCGAAACGTCAATTGGTTGCGCTGCTGTTTTCATCTGTAACTGTCGCAAAAACTGCCTAGTTTTTGTGACAATGACAAGTCAATTTTAACCTGAATGCGCGACGGGTTAGGACTCTGGCTTCGGTCTGCGGTCGGCGAGCGGTGGAAGTGGAGCGGAGACGGAGAGACGGCTGGAACGAAGGCGGAGCGTAACGCCGCCGCCGAGCCGCAGACGGAAGCCCGCCGCTGATGCGGCCAATCCATTGCCGCTCGTGACGAGCGCGCGGTTTTGCGAAGTGGAACGGGCGTCGTCGAGAGGGAGACAGGGCGACGGGCAGCTTGTGGAGCGCAGCAATCCGCGCGTTGGTCACGGCGAAACAAGAATTTTACGGAGTTGCATAAAAAATCATTCAGTAACCCAATCAGCACACAGCAATTCCGCTTGCTGAAGAACGGTCTTGATCGCCTCTTCCTGCAAGTCGGGCGGATAGCCATGCTTCTTCAAAATGCGTTTAACCATAACGCGAATTTTTGCCCGCGCGCCTTCGCGCAACGTCCAATCAATCGTCACGCTTTGCCGCACTTGCGTCACGAGTTCAGCCGCGATGACTTTCAATTCAAGATTGCCCATCGCCTTCACCGCGCTTTCGTTGGCGGCGAGTGCGTCGTAGAACGCCACTTCATACTCATTCAATCCAAGCTTTTCACCGCGTTGACCAGCTTCGCTTATCTGCTTGGCGAGCGTGATGAGTTCCTCAATCACTTCCTGCATGGCGATGGCGCGGTTGTGATAAGCATTGAGCGTGCGTTGCAACATTTCGCTGAACTGTCGGCTTTGCACAATGTTTCGGGTTGAAATTTTGCGAATCTCATCCTTTAACCATTGGCGTCATCGAAAGCGGTGCGCGGCGGGGTTGGAATGGGTGATTGGCTTGCGCCAGAGGCTCGTGGCGAGGCCGACTTGTTCCGGGTTCGCGGATGATTCCCGCCGCTGAAAGATGCCGGCTCGGTGCGAT
>JANYCI010000151.1 GCA_025360325.1 Limisphaerales bacterium | reverse complement strand
TGGGGCGAGCGTCCTCGCGAGCCGCGAGAACTGTTTGGCACGCGTCGGCTCGCGAGGACGCTCGCCCCACCACCTTGAGCCACGACCTTGTTTCCTGCTTTCTTGCTTTCCTCATTCGTTCGGTTGAAGCTTTCGGCGTGCCGCCACCGAAGAAAAATTTCGCCGCTGTCCGCGCCCGCGCGCAAGTGCTGGCGCAGTGGCGCGGGGTGGATTATGCGCCGCTGGAAATTGCGCGGGCCACTCCGGCGAAAACGGCGGGGGAATTTTTGCCGGCGTTGATGAAATCGCTGCGGCTGGATGCGCGGCAGGCGGAGGCGGAGGTGGTGAAAGTTTGGAATGCGCTGATTGATCCGGCGGTGACGGCGCACGCGCAGCCGGCGAATCTGCACAAGGGAACGTTGTTTGTGAACGTGGACAGCAGCGTGTGGCTGATGGAAATCGTGCGTTACCGGCGCAAGGAAATTTTGGAACGGTTGCAAAGCAGTTTCGGGAAAACGACGGTGCAAAAAATTTCGTTTCGTATCGGGTAGAATTATTTAACCGCAGAAAACGCAGAGAGTATTTCTGCGGTAGCGTTGGTTGCAATCGGTTACCCTTCACCCCGGCCCCCCTCCCCTAGGAGGGGCGAGGGAGCTGCCCCGAAGCCCTCCGGATGGCCTCCAACTTTTGTGGCGGTAGCTTTTGTTCTCCGCTCTGCGTTCTTTGCGTTCTCTGCGGTTAATTTTTTTTTACCGGGAAATAGAGATGGAAGGCGAGGCCATTGCCGGGGGTGCTTTCGGCGATGATTTCGCCGTGGTGGGCGTGCATGGTTTCGCGGACGAGAAAGAGTTCGAGGCCGATTTTTTTGCCGTTGCTGCGGCGGAGGTAAAAGGGATCGAAGATTTTTTCCAAGGAGTTTTTATCTAGGCCGGGGCTGTTGTCGTGGACGGTGAGGCGGACGTATTCGCCCGGTTCGAGCGCGCCGAGGTTTTTCCCAACGGAATTGGTTTCTAGCGAAATAGTTATTTCCCCAGTGCGTTCAGGAAGTCCGTGCCAGCATTGGAGGCAGAGTTCGATGAGGGCTTGCTGAATGTGCGCGGTGTCGGCGAGCACGGGCGGGGCGGCGGCGGTGAGGCGGGTGTGGAGTTGAACTTTGTGAGCGAAGACGGTGTGCAGAATAGGCAACGTTTCTTCGATGACAGTTTGGAGGCGCGCGGGTTGGAGGTCGGCGGGTTGGCGCTGGGCGAGTTCGCGGAGTTTGATGACGAATTCGCGGGCGCGGTGGGTGGCCTCGAAGATGTGGGTGAGGGATTCGCGGGCGGGATGGATTGCGGGGAGTTCGAGGGCGATGACTTCGGCGCTGCCGAGGATGCCGGCGAGGAGGTTGTTGAATTCGTGCGCGGCACCGGCGGCGAGCTGGTTGAGGGCGGTGAATTTTGACTCGGGGCGGGGGCGGAGCGGGGCGGAGGTGGGATTTTTTTCGGCGGTGGGCATGGCGCGTTGGTTTGATTTTGCAGGAGATTATTAGGTTTGTCCATTTCGGTGAAAAATTATTTCAAGTGGTAGCGGGTTATGACGATGACTGTGTTGTCGCAAGACTAGGCGGTCAGCAGCCGATGAAAAGCTGGCGGGGAAATAACGGTGCAGCGCCCCCAAAATGCTGCGCCCGCAACACGGATGTTGCGCACAAACAACCGCTCCTATTAAACGGGGCGACTCACGGAAAGAGAAAACATATGGTCATTAATACAAACTTGCAGGCACAGAGCACCGCTTCGCTCTTGATGCATTCGTCCTCCATGCTGGCACAGTCCCTCCAACGCCTTTCATCCGGCTCGAAGATCACTTCGCCAGCGGATGACAGTGCCGGGTTGGCGGTGTCTATGAAACTGTCGGCGCAGATCGCCCGCATCAATGCGGCCACCAACAACGTTGGTGACGCGATTTCCTTCAACCAGACGCAAGACGGTTATTTGCAGAAGGTGAACGACGCGCTGAACCGCATGAGTGAATTATCCATCCTCTCGCAGGACAGCACGAAAACGAACGCGGATCGCGCGTTGTATCAGACGGAGTTCGCGTCGCTCTCCAGCTACATCACGACGGCGTCCGGCAAAGATTTCAACGGCGTCAGCCTGTTCTCCAGCTCGGCGTTAAATGTCACCACGGACAGTGATGGCAATACGTTCTCCATGGCGGGACTCAACCTGGCCAACACCACTTACACGACCGCGACCGCCGCCGACATCAGCACCAGTGCGGGTGCGGCGACGGCTTTGACGGCAGTGAAAGCGGCGATCACGCAGCTCGCGACGGATCGCGCCGGCATCGGTGCGAACATCGAGTCGCTCACTTATTACAGCGACCAGTTGACTTCGTTGAAGAACAACTTGTCGGCGGCGAATAGCCGCATCGTGGATGTAGATGTGGCGCAAGAAAGCACTAGCTATGCGCGCTACAACATCCTCGTTCAATCTGGCACCGCGATGCTCGCGCAAGCGAACTCCATGCCGAACTCCGTCCTGAAGCTGCTCGGCAACTAATCGCCGAAGTAGTGCTGAATCAAGCTCGGACGGCAGTTCGCCGTTGTCCGGGTAAAATGAAACAGCGGAAAATATCCTTGGAAGGAGCCAGTCCGCTGGTTTCGCAACCGCCGCCGTTGAATCACGGGCGGCACATCAAAACGGGGCCGGTCACTCAACCAAAAATCCGCCGGACACACGCAAAGATTATTTCAAACGTGCGTCCGGCGGGAACCCGGCCAAAAAAAATCGGGGGCGACACGGAAGTTGCCCATAAAAAAATGCCTCTGCGGAGGCGACTCACGGAAAGAGTTTTATGGTGATCAATACCAATTTGTCCGCGCAGACGGCGGCCACGCACTTACTGGAAAGTTCCAGTGCGCTGGCGAAATCGCTGCAACGGCTTTCGTCTGGCTCGAAGATTACTTCGCCGGCGGATGACAGCGCGGGTCTGGCGGTCTCGATGAAATTGTCTGCCGAGCTGGGCCGCATTGGGGCCGCATCGGACAATCTCGCGAATGCGATTTCGTTCAAGCAGACGCAGGATGGCTATCTCCAGCAAGTGGACGCCGCGTTCAACCGCATGGGCGAACTAGCGATGCAAGCGCAGGATGTGACCAAGACCGACGCCGACCGGGTGTTGCTCAATCACGAATTTCAATCGCTCGGCTTTTTCGTTCTGGATGTGGCGAACAAGACCTTTAACGGCATCAGTCTTTTTTCGGGGCAGCCGTTGAGCGCGACCACGGACGGTGATGGCAGCACGTTCGCCCTGACCGGGGTCAACATGAGTGCGTTCACTTACACGCACGCCGCGACGAATAACATCCTGACGAGTAGCGCGCTTTCGACGCAGGCGCACAACACGATGCTCGACGTGGAGACCGCTCTCAAGCAACTCGCCCAAGATCGGGCGAACATCGGCGCGGATCTGTCGTCGCTCGGTTATTACCACGAGCAACTGGTGACGTTGAAAAATAATTTATCCGCCGCGAACAGCCGCATTGTGGATGTGGATGTGGCGCAGGAGAGCACGCAATACGCGCGGCAAAATATCCTGGTGCAGTCCGGCACGGCGATGTTGGCGCAGGCGAACTCGGCGGCGCAAGGAGTGCTGAAGCTGTTGCAGTGACCGGAGCCTTGGTTTTACAGGCGATTTTTAATGCGGGCAATCTGGCTGAAAAAAAGTTTCGCCGACCGCTAAAGAATTTTCGGCAAGTGCCGATGAAAGATTTGTCCAAGAGATCGTTAATTCAACCGGGTGGTCCCCGGTTGGAGATCTGGCGGCGAACGGGGCCGACAACCGCAAAAGGTCGGAGGGAATATTCCGGGCGAGCGCCCTTTTAATGGCTCGCCCCGTGGCAGGGATGCCGCGAACAAAACATCCAAAAACCCCGCAAGGGGTGACTCATGGAAGGAGTCAGTTATGGTCATCA
>JANYCI010000278.1 GCA_025360325.1 Limisphaerales bacterium | reverse complement strand
GTCTGGTTTTGAATTTCCTGAATTTTATTCTGCGCGTCGCGGGCTTGCTGCTCCGCCACCGCGACTTTGCTTTGTGCCGCGCGAACTTCATCACGCGCGGCCACAAGTTGACTTTGTGCGGAGCGCGCATGGTTCTGCAATTCCGAAACCTCGCTTTGCGCGGCTAAAAATTTATTGCGCGCGACCTGCGCTTCTTGGCGAATGTCTTCGAGTTCGCTTTGGGTCTTCTGCACTTCGCTTTGCGCCGCGAGAACATGATTTTGCGCTTCCTGAAGCTGCTGAATCCGGCTCGGATTTTCTGGCGGCAGACTTGGCACTTCCAGAATTTTATTCTGGGCGACGCGCGCCTCGTTGCGCGCTTCCTCCAATTGATTCTGGATTTCACGCGCTTGCGTTTGTGCTTCCAAAACTTTGCCCTCGGCGGCCAGCGCGCGGTGGCGAACTTCTTCTAGTTGAATCTGCGTCTCCCGAACTTTAGTTTGAAATTCCGAAAGTTGTTGTTGCGCTTCGTGCGCCTGATTCTGTGCGGCGAGCGCTTGGTCTTGCGCCGCCTGAATTTGGCCGTGAACTTCACGCGGCAGGTTTTGATTTTCGAGCGCTTGGCTTTGGGCCGCGCGCGTTTGGCGCTGCGCTTCCTGCAATTGCCGCTGCACTTCCTCGACTTGATTGAGCGCCGCGCGCGCTTGGTGTTGCGCTTCGGCAAAATCAAAGAAGTGCCGTTTTTGTTCGCGCCACCAAAGCCCATTGAAACCAACGCCGATCAGCAACGCGATCAATTGAATTTTAGCCATCTCCAAATCGGCTTCGGCGTGGCGATTATCTTGGGCGAGAATTTCCCGTTTCTCCACGCCGTGCCGCGCGTCCACAAAAATGGATTTGCCCGCGCGCCGATTGACATCCAGCGTTCCATCCGCTCGCAACGGATGACGCAGTGCGGGAACAAAACATTCGTCGTCGGGTGCTCTGCCCGGCTGGTTGCCCTCGCTGGCATTGGGTTCGCCGGCAATGACGATGGGTAAAATATTGTTGCCGCGACCGAGTTGCTTGAAGTAGCGCACGACTTCATTCACCTGCAGACTTTTGGCCGAACGCGGCGAGCAAATCACAATCAAGCAGCGAGATTGTTCCAAGGCCGTGCGCGTCTCCGCGCTCAACGTGGCATCATCGGGTCGTTCCGACTCATCCTGAAAAATGGGTTCAATGCGTTCGGGAATGATTTCACCGCGCCCATTGATCTGGCCGATAAATTCCGCCGGGATCGAAAACAATTTCAGTGCGGCGTGCAACCAATCGCCCCAACCCACGCTATCCGCCGCTGGCGTCTCTGAGCGCTGCGCGCGATTGTCCTGCTGGCTGTAACTAAGGAACGCCCAATTTTTATTTTCGTTATCGGTCATGTGCAGCGGGTCAGAATAAATTCTTTGCGCGGAAGAATCAATTCTTCGCCGAAGAGTTTATGCGCCTGCAAAGCGCATCGCCGTGGGACATTTCACTTCAGAAATTCTTTCACCTTCGCCGCGTCGCTCGTCGGTAACTGGCACGCGTGACCCACGCAGACAAAAACCGTGGCTTCATTTTTCGCCGTCAACGTTTGGGCAAACGGCTCGACCGCGCCGGTGTTGCCGAGAATGATTTTATTCGGCTGATACACCGAGTGCGCGGAGTGGAGAAGTTCGTGAAAAAATTTAGAATTCACATCGCCAGCAATCACCACGCGACGCGGTGCGTCCAGCCAGAAATCCAGCGCGTGCAACATGAACGCGAGCGCGGCGGGCTGCGATTGGAGGCGTGCGGCGGCGAGTTGCAGCGTGGCCTCGGCGGGCGTGCGGAAATCGTCGCGCCCCGTGATGGCGGCGAGCTTGAGCAGCGCGAGCGTGGCGACGGAATTGCCGCTCGGCTCCGCGCCGTCGTAGTCGTCTTTCACGCGCAAAATCAAATCGTTCGTGCCCGCCGGGCTTTGCCAGAAGCCGCCGTTCGCAGGGTCGTAAAATGTTTCAATCATCGCTGTGGCGAGTTCAATCGCAAAATCCAGATGCGCGGGCTTGAGCGTGGCTTCGTAAAGATGGATCACGCCATCGAGCAGGAAAGCGTAGGCTTCGAGAAGCTGCACGGAATCGCGTTCGCCATCGCGCCAGCGGTGATAGAGCGTGCCAATGTTTTTCCCCGCCGCCCCCTCACCCTGGCCCTCTCCCCCGGGGAGAGGGGACAGCAGTTGGCTGTGCTCTTTTTTTCGCAAGTCGGTCGAGCCGCTGGCTACTGTGGTTTCGCCGAAAAGCTGGGAGCGTTTCTCCCTCTCCCCGGGGGAGAGGGCCGGGGTGAGGGCGAGCGTTGAACCAGAATCCACCCAAAGTTTTTCCCGGATAAATTTCAAATTCTTTTCCGCCGCCGCGAGATATTTTTCATCGCCTAAAACAGCAGACGCCCGCGCAAACGCGCCGAGCATCAGGCCGTTCCATGAGGCAAGAATTTTGTCATCCAGATGCGGGCGGATGCGCGTGGCGCGCACGGCGAGCATTTTGGTTTTGGCGGCGGCGAGCAATGGTTTGTCGGCTTCTGGAATGTTTGGATCAACAATGCTCAACACATTCAAGCCCGGCAGCGGATCGGGATGACTGTGATCCACGAAGTTGCCTTGCTTGGTGATGCCAAAATAATTTGCGGTGACGATGAATTCTTCCGGCGAGAGCAGCTTGGAAAGTTCGTCGTGCGTCCAGCAATAAAATTTTCCTTCCTGACCTTCGCTATCCGCATCTTCGGCGGAAAAAAATCCGCCGTCGGGATGTGTTAGGTCGCGGAGGAGGTAGTCGAGGATGTCGCGGGCAGTGGCCGCGTGAGGCGTGGGGCGTGAGGCGTAATGGGAAATCAAATGCGCGTCCAAATACAAATGCACGAGCTGTGCATTGTCGTAGAGCATCTTCTCGAAATGCGGCACGAGCCATTCGGCGTCCACGGCGTAACGCGCGAAACCGCCGCCGAGCTGATCGTGAATCCCGCCTGCATTCATGCGGTCGCAAGTGTGTAAGACCATTTTCAACGCGTCGTCATCGCCGAAGCGTTTCGCCGCGCGCAAAACCAAAGTCGGGATGCTCGGCTGCGGAAATTTCGGTGCGCCGCCGAAGCCGCCATTCACGGAGTCACAGGCTTCCTTAAAATTTTCCAGCGCGTGCCGCAAGACGTTGGGTGTGAGCGGAACATTTTCTTTCGCAGCGCGCGTCGTGATGAGTTCCAGCCGCGCGTGCAGCTCCTCGGCACTGGCGAGAATTTCCGTTTTCCGTTCGCGCCACAGCCCGGCGATCTGCTGGAGCAAACTCAAAAAACTTGGACGCCCGTGACGCTCGTCCGGCGGAAAATAAGTGCCGCCGAAAAACGGTTTTAATTCTGGCGTGAGAAAAGCATTCAACGGCCAGCCGCCGCTGCCGGTCGTGGACTGCACGAAGGTCATGTAAATTTTGTCCACGTCCGGGCGCTCCTCGCGATCCACTTTGATGCTGATAAAATGTTCGGCGAGAAATTTTCCCACGCGTTCATCCTCAAAACTTTCGCGCTCCATGACGTGACACCAGTGGCAGGTGGAGTAGCCGATGCTCAAAAAAATCGGCTTATCCTCCGTGCGCGCCCGCGCGAAGGCCGCATCATTCCACGCGCACCAATCCACGGGATTATGGGCGTGCTGAAGCAGGTAGGGGGATTTTTCCTGGGCGAGACGGTTGGTAAATTTGTGCGGCGTGGGCATGGCGGACTTAACATCCAAATTCCCAGCTCCAAGCTCCAGAGAAATTTTGTGGTCGTTTGATTTGGTGGGGCGAGCGTCCGCGCGAGCCGCGTGCGCCAACGGTATCGGCGGCTCGCAGGGACGATCGCCCCACCGGGGTTTTGAAATTTATATTTCTCTGGAGCTTGGATGTTGGTGCGCGCAGTTTTTTCCATCGTCTCGCCCGCGCGAAATCGCTACGCTAACATTGTGTTATGGAAAAAAACATGGTCGCCCGAGGCGGTGATGGCGTTGCTCGGCGGTATCGCGATGTCGCTCTTCGGCGGCAGCATCGCGGTGGCACTGCTGCAACGCGCGGGCGTGGCGGGCTTTCGCTCTCCGGACAGCGTCGGCAGCGTGCTGCTGACGACGCTCTGTTTTCACGGCGCGGTGCTGGTGCTGGGCGGATTTTTTCTGGAATTTTTTTGCGGTGGCTGGCGCGCGTCACTCGGCCTGAATGATCCTCATTGGCGGCGCAACCTGTGGCTGACCAGCGGCGTGCTGCTGGCGGCACTGCTGGTGACGTTGGGCCTGAAATACATTTCCGAAATCGCGCTGCAAAAAATGGGTTGGAAAATCGAAGACCAGCGCGCGGTGGAAATGTTCGGCAACGTGAAGTCTGTCGGACTGAAAGTGTATCTCGGATTTTTTGCGGTCATCATCGCGCCGATGGCGGAGGAATTTATTTTTCGCGGCGTGCTGTTTTCCACGCTTAAAAAACTTGGCTGGCCCAAATGCGCGTGGCTGGTGCAGAGCCTATTATTCGCCTTAATTCACAACAACCCGCCAATTTTTCTGCCGCTGTTTGTGTTCGCGCTCGCGCTGACGTGGCTCTACCAAAAAACCGGCGGCCTGCTTGCGCCGATGCTCGCGCACAGCGCGTTCAACGCCATCAATCTTGGCCTGCTACTTCTGCAAAAATAATGCGAACCATTCCCAAAAGCGCAGAGACGCAGAGGACGCAGAGAGGCGCAAAGATTAAATCCGTTGAATCTGCCGCATTTTTCTCCGTGCTCCTCTGCGTCTCTGCGTTTTTCCGAAACTCACAGGCAAGCTGCCTGTGCTACTACCATGAACGAATTTGAACTCATTGCGCGTCTGACAAAATCGCTGCCGACGAACGAAAACGTCGTGGTGGGCGCAGGCGATGACTGCGCGGTGCTCGATCTCGGCGTGCCGGACAAATTGATTTTGTTCAAGACCGATGCGGTCGTTGAAGGCATTCATTTCACGCGCGAAACGTCGCCGGAAAAAATCGGGCGCAAGGCGCTGGCGCGTTGCTTGAGCGACATCGCGGCGATGGCGGGAACGCCCACGGCGGCACTCGTGACTATCGCGCTGCCGGAAAATTTTGATGTCGAGTTCGTGGCGAAAATTTACGATGGACTGAATTCGCTTGCGGAAAAATACGGCGTGGCCATTGTCGGCGGCGAGACGACGACGAATCCCGAACGCATTTTGATTTCCATCGCGCTGCTCGGAACCTTTCCGCGCGGAAAACAAATTTTGCGCGGCGGCGCAAAAGTCGGGGACGCGATTTTTGTGACGGGCGAACTCGGCGGCTCCCTCGCGGGCAGGCATCTCGAGTTCGAGCCGCGCCTCGCAGAAGCGCGCTGGCTGGCGGAACATTTTACGGTTCATGCGCTGATGGATGTGAGCGACGGCTTGGGCGGCGACCTGCGGCATATCTTGAATGCGAGCAAAGTTGGCGCGCACATTTTGAAATCAGCGGTGCCGATTTCGCGCGCCGCGAAACTGCGGGCGCGCGGTGGCGACACGACCAAACCCGCGTTTGTGGCGGCGCTGACGGATGGCGAAGATTTTGAACTGCTGTTCACTCTCGCCAGCAAAGACGCGGTGAAACTGGTGGATGCGTGGCACAAAAAATTTCCCGGACTGAAGTTGAGTTGCATCGGAAAAATTGTTGCCGGCGAAGGAATTTCGATCCGCGACAAGATCGGCACGCACACATTTAACGCGCATGGCTACGTTCATTTCTCATAGCCCGGCGGAGACGGAATCGCTCGGAGAAAAATTCGGGCGCGCGGCGCGGCGCGGACTCGTCATCGCGTTGAGCGGCGATCTCGGCGCGGGCAAGACGCAGTTCGTGCGCGGCGTGGCGCGGGGGCTGGGGATTGCTGGGCGCGTGCATTCACCGACGTTCACGCTGGTGAACGAATATGGCGGCGGGCGCTTGAAATTATTTCATCTGGATCTGTATCGGTTGGAAACGCCGGAACACATTTTAAGCGCGGGCATTGAAGAGTATTTGAAGCCCGAAGGCGTGAGCGTGATTGAATGGGCGGAACGGATTTACGATTGCCGATGGCCGATGGCCGATTTGAAAAATGTGGCACTTGAAGTTATCAACGAGAACGAACGCCGAATTATTTACGACGATTTTTTATGACGATGCTCGCGCTTGAATTTTCTTCGGATTGGCGGAGTGTGGCTCTGGCACGCGACGGCGTGGTGCTGGCGGCGGCGCAGCAGCAGACGGAATCGCGCGCGACGGATGCGCTGGGGCTGATCGAAAAAGTTTTGGCGGAATCAAAAATTTCGCGCGCAGAAATTCAGGGCATCGCGGTTGGTTTGGGGCCGGGAAGTTACACGGGAATTCGGGCGGCCATCGCGGTGGCGCAAGGCTGGGGACTGGCGCGCGAAATAAAAACACTCGGCGTGAGTAGCGTGGCGGCGATGGCGGCACGGGCGCAGACGGAGCAAATTTTCGGGCGCGTGAATTTCGTGGTGGACGCCCAGCGCGGGGAATTTTATCTGTCGGGCTGGAAGATTTCTGCCGGTGGTCGCGCGGAAGTTTTGCCGTTGCGGATTGTGGCGGCGGATGAAATTGTGGCGCGCAAGGCGGCAGGAGAAATCTGTCTGGGGCCGCAGCAAGAGCGGCAATTTTTTCCTAGGGCGGCAGAAATTGCCCGTCTAGCCGGTGAAACTAACGCTGTGACAACAGTGCCTTTGGAGCCGATTTATCTGCGGGCGGTGCAATTTGTGAAGGCTCCGGGGCTGCGATTGCAGGGATAATTGGTAAATCAGGCTAAAAGTCTGACAACTGAATGCTTGACTTGCCAGCATGGCACATGATGTGCTGAAATAGTGAAAATGGAATTGAGTAAACTTGCGATGCTGGCCAGCCATGGCGGAGCGTGTCGCCGTCCGCGCCGCCGCGTGGCGGGTATGACGTTGGTGGAAGTGCTGATGGCGTTGCTCATCGTGGGACTGGTATTCGGCTCGATCATTCAAGGCTACATCATCAGCGGCAAGATGACGGAGTGGTCCGGCTATTCGCTCGCGGCGCAGTCCATGGGCGTGCAGGTGTTGGAACAGGTGCGGTCGGCGACGTGGGATCCCACGCTCAACAAATGCGAGGTGACGAATATGCCGATGCTGGGCAGCAGCCTGCAGTATTCCACCGGCAGCGTGTGGACTAACTATTCCGGGTATGTCACCAACATCATGGATGTGCCGTGGCATGGAAACGGTTATGTAGTGGTGACAAATTTTATCAATTTCCGGGTGGTTTCCTTTGCGAGTAATACCAATGTCCAATTGATCATGGCGCGAATTGATACGGTGTGGCCGTTCAATGACTGGGGCAAATATCAGGCGCGAGTTTATACGAACACCGTCTCGACTTACCTCGCGCCGGACAACCCTGATTCCTCGACGCTGGGCCGATGATTTTTAACTGACCCCATGAATTTAACCGGACAAAATAAAATTGCCGCCAGTGCGTTCACGCTGCTGGAGATGATGTTTTCCATCGTGATTTTCAGCATGGTCACGCTGGCACTCGTCTCGGCGCACATTTTGGGGCTGCGCGAAAACCAGTTGATCGAGAGTAAATGCGGAGCGAGCGATTCCTCACGCGCGGTGCTGAATAAATTGCCGGAGGACATCCGTATGGCGAAGACGTGGCAGATCGGCACGTTGAGCGGAACAAATTTTACGGGCGTTGCGGCGAATTCCGCGCAGAACGGCCCCGCGTTGCAACTGTTCCAGACCACGAACAACAGTGCCTATGTGATGTATTATTTTGATACCACTGACGCAGCGAACAACAACGGCAAATTGATGCGTTACACCAGCACCACCACGACCACTCCGGTGTGCCTGACCTCCAACTTGGTGAACTGGCTGACCAGCGGCTTCAGTTTTGTGGCGGAAGATTACGCCGGGACAGTGGCGACCAACCAAGGCAGCAGTAAGGCGTATAAAAATGTCATCCACGCCAAACTGCAATTCGCGAAATTTCTCTACCCGCTAACCCCGGTGGGAACCAACGGCCTTTACGATTATTTCAAAATAGAATTCCGCGCCACGCCGCATCTGCCGGAGTGATTTGCTATGAAAATAAACTTCTCCCCCCGCTCCCGTCGCGATGGTTTTGCGCTGCTAATGGTGATGATCATCGCGGGCGTGAGCATCGCGATCCTAGCTGGCGCGATGTATCGCTCGCACACGATCAGTATTTTGAACCAGCGCAACAACGACTATCTTGCGGCCAATAACGCCGCCGAGGCGGCGGTGGAAAAAGCCTACGCCGACATCGCCTGGAATTTTCAAAGTTACGGACCCTCCACGGTGAGCAACTCCGTGGCGACTTTCCAAGCGGATGTGCCTTCGTCCGCAGAAGACAGCTACTGGGGAGATTTTCTGTTCAGCGACGGCCAAGGCAACACGAACAAAACGTATGTGCAATGGATCACGAATTACACCGGCCCGCTGCCCTCGGCTTACGGCGGGTTGTTGACGGCTGGCTCACCGGTTTATCGCATTGTGTCCAACGTGCGGGACACCCGCAGCAAGCGCAATGTCATGGGAACCGCGCAGATAGATGTGCTGCTGGCACTCGTGCCGTTGAGCACCTACGCCATTTTTTACAATGGCAATTTGGAGTTCACCCAATGCGCGCCCATGACGGTCAATGGCCGCACCCACGCCAATGGCTCGATTGCTGTCGGCACCACCGCCTCGCTTTATTTTTACAGTGCGGTCAGCACCACCTCGACGCTCGACGCGCCGGGTCTGGACGGGCTGTCTGCCTACGCTACTTGGAATACTTTTTTTAGCAACTCGCCCGCTTATACCACGAACGTTGCGAGCGTCACCGTGTCGCTGAACATGACTAACTCACATTTCCTGATTGACCCCCCGACGAACGGCGAATCGCCAATTTCGGTCGTCGGCAAGCAGCGTCTCTACAATCAGGCGCAAATGATTCTGCTCATCACTAATAACGCATTAGGCGTCACGGCGAATCCCACGGTGACCATGATTTTGCAGGCCAGCGTGAACGGCGCAGTGCCCGGCAACGACCCCGCGCCCGCCATCTACGTTTTCACTAATTCCAATCCCAGCAGCCTCGCCACCAACCTGCCGTTTCTGGATCTGGACAACTCGTTTTACGACCGGCGCGAAACGAAAACGAATATCATCACGGACATCAACATGGGAACGCTCGCGACTTGGGTCGCCACCAACTCCAAAGTGCAAGGCAAGCTGCCATCGAGTTCGCTCGTATATCCCACCATCATGTATGTGGCCGATCAGCGGCAGCCTACCGTCACCCAGCCTGGGCAACTGAATGTCGTGCGCTTGTATAACGGTGCCGTGTTGCCAGCCAATAATTCGCACGGGTTCACCGTCGCCACCAAAAATCCGGTGTATGTCATGGGCAACTACAATGTTCAGCAGACCACTGCCGGCCCTTCGTCGGCGGGAGACACCAACACTGCCTACACTTATCCCGCTGCCATCATGTCTGACTCGCTCACCATTCTCTCCTCCAACTGGTCGGACGCCCACAGCACCACCGCCTACTCGCAAGGGGACAGTCAGTATGACGCACGTTATGAAACCACCGTCAACGCTGCCATCGTGACCGGCTCAATGCCATCCACCGGGACGAGCGCCACCACCTTCAGTGGCGGAGTTCACAACCTACCGCGCCTGTTGCAAAACTGGTTGAGTGGTTCGGGCGGTCAACAAAAACTTTGGTTGAACACCTCTATTTTGCGTTTGTGGGACAGCACCTCGGCTACCAACCAATTCCGCAACCCCGATGGATTCACGCCGACCCCCGCCAATGCTTACTACAATCCACCCTCGCGCAAATACAACTTCGACCTGAATTTTCTGGATCCGTCCAAGGTGCCGCCGGGGATTCCGAACGCGCTCGTGCCGATCCGTTTTGGCTGGATGGTGCCGCCGCCCGGCTCCGTGACCAACACGCCCGATTACAATTAATTTTTTTCTGAAACCAAAAACCCTCCGGCGTTTCGCCGGAGGGTTTTTTCGTTTTCAATGGGATTATCAAAACGCGTGGGTGTAGGTGGGGCGAGCGTCCTCGCGAGCCGGGCATCGCTAGACCAAGCGGCTCGCGAGGACG
>JANYCI010000277.1 GCA_025360325.1 Limisphaerales bacterium | reverse complement strand
CCAAGGCAAAATCCTTCGCGACGGGGAAAAGTATTTTCACCAGAGCCAGCGCGACGACGACGCGCCCCACAAAACTTTGCCACTAGAAATTTTCTCCACCGTTCTCTATTTCTCACCAGCCAGCGACTTGAGCCGGAAATTTCGATACTCAATTTTCATCGGCGGACCGACGTGAACTTGCACGCCGAGTTGTCCGTCAAACTTTCGGTTCGCCGTGTCTTCGTCCAGCACCACGCTCATCACGCGGCCATTCAAGATGTGCGTCAACGTGTTGCCGCTGGCGATGAGGTGATACTCATTCCAGTCATTCGTTTTGATGACCGCGAGCAGTTCGGCGGGCGTGCCGAGCGTGCCGATGATCTGCGGCAATTGATCATTCACCTGCCGCGTGACCTGTCCGCGCAACGCGAGAAATGTCCGGCCACGCTCCTCGTAATTTTGCCCGGTGTATTGATTGCGCCCATCAATGTCCGCCTGATAACCGCGCATCGTCCATGGACCATTCGTCACCATGACGCTGCGATAATTGATGCCGCTGTTGCCCTGCGCGGTGATGCGATACTCCACCTTCAATTCAAAATCCCGCGTCTCGCCGCCGCGCCAGACGATGAAAGAATTTACCTTGAGCAAATTGGTGGGCGTGATTTCGCCGACGAGCGCGCCGTTTTCCACGCGCCAATAATTCGTGTCGCCCGCCCAGCCCGCGAGCGTCTGGCCGTCGAAGATTTTCACGAAACCGGATTCGTCATTCGTCGCCACCGGCCAACCGCGTTGCTGGGCACCGGCGGAAAACGCGGCGCAAAATAAAATCAGGCTCAAGGCGGTGCGGCAAAAAGGTTGGCGAGAATTTTTCATAGGTGAATGCGGCAGGTGATTTGCGCCGGAGCCATCGTCACTCGGACGGGCCGACGCGCCGACGGGAATTTTTCTTGTCGCCGTGATGCGATTTATCCGCGAGCATTTTTTGTTTGGCGCGACGTGAGCGTTTGCGTTTCTGGCGGCGGATTTTTTCGATCTCAGCACGCTGCGCGGCGACGAAACCGTTTTTCTTTTCCTCAATTTTATCGAGCAGTAAACGGCGGGCGAGAAAGCGATTCATGCCTTGCTGGCGCGTCGCCTGACATTTCACCGCCACGCCGGTTGGCGGATGCACGAGCATGACGCAGGTGGAAACCTTGTTCACATTCTGTCCGCCATTGCCGCCGGAACGAACGAACGATTCCTCGATGTCTGCCTCGCGCACACCGAGCGCGGCCATGCGCTGCGCAAGCGCGCTTTCTTTTTCGAGGCTGACGGGAAACTGCGCCATAACATTTCAACCCGCCGTGAGCGCGGCGCGTTCGTTGTCCAGTGCGTTGGTTTTTTCCAGAAAATAATCATAGCCGCCGACGTAGGGCGTGATCTGCCCGTTGTTGACGTGCAGCACTTTCGTCGCGAGATGGCGGATGAAATGCACATCATGCGAAATGAAAATCAGCGTGCCTTCGTAACGCTCCAGCGCGAGCGTGAGCGATTCGACGGTGTGAATGTCCAAGTGCGTCGTCGGCTCGTCCATCAGCAACAGATTCGGCGGATCGACGAGAAATTTGATCAAGTTCAAGCGGCTCTTTTCACCACCGCTCAACACGGCGGTTTTCTTGTAGATGTCATCCTTGCGGAACATGAACGAGCCGAGCACACCGCGAATTTCGTCTTCGCGCATCAATGGCGCACACGCCTGCACTTCTTCGAGCACAGTCTTTTCCGGGTCGAGCGTCGCGCCACGATGCTGGCTGAAGTAACCGATCTTCGCGTTATGTCCGAGGTCGCGTTTGCCCTTTTGAAATTCCACCACACCCGCGAGAATTTTCAGCAACGTCGATTTCCCCGCGCCGTTCGGGCCGACGAGCACCGTGCGTTCGCCGCGTTCCACCGTGAGGTCGAGGCCGGAATAAACTTTGTTCGCGCCGTAGGCCATGTGGATTCCCTCCAGCGAAATCGCGCGCTGGCCGCCACGCGGCGGCGGCGGAATCTGAAAACGAAACGGTTTGCGCGGGGCCATCGGCTTCTCGATGAGTTCGAGCCGCTCGATCTGCTTGAGCTTGCTCTGCGCCTGTGACGCCTTCGACGGAATGGAGCGGAAGCGGTCTGCGAACGCCTGCAAGTCGGCGATTTCTTTCTGCTGATTTTTGTAGGCGGCGAGTTGCTGCTCGTAACGCTCCTCGCGCTGGCGGAGAAAATCCGTGTAGTTGCCGGTGTAGGCGATGAGTTTTTTTTCGGAAATTTCCTGAACCTCCGTGATGATCTCATCCATGAACACGCGATCATGCGAAATCAGCAGCACCGCGCCGGAATAATTCTTGAGATAATTTTGCAGCCACAGTAGCGAGAGCAAATCGAGATGGTTTGTCGGCTCGTCGAGCAGCAACAAATCCGGTTCCATCACGAGCAGCCGCGCAAGGCGCGCTCGCATCACCCAGCCGCCGCTCATTTCTTTTGCCGGACGGGTGAAATCTGCATCCTTGTAGCCGAGGCCGCGCAACATTTTCTTCGCCTTCGTCTCGACTTCGGGATCGTTCAGCTTGTCGTGCTTCGCGTGCAGCTCCATGTATTCCGCACTGGAAACGTCGCCGGTTTTTTCCAGTTCGTGCAGACGCTTTTCAATCTGCGGCAATTCCTCCACGCGACCAGTCGCCACTTCCAAAACCGTTTCGTCGCCGAGCGCTTCGCCTTCCTGCGGCAGATGGCCGACCATCGTCCACTCATCGCGCTCAATCGTGCCGGAATCCGGCTCGCGTTCCTTGAGGATGATGGAAAACAACGTCGTCTTGCCCGTGCCGTTTGCGCCGACGAGCGCGACGCGTTCGCCGTAGTTCACCTGAAAGGACGCGTTCTCAAAAAGAGTGCGTCCGCCAAAAGTCATTTTTAGATCGCGAATGATTAACATGGAAATTGTTCTCCGAACTTCGGTGCGGACATGAATTGAATTTCATCCCCGACCGAGCGGACGGAAGTTTAGGCGGAAAGTGGGAAGCGTCAACCATCCAATTGACGAATGAGCTGGCAGGTGAATGGGCTTGCGATTTTCTGCGCTTGGCAGATACTTGGAGCCGCTGATTTGCAGTTTGCCCGGCAAACGAAGTCAGCGGGCAAGTGTTGGTTTTAGCCGATGTGGCGGAATTGGCAGACGCGCTAGACTCAAAATCTGGTATCCGTAAGGGTGTGTGGGTTCGACCCCCTCCGTCGGCACCAACTTTTTTCCCTGACTGGCAGGGAAAAAAGTTGCCGCGCCAAAGCGCAGCACTGGCGGGCTGCATCGCCAACCGAAAAATGCAAAATGGCCTTCACTGATTTTCCCGAACAATCCCAAGGCGTTCAGCTTTTACAACGCTCGCTCGCGCGGGGCCGACTCGGTCACGCGTATCTCCTCACCGGCAGCCAATTGGACGGCCTCGAAAATCTCGCGAAAACACTGGCGAAAACGCTAAATTGCCAGTCGCCGAAAAAAATTTCCGGCAACGCCACCGATTGCTGCGATGAATGTCCGAGCTGCAAAAAAATTTCCGAAGACATTCACGCCGATGTTCATTGGGCGCGGCCGGAATCTAAATCGCGCGTCATCACCATTGACCAGATGCGCGACCTGATGCAGCAGATTCAACTCAAGCCCACCGAGGCCGGATACAAAATCGCGGTCATCGTCGGCGCGGACCGGCTGAACACGAACGCCGCGAACGCCTTTCTCAAAACGCTCGAAGAACCGCCGCCGAAATCCGTTTTAATTTTGCTCACCACCGAGCCGTCGCGGATTCTGGAAACAATCTTGTCGCGCTGCCTGCGGCTGAATTTTTCCGCCGAGACCGCGCGCGAACTTTCCGCCGAGCAAGCAAGCTGGCTGCAAAAATTCAGTTCCGCCGCCGCCACAGAGCAAAAAAGTTTATTTGGTCGCTACCGGCTCCTCGACGCGTTACTGCAACAGCTCAACGCCATTCGCGAGCGCGTGGATGAAACTTTGACCGCCCGTTCGCCGCTGGAAAAATACGGGGACGCGGAAAAAAATCTACGCGAGAAATGGGAGGATGAACTGAAAGCGGCCATTGAGGCCGAGTATCGTCGGCAGCGCGGCGAAGTGCTCGCGCTGCTGCAATGGTGGCTACGCGATGTCTGGCTGCACACGCTCACCGTCGGCGAGACACTGCTCCAGCTCCCACAAATTTATGGCGCGGATGAAGTCGCCAAACGCATCAGCACCCGGCAGGCGCAGGAAAATATTTTAGTGCTCGACCAGACCCAGCGGATGCTCCTCGGCAATGTGCAGGAAGCGCTCGCGCTCGAAGTTGGCCTCCTGAAATTGAAACTCTGATGCGATGAAAAATGTCACCGCGCCGAAAATGTTCGCGCTCGCCTTCGGCCTGTTCTTGGGACTCTGCATCTGGAAATTCGGCAACCCGGTCATCTTGGATCACAAAATTTCGGTGCCGAAATCGCCCACGGAATTTCTGAACGAGCCGTGGCCACCGCACTGGGCTGGCTTGATTCTATTGCCTTTTACAATCTTCGGCATTTTATTGATCGCTGCTAAAAAATTTCTCCTCCCCGCCAACCGCTGGCTCTTGTGGCTGCCGCTGGCGTGGCTGGGCTGGCAATTTTTTTCGGCCAGTAAATCCGTAGATGCGACTTTGACGACGGCGACGCTCTGGCAGTATTTCGGCTGCGTGGCGTGTTTTTTTCTCGGTTTATTTTTGTTCGCGCGGGAAAATTTGTTGCGCTGGATTTTGCCGGGAGTGCTGGCGGCCTTCACTTTTTGCCTCATCCGTGCCGTGGATCAAAAGGCAATTGAATTCCCGACGGAGCGGCAAACCCTAATTGAGGGTCAGCGAACAGGCTGGACAAATTTTCCACCAGAGACCGTTTTGTCCATGAAGAACGACGACCTCATCATCACGACAAACGGCGTGGATGTCGTCAACCCAGTCATCCTGAAAAAAATGGAAAAGGGCCGCGCCTACGGCACGCTCGTTTATCCGAATGCACTGGCCGGACTGATTTTGCTGCTCTGGCCGCTGTCGCTCGCGCTCGCGGTGGGCACGACCAAAAACCTGAAGCCGCTGATTCGCTTCACGGCCATCGCGCTGGCAATTTTTCTCGGCAGCGCGGCGTTTTTTGCCACTGATTCAAAGCTCGGCTGGCTGGTCGGGATTTTCGCGGCCGGACTTTTTCTGCTGCGTTTGAACTGGCCGCAGAAACTTAAATTTGCCACCGTCACTGTCGTTTTAGTTTTTGGCCTTGGAGTTTTTGCGTTACGGTTTCACAGCTATTTTTCCGCCGGAGCCACGAGTGCCACCGCCCGGTTTGTTTATTGGCGCGCGGCGGCGCAGATCACAGCGGCGCACCCGCTGACCGGCACTGGGCCGGGCACGTTCCAGCGGCCCTACGCGCAACTCAAGTCGCCCGCTGCCGAAATGGCGCGACTCACGCACAATGACTTTTTAGAACAATTTTGCGATAGCGGGATTCCTGGCGGAATAAGTTACACCGCGTGGATTATTTTGGCGCTAACCGTTGCCGGGAAAAAATACTGGCGGAGCGCGGATGTGTTTACGTTCGCCGTTTTTACCGGCGTCCTCGCTTGGTTCATGCAGAGTCTGGGCGAGTTTGGGATTTTCATTCCCGCGTTAGCATGGACGGCTTTTACGTTATTGGGACTCTTGATTGGTGAAAAGCGGATTGAATTCGACAAAAAATCAAAAAAATATTAAAACTTGGCCATGAAAATTTTATTTCTGAACGGGCCGAACCTAAACCTGCTCGGCACGCGCGAGCCGGAGGTTTACGGTCGCACGACTTTGGCGGACATTGAGGCGCAGGTGCGTCAGCGGGCGAAGGAAATAAAAGCCGAGGTGGATTTTCGCCAGTCGAATCAAGAAGGGGAATTAGTGACTTGGATCCAAGAGGCAAAGGGGAATTTTGACGCGATTGTCATCAATGCCGCCGCCTACACGCACACGAGCGTGGCTCTGCGCGACGCCATCTCGGCAGTCGGCGTGCCGACGGTAGAAATTCATCTTTCAAATATCCATGCGCGGGAGGAATTTCGCCATAAGTCGCTTATCGCTCCGGTTTGCCGGGGGCAAATTTGTGGGTTCGGCGCAAAATCGTATCTACTAGGACTAGAAGCAGCAGTTGACGTTAACTTGCAAAAATAATGTCTCAAATGCGGCTTGATTTATTTGTTTTATTGCCTTGACGTTTTTTAGTTTTCTCACTAACCTCCGTTCTGTTGTCGCAATTGCAGAATCTTTTTTGCTATTTTGCGGCTTACAAACTAGTAGTTTTAATCAAACTTTAACGAAAACGCATCGTGGATCTAAAAGATATTAAGGCCATCATTGATTTGATGAAGAAAAACTCCATCACGGAGTTTGAATTGGAAGAGAAAGATTCAAAGTTGCGGCTTAAACGTGGTTTGGGTGGCGGTTCGCCGGCAGTTCAGCCTGATGATTCGATGCCAATGTTGCCAATTCCGATTCCGTCCGCTCAACCCATGGCTTCTGCAGCAATGTCTGTTTCGGCTCCAATTGCGGCTTCTACTGGCGAAATTGATATAAAATCACCGATGATTGGAACATTTTATCGTTCACCGTCACCAGAAGCGGGTTCTTACGCCGATGTTGGCAAGGAAGTTACCCCGGAGTCAGTCGTCTGTATTATTGAGGCGATGAAGGTGATGAATGAAATCAAATCCGAGGTCAGGGGCGTCATCACGCAGGTCTTGATCGAAAATGGCAAGCCGGTGGAATTTGGCCAACCACTGTTTCGCGTTCGTCCGCAATAATCCGCTCCAATCGGAATTTCTTAAATCATGTTTGAAAAAGTCCTGATCGCTAATCGCGGAGAAATTGCCGTTCGCATCATTCGCGCGTGCAAAGAATTGAATATCCGCACGGTCGCGGTGTATTCCGAGATTGATGCGAACTCCATGCACGTCCAGATGGCGGATGAGGCGATTTGCATCGGCAAGGCGGCTTCCTCGGAAAGTTATCTCCGCATTGACCGTATCATCAGCGCGGCGGAAATCGCAGATGTTGATGCGATTCATCCGGGCTACGGATTTTTGTCCGAGAACGCGCACTTCGCAGAAGTATGCGAGAGCTGTAACATTCGTTTCATTGGGCCAAGTCCGCGCGCGATGAGTGCGCTGGAAGACAAAGCCGTCAGCCGCGCACTCGCCAAAAAAGCGGGCGTGGAAATCCCGCCCGGTTCTGAAGGCACGGTGGACAATGAAAAGGACGCGCTCGTCATCGCCAAAAAAATCGGCTACCCCGTCATGATCAAAGCCGTCTCCGGCGGCGGCGGACGCGGGATGCGGATTGCGCACAATGACATTTCACTTGTCAAAGGTTATCACACCGCGCGCACCGAGGCGGAAAAGTGCTTTGGCAATTCCGGCGTCTATATTGAGAAGTTCATCGAGAATCCGCACCACATCGAAATCCAGATTCTCGGCGACAACAAAGGCAAGATCATCCACCTCGGCGAACGGGATTGTTCCATCCAGCGCCGCAACCAGAAGCTCATCGAAGAATCTCCCTCGCCGTTGTTGGAAAATAAATTCCGCAAGTTGCGCGACAAGCTCGGTGCCGCCGCCGTCCGCATCGCCGAGGCCGCGCGCTACACCAATGCTGGCACGGTAGAATTCATTGTGGACGATGCCGGCAATTATTATTTCCTCGAAGTCAACAAGCGCATTCAGGTGGAGCATCCCGTCACCGAGGAAGTCACCGGTATTGACCTCGTCCGCGCCCAGATTGAGATCGCGATGGGCGAGCCGCTGAAATATTCCCAGCGCGATATCGTGATGAGCGGCCACGCCATCGAATGCCGCATCAATGCCGAAGACCCGTTCGGTGATTTCCGCCCCAGCCCCGGACGCATTGAAATGTATTATCAGCCCGGCGGACGCGGCGTGCGCGTGGACACCCACGCCTACGCCGGCTACACGATTCCGCCGACTTATGACTCCATGATTGGTAAAGTCATTGTCAAAGGCAAAGACCGCCGCGAGGCCATTGACCGCATGAACCGTGCCTTGAGCGAACTGCTCATCACCGGCATCAAGACCACAGCGACTTTTCAACAAGCCATCATGCAGGATCCAAACTTCCGGCGCGGCGTGTATTCCACGAATTTTGTCGAACAACTTCTCGGCGGTGCGCGGCGTGAATTGATTGAAGAAAAATCCTGAAGCGCGGTTGCTTTTTAGAAACTGTCGAAACGTTGCCTGCCAAGGGACGGCTTGAGCACCCAACCATCACGCACCCAACCAGCCGCAAATCCGATCTTCCCCGTAGAACAATACTAACTCTAAAAGTCATGCGTTGCATTGGTGGGGCGTGTCGCTCCGCCATAGAGTCGCACTAGTTTTGTGCCTATTTCGGGCAGCACATTCCATCGTAGGCAGCACTTTTAAAAACAGTTTCAAGCCATCCCTCTTGTCTCCGCTGTTTTCAACAAAAAAACTTTTAAATAATTTTTGCTTGGACAGCCAATGTCTTACCTGACCTGCGAAAGTGTCGTCGTAATTAAACCAAAATTATGACAACCAACGAACAGCTCGAACTCGGATTCAACGCAACCTCGGCCCGCATTTCCGGCCAACGCCGCGAGCAGCGCGTGGCGCGGGCAAAATGGTGGTTCGATAAAATGCGCGCCGCCGTCCAGCACGCTTGGCAGGAACAAACGCAGCCGCGCCCGGAGCAAATTTTTCTCGCAGGCGTGAACCGCGAATTCCACGCGTAACTGTTACCGAAACTCACCGGCGCGGACGCCGGGGGCACCACGACCTTACCAAGTCCGCGCGTCGGCGCGGCCCTCCACGCGTCGGTCATCCGCCCGCAACCGGATGACCGACGCGTTTTTTTATCCGTCACGGCAGGCGATGTTAATTGCGTGCCATTGCCGCAAACCATGTTATCATCATCCGCTATGTCATTTAGTATTCTTGGCCTCGATGCCAAAATTTTGCAGGCCGTGACCGAAGCGGGTTACACCGAGCCGACGCCGATTCAATCCGCCGCCATTCCGCCGATCATCGCCGGCCACGACCTCATCGGCATCGCACAAACCGGCACAGGCAAAACGGCGGCGTTCACGCTGCCCATGCTCACGAAGCTCGCGCAACTACCGCCAGGTTCGCGGCGCGGCACGAAAGTTTTGGTGCTCGCACCGACGCGCGAACTCGTGGTGCAGATCGAGGAAAACATCCGCGCCTATGCGAAACATCTTCCACTCACCGTCGCCACGGTTTTTGGCGGCGTCGGTGAACATCCGCAAATCCGCGCGCTGCGTTCGGGCACGGATGTGGTCGTGGCGTGTCCGGGACGCTTGCTCGATTTGATGGGGCAACGCGCGGCGGATTTTTCGCAGTTAAAATATCTCGTGCTCGATGAGGCCGACCGGATGCTCGACATGGGATTCCTTCCATCCATTCGCCGCATCGTGCAGCAGCTGCCGAAGGTGCGGCAGACGCTGATGTTCTCCGCGACGCTCTCGAAAGAAATCGAATCGCTCACGCATGAATTTCAACGCGCGCCGAAAATTATCCAGATCGGGCGTCGCGCAAACCCTGCCGAAACCGTCACGCAGTTCGTCTATGAAGTGCCGAAACATTTGAAGCCCGCGCTGCTGCTGCATCTTCTGAACGATCCAAAAATGGAAATGGTTTTGGTTTTCTCGCGCATGAAACACGCGGCGGATCGCGTCGCGCGGCAGCTTGAACAAAAAGGAATTCGCTGCGCGACGCTGCACTCGAACCGTTCGCAGAATCAGCGTTTGAAAGCGTTGAAAGATTTCAAATCCGGCGCCGTGCGCGTGCTGGTGGCAACGGACATCGCGGCGCGCGGCATTGATGTGGACGGCATTTCGCACGTCATCAATTATGATTTTCCGATGCACGTCGAAGATTACATTCATCGCATTGGCCGCACCGGTCGCGCGAACGCCATCGGCGACGCGATCAGTTTTGTGACGAACGAGGATCACTCGGAGTTGCGCGCGTTGGAAAGATTTATCGGTCGCGGCATCGTGCGGAAAAAAGCGGAAGGATTTAATTATACCGCCGCCGCTCCGGCCTACAATCCGGCGGAGGAAGACAGTCGGCTTACGCGCGGACACCAGCAGCATCGCCAGCAACGACCCGCTCGCCCGCAGTCTTCAGGCCCATCGCGGCATCCACAATCCGGCGGGCCATCGCGCCCGCAAAGTTCAGGTCAGTCGCGCTGGCGGCGATAATTTTTCGGAGTGCGGGCGGCCCGCCCGCGAGTTTTTTCAACCCCGAGCAATTCGCGTCCGCGCCGTCCGCGCTTCGTTCAACCATTGGACGCGGGCAAAAAAAATCCGTCCCTCCGGAAAATTATTCCACGAGAGACGGTTTGGGACGGACGGCTATTTCTTCTTGCCGGCGGCCTTTTTCTTCGGGGCGGGTTTTTTAGCAACGGCTTTTTTAGCTTTAGCGGCCATAATGTTTTTTGTTTTTTTGTTAACCGAGTTGTGTTGCCGACGGAATAAAAGTTTCCCCGCGGCACCGCATCATGCGCGGAGCGGCGACAGAAGTAAATGGACAAACTTGACAATCCCGCCCGGAAACAGGCATACCATTCCGGCAACCGATTCACCCAAAACCAAAACACCAGAGGTTCAGCATGAGCAAAATCCGTGTTCTCATCGGGACGAAAAAAGGCGCGTTCATTCTCACCGCAGATGGCACGCGTAAAAACTGGAAAATTTCCGGGCCGCACTTTGCGGGCTGGGAAATGTATCACCTCAAAGGTTCGCCCGCTGATCCCAATCGCCTTTACGCCTCGCAATCCTCCGGCTGGTTTGGACAAATCATCCAGCGTTCGGATGATGGCGGCAAAACGTGGAACACGCCCGGCAGCAGCGCCGAAGAATTAAAAGGTGAACAAGGTTTTCCCAAAGGCGAGAGCAACAAATTTATTTACGACGGCGAACCCGGCAAACATCTGTGGTATGACGGCACGCCGCATCCGTGGGAGTTCAAACGTATCTGGCACATTGAGCCGTCGCTCACTGATCCCGACACGGCTTACGCAGGCGCCGAGGACGCGGCGATTTTCAAAACGACTGATGGCGGCAAGACCTGGAAAGAACTTTCCGGTTTGCGAAAAGCGAAAAGCCAGCTCTGGCAACCGGGCGCGGGCGGCATGGCGGTGCACACGATTTTGCTCGACCCGAAAAATGCAAAACGCATTTTCGTGGCGATTTCCGCAGGCGGCTGTTTCCGCACGGACGACGGTGGGAAAAATTGGAAGCCGATCACGAAAGGGTTGAAGTCGCCGTATGAATTGCCCGATCCCGACGCGGAAGTTGGCCATTGCGTGCATCGCATCGCACTGCATCCGTCCAAGCCGGAGGTGTTGTTCATGCAGAAGCATTGGGACGTTTTGCGGAGCGACAACGCGGGCGATCAGTGGAGCGAAGCGAGCGGAAATCTGCCGAGCGATTTTGGTTTTCCCATTGACGTGAATGCCAACGAGCCGGAGACGATTTATGTCGTGCCCATCACGAGCGACTCGCTGCATTATCCGCCGGACGGAAAATTGCGCGTGTATCGCAGCCGGACCGGCGGCGGCGAATGGGAGGCACTCACGAAGGGATTGCCGCAGAAAAATTGCTACGTCAACGTGCTGCGCGATGCGATGGCCGTAGATTCGCTCGACAAGTGCGGCGTGTATTTTGGCACGACCGGCGGACAAGTTTACTGCTCGGCCAACGATGGCAATTCGTGGACGGCCATCGCGGAGCATCTGCCAGCGGTTTATTCCGTCGAAGTGCAAACGTTGAAATGAATTTTTATTTAACCGCAATGAGCGCAGAGAACACAAAGATAAATAACGGATGAAAATTCTCTGCGCTTTTTGCGTTCTCTGCGGTTAAGTTTTTTTATGATTCGCGTTGTGCTGCCATTTCATCTGCGGAATCTCGCGCGTATGGACGGCGAGGTGACACTGGCGGTTCCGCCGCCGGTGACGGTGCGCGCCGTGCTGGACGCGCTGGAAAATAAATTTCCCGCACTGCGCGGAACGATCCGCGATCACGGCACGCTGAAACGGCGGCCGTTCATCCGCTATTTCGCGTGCAAAGAAGATTTGTCGCTCGCACCCATGGAGACGTTGTTGCCGGATGAAGTTGTGAACGGCGTTGAACCTTTTCTGGTAGTTGGCGCGATGGCGGGCGGCTGAATTTATCACCAAATAAAAAATCGAAACACTCATGAAAAAATATCTACCTAACCTCGCCGGCGTTCTGCTTGGACTGTGCTTTCTCGCCGCGAGCGTTCCAGTGCTGTTTAACCTCATCACCATTCCGAAATCACCAGAGGGGACACCCGCGTGGCATTTTATGGAGGCACTTGTGCCTACGGGCTACATTAAATTTGTGAAGCTATTTGAGTTTATCGGCGCACTACTCGTGATGATTCCCCGCCTGCGAAATATCGGTTTGCTGTTGCTTGGTCCAGTCATCATGAACATCATCGCGTTCCACGTTTTAATCGGCGACCCGAAAGAGTTGCTTGATTACAAGCAGATGTGGATGCTTTACGTCATCATCCTCTGCGCTTTGTATCTGCTTGGCAAAGCGCGTGGAAAATTTGCCGGGTTGCTCAACTAACCAAACTCATCAAAAGAAAAATATGATTCCCATTCTGCTCGCCCTCGCGTTCATCGCCATCCTGTTCATCATCGTCGTGGCTGGCCAGCCGGATGAATTCACTATCAAACGTTCGTTGAACATTTCCGCGATGCCGGAAAAAATTTTTCCGCACGTCAACGATTTGCACCAGTGGCGCGAGTGGTCGCCGTGGGTCAAGCTTGACCCGAACGCCACGCCCACTTTTTCTGGTGCCGCCGCCGGTCTGGGCGCGGCGATGGCGTGGGCGGGCAACAATAAAGTTGGCGAAGGCAAAATGACCATCATTGAAAGTCAGCCCAGTCAGAGCATCCGCTTCCGTCTCGAATTTCTGAAGCCGATGGTCGCCACGAACATTGCGGAGTTCACTTTCAAGCCCGAGGGAAACCAAACGCGGGTGACGTGGGCGATGTCCGGCAAAAATAATCTCATGGGGAAAATTTTCGGCTTGTTCGTGAACTGCGATAAGATGGTGGGCTGCCAGTTTGAAAAAGGACTGGCGAGCTTACAGCAAGTAGTCGGGTAAAAGGCGCAATCGCGGTGCGCTGGCCGGGCAAAAAAATTTGCCGCGCCTGGATTTGATTCAGGCGCGGCAGCAAACAAACGGCGGTTACTTTTTCTTGCCGGCGGAGGACTTGGCGGCGATGGCCGCGCTTTTCTTCTGGTTCGCGCTGCTGGCCTGCGCGGTTTTCTGGCCGGATTTCTTCTGGTTGGCTTTCGGTGATTTATCGCCCATAACTTTTATTTTTTATTCTGCGGGTTAACTGCCTGCGGTATGGAATTTTCCCCGCAGGAAAGTCCATCGTGCGCGGCGGCGCGAAGTTTGTAAATGCCGGACGCGAAATTATTTGCCAGCGCGAGCCACGCGGACTTCGACGCGGTAGGCGATCCGCACCCGCAACTCGCCGCGCCCGCCGCGTGGTTTGGGCAAGCCCTCGTTAGCGATGGAAATAATTTCTCCCCGCGCCACTTTTTTGGGAATCGTCACCCGCAAAAAATTTCCGGTGAGGCCGCGCACGGATTCCACGCCGCCTAGTTGGGCGCGTTGAAAACTGATTTTCAAATCACAGCGCAAATCGGAGCCGCGCACTTGGAAACGAAAATCCGGCTTGGCTTTCACCCGCACCGCCACGAAGCCGCCGGCAAAAAATCCGCTGCGTTCGATGCGGAAACGTGTGCCCGGCGCGGTGGCCGGCGGCACGGCAAGCTCGTAGATTTCCGCGCCGTCGGGATTGCCGGGGTCGTGCACGCGCACTTCCAATTTTGCACCGCGCAGAAATTCTTCCAGTCGTAAAAAAACTTCCTGCGCCACGTTGCGTTGCATTTTGGCCGTGGCTCGCGCCGCAGATTTTTTCGGCAAGGCGAGTTCTTCATCGTAGGCCTGACGTTTCTCCGCATCGCTCAAAGTTTCATACGCCGCGTTTAATTCCTGCGTGCGGGCCGAGGCGGCGGGCGTGCCGCCGTTCACATCGGGATGATGCTGCTTGGCGAGCGCGCGATAGGCCGCGCGGATTTGCGCCGGCGTGCAGTCCTGATGCAAACCGAGCGTGGCGTAATGGTCGGGGATGAAATTTTTCAACGGCGCGAGATTAGGAAATTTTTTTGAACGAAGCCAGCGAGGGATTTATTAAGTGCGCCTTCAAAATTCTCCGGGTGGCACCGGCCTCCGGCCGATCGTTTCGGGCGCACGGCGCGGCAAAATGCGGTGGACGACATCGCCCGCGCCGCGCGCGCGAACCGCGCCGTAAAAAAATTCAAAGGCGCGGGCTTTGAGTCAGTCGAGTTTCGCTAGCCACACTGCCTAGATTTTGGGGGAGGTGCCTAATTTTCACCGGCTCCGGCGAACCGCCATACATGACAATCGGGATGCGCCGACGCGGGATTTTTGGGATTTTCAGGCGCGGCAGCGCGCGCAGTGCGGAAAAGTGACCCATCACGGACTGTAAATTCATCGCGGCGATCTGCGCGGCGGGACGGGTGAACTTCGTTTGATTATTTTTTCGAGCCATGCCCCTGCTATTGCAACTGGCGTGCCAGAACAAATTCCAGGCGGAAAAGAAAAACCAATCCGAATGAGAAAATTTCCTAAAGTTTTTTCCGCACCCTGACTCACCAAAAAATCAGCCGGTGTTTTCTTCGCGGGGATTTTCCCATTCGGGATACGCATCCGCCGGCAACTGGCCGCGCCGGATGAGTTCTTGCAAGTCGCGGATGACCGTGCGGCGGGCCACTTTCAATTCGCGGGCGAGCGCGGAGATGTTAGGCCGCGCGAGCCGTTCGGTGGAGCGGCTCAAGAGTTCCGGCGCGTCAATGCGCTGCGCGCGTTCGAGCGCCTCGAACTGGCGGATGATTTCCGTGTCCGCACATTCGGCCAGCGCAATTTCTACGGTGCGGAGGAGTTCACGGATGTCCACAGGTTTCGGCAAACAATAGTGTGCACGGCGCGGGCCTTGCAGCGCGGCCATCTGCTGCCGCACTTCCAGCGCGCCGGAAACGATTATGACGGGGATATGCGGAAACAACTCCTTGAACTCCGGCAAAAAATCCAGCCCGCGTTCGCCGTCTTCGAGAACGTGATCGAGGATGAGCGCGTCCGGTTGGAGCTTTGCCAGCAAAACGAGTGCCGCGCTGCCGGTCTTCGTGCGCGTGAGCCGGAATTTTTCCAGCACGTCCGCGTAGATTTCGTATTGCAGATCGTCGTCCTCGATGATGAGCAGATGGGATTTTGGGTTCATGATTTCACAGGCAGAATGAGGGTGAACGTGCTGCCCGCACCGGGCGTGGATTCCACGGCGAGACCCGCGCCCATTTTTTTTGCGAGTTCATAAACCATCGAAAGCCCCAACCCCGTGCCGCGCCGCGCGGACAAATTTTTGGTGGTGAAGAACGGTTCAAAAATCCGGGCGCGAACTTCCGGGGCGACGCCTGCGCCGTCGTCACGCACAGAAGCGAGAATAAATTTCGGCGCGGCGGCGGGCGGCAGATAAATTTCGGCCGGCAGTTTTTCCGTGAACGCGGTGGCCAGCTCGATGCGCTTGCGCCCGGTCATCGCCTCGTCCGCGTTGAAAATGAAATTCAATAAAATCTGCTGCACGAAATCGCGCGGGACGGAAATCTCTGGCAAGTTTTCCGCCGGAGAAAAATTCACTTCGGTCTCGTGCAGAAAACGGTCGCCGAGCAGTTTGCGGGTGTCGGCGACGACGGCATTGATGTCGCACGGCGCAGCGGGCGCGTCATCGCTGCGGCTGAAACCGAGCATCGCATCCACCACTTCCGCGCCTTGCTGCACGACGGTCTGGATGCGCGCGGTGCGGGTGCGGATTTTTTCCGCATCGCCGACGTTGTCCTCGATGATCTGCGCGGAGCCTTTGATGATGGACAAAATGTTGTTGAAATCATGCGCGATGCCGGCAGCGAGCGCGCCGAGCGCGTTCATTTTTTGGCTATGAAATAATTCACGATTGGCGAGTTCGAGCTGGCCGGTGCGCTCGGCGACCAAGGTTTCAATTTCGGAATAACTGCGGCGCAGCAGGCGGTGACGGTTCAACGCCAGCGCGGCGAAAAAAAGCGAAACGACCAGCGCCGTTCCCAGCACCACGACGAGCCGGGACTCACGATACCACGGCACGACGATGTTGAACTCCAGTTCGGCGGGCGACATTTCCACGTTGCCGTTGTGGTCAATGGCGCGCACTTGAAAAACGTGGCGGCCGAGGCTCATGCCGGGCAGCGCGACGATGGTTTCCGGCTGGAAGGAATGCCAGCCCTGCTCGTCGAGCCGCCAGGAGAACAGCAAAAAATCCGGCAGCGTCTGATCCCATTTGTCGCGGCCGCGAAAACGAATGGTGACAATGGCGTCCTCTTGAATTTTTCCGTGGTCGAACTCGCGCGAAAGAATTTCCGTCGCCGGTGCTTCGGTGTCCGCGTCCGGCTCGAAGCGGCTCCAGCCGTTTGTGGTTTCGGCAAAGACGATGCCGTGGGCATCTTCCTGCACGGAAAAAATTTCGCCAGCGGGCAGACCGTCGCCGAGGCTATTGGCAATCCACGCACCGTGCGCGTAACGAAGCAGGCCGTGCGAGGTGGCGGCCCAGAGCGTGCCATCGCGCGCGGCCAACAAATTACGAACGTGATCCAAACCGGAGCGCGCGGCCAGCCAATTACGCCCGTCGAACTGCCAGATGCTTCCCGGTGTGGCGCACCAGACGCGGCCATCGGGCGTCTCGGCAAACGTAACGGGGGCTTCGGGGCCAAGCTGATTGGTGGAAGTGAACACACTCCATTTTCCGCGATGCTGCCGCGCGACCCAGTTGCCGCCGCCGAGCCAGACATCGCCGGAGCGGGCGGTGAAAGAAATTTTCCAATCAGCGACGGCGGCCAGTTCCGGCGGCGTGGAAAAATTATTTTTCAACGGCGAAGAAATTTCCGGCGGCACCGGCGCGGGCTGCCAGATTTTTTCCGGCGGCGAACCGCTGGCCGCCAGTGCCGCGAGCAGCACGAACGACCACAGCACGCGGGCGCGCAAGTTCATCGCCGCGAGTATTTCATCAGCCACCCGAACTGTGCAACCAAAAGCACAGGTGTGCAGCCAGACGCACAGTGTTCAGATCGCTCTTTGCCAAATAACATGGAGCCGGATTGATGAAACGGTTTTCCTCCAACGCAACCCGGCAGCCACACGCCTTCACTTTGATTGAACTGCTCGTGGTCATCGCCATCATCGCGATCCTCGCGGCGATGCTGATGCCCGCCTTATTCACGGCCAAGGCCAAGGCGAAGGCCACGGGCTGCGTCAATAATCTGCGGCAGCTTTCGCTCGGCTGGAAAATGTATGCCGATGACAACAATGGCACGCTGGCGGTAAACCTGCCGTTGCCCGGCATCAAACCAAACTGGGTGCTCGGTGATTTTGCAAACCAGTCGGCGGCAAACAGTCTGGCCAATCTCCGGCAAGGGCTGCTTTTTTCCTATGTCTTGAACCCCGCCGTCTATCATTGCCCGGCGGACATCATCCGCTCGAACGGCGAGCCGTCCGCATTAAGCTACACGCTGAACAGTTGGATGGGCAGCCGCACGATGGCGCAGCCACCGAACGCCTCATCCACCGGCTCGGCCTTTCGGACCTTTGTCCGCGAAACTGAAATTAACGCCATCGCCGCCGCGTCGCGGTTGTGGATGTTTTCCGACGAGGACGCGAGCACGCTCAACGACGGATATTTTTTGGTGACGATGGATGATACACGTCCGTTCGCGAGCTTTCCCGGCATCCGGCATCAGCGCGGCGGCGGGATCAATTTCGCCGACGGCCACGCGCAAATTTTCAAGCTGCGCGACCCCGCCAGCGTGCCGGGCAAGCAGAGTGGCTACTATAACAATTCCGACTGGCTGCTGTGGAAACAGATGACCACGGAGCATTAAATAAATAAAATTTTCACCCAACCTCAACGTCCATGAAAAACTCTGCCCCGCTGTCAGTTAATTTACATTTGCGGCGCCGTGCAAATGGCGTTAAAACATCAAGGTCATAATCAGAAATCACCCGCAACGCACGGCGGCACTTTCGCCGGGCGTGAGACAAACCAAAGTTCAAAATTTATGAAAAGGATGCTGCCATCGTTCGTGCAAACCACACGGTCATTCACATTGGCCGCCGCCGTGTTGAGCGCCGTCACCCTGCGGGCCGCCTGCGTTGCGCCACCTGCTGGACTTGTAGCGTGGTGGCCGGGTGAGGGCAATGCCACCGACACCACCGGGGCAAACAGCGGCGCGTTGTCCGCGAGCGGCGCGAGTTACGCCGTCGGCAAAGTCGGGCAAGGTTTTCGTTTCGACGGCACCAACGGTTTTGTTTCGATTCCCGATTCCGCTGCGCTCAAGCCGACGAGCGTCACTTGTGAAGCTTGGGTGTGGCTCGATCCCGCCTTGCCGTCGGGACATGGTGCCGAACAAATTGTGTTCAAGAAAAATACTTGGACGGCCTGGTTTGAGGGCTATGGTCTGGCGAAGGACTCCATTGATAATGGCCATGGCACTTTCACCGACCGGTTTGACTTCATCGTCTCACGCTACGGCAGTCAGATCATCATTACTTCGCAGACCATTGCCCAGCGCGGCGTCTGGTATCACGTTGCCGCCACTTACGACGGCAACCGTTCCATTCTTTACGTCAATGGTGTGGCGGAGGCCTCGGCCACGCCGGGATTTCCCTTGGATTATGACACGACGCCAGTCTTCATCGGCACCTCGGGCACTTGGGCGCCTTATCTGTCAATGTTCGCCGGCATCATTGACGAGCCATCCATCTACAACCGCGCCCTCACGACGAACGAAATCGCTGCCATCTACAATGCGGGCAGCGCGGGCAAGTGTTCGTCTGTCGTTTCCATTCCCAACCCCGTGCCCGCCATCGCCAACTTTGTTCCGACGTCCGCCACGAACGGTGCGGTTCTCACGATCACCGGAACCAACTTCAATCCCCTCGCCGCGTCCAACATCGTTTATTTTGGTGCGACAAAAGCGAATGTCCTTTCCGCCAGTTCCAGTTCGTTGACGGTGACGGTTCCCTCGGGTGCCACGTTCGCGCCGCTCACGGTGACGGTCGGTGGACTCACCGCGTATTCTGGAAAAATTTTTGAACCGACATTTATCGGCAACGGCTCGAACCTCACCACCAGCAGCTTCGCGCCGAGCTTCAATTTGAGCGCGGGCAACGGCCCGATCGCCACGGTCATCGCGGACTTCGATGGCGACGGCAAGCCCGATCTCGTGTGGGCCAACTATTACGACAGCACCCTCTCCCTCCAGCGCAACATCAGCACGAACGGCGCTCCGCTCGGCGCGGGATCGTTCGGGCCACGCATTAATCTCACGTTTCCCACCAACGGTATCGGCGGTGGAGCCTACCGGATGTGCGCGGCGGATTTGGATGGCGATGGCAAATTAGATTTGATCGCCGGTGAACTCGGTGGCAACCGCGTCTCCGTTTTTCACAATGTCGCCACGCCGGGAAGCCTCACGACCAATTCATTTGAAAAACCGTTCGCCTTGATCGGCGGCGGAGATTGTCATTCGGTCGCCGCAGCGGATTTGGACGGCGATGGCCGCGTGGATATTGTGGCAGGCAACTACGATGGCAAATCGGTTTCCATTTTCAAAAATCTCGGCCCGGCGGGCGGCTTGACGGCCAGTTCGTTTGCGGCACCGGTGACCATTGCCTCGCCGGGCGGGCCGTATGATGTGGCCTTGGCGGATCTGGATGGCGACGGACGGTTGGATATCATCACGTCCGGCACGGACATCAACGCGGTTTCCGTTTACCAAAACCAGACCACGCCGGGCGTCATCACTTCCAATTCCTTTCCCTCACATTTTGAACTGGGTGCTGGCAGTGGCACGCAGAGCACCACGGTGGCGGATTTGGATGGTGACGGAAAACTCGATCTAGTCGTGGCTTCCGTGCAGGGCGGAACCGCCAGTGTCTTCCGTAACGTCAGCACCGGTGGCACGTTGTCCACCAATTCCTTCGCCGCACGAATTGATTTCGGCACGCCCGGCTGGGCGCATGTTACGTGCGCGGGAGATTTTAACGGCGACACTAAACCTGATCTCACGGTGGTGGGCGAACTACCGAGCTACATGGCCATTTTCCAAAACACCAGCGCGCCGGGAAATTTCACGGTGAATTCATTCGCGCCGCGCGTGGATTTCGGCAGCGGCTGGAACGCCTGGGGCGTTGCCGCTGGCGATCTTGATGGCGATGGTCGTCCTGATGTCGTTTTTGCAAATCAATACGATGCGACCATTCAGATTTATCAAAATCAAACGCCGTTCGGTTCCGCATCGCCTCCTCCGCCGATGTGCACGACGCTCGCCGGCATGGTGGGTTGGTGGAAGGGGGACGGCAGCACTGTAGATCAAATTGCGGCCAACAACGGCACGCTGCAAAATGCGGGCTACACCAATGGCATCGTCGGTTCCGCATTTTCGTTTGACCCAGAAAATCTTCCTTACGGCACTTACAGCGGCGTGCAGATTGCCGATCAACCGGCGTATGCATTGACCAACTCACTGACCATCGAAGGCTGGGTGCGTCCGCGCGGCGATGGCTATATGATTTTCTTCCGGGGTGATCATCGTCCGGGCACGGATCCTTATTTTATTTCGATGAACGGTAATCATGATTTGGTTTTTTATATCGGCGATGAAAACGGGAACAGCACCAACGTCACTGCCTATTTGAATTACAACGCGTGGACTCATGTAGCGGCGACGCTCGACGGCAGTTCGGGCACCATGCGGCTTTATACAAATGGAATGCTCGCGGCGCAGACGACGACCGCCGTTCTTCCGTTCGGCGCATTGCAAGCCGGACAATCGCCGGGCATCGGCATCGGCAACCTGAACGATGGCGGAAATAATTTTCCGTTCTGGGGTGACATTGACGACATCACGCTCTTCAGCCGCGCGCTTTCGGCTTCTGAAATTCAGTCCATTGTCGCCGCCGGCAGCGCGGGCAAATGCGCGCCGGTGATTCTTCCCGTTGCGCCAATGATTGTCGCACAAACGCCGAACCAGGTCGTGCTGCTCGGCACACCGGCCACGTTCGCCGTCACGGCCACGGGAACGGATCCACTAAATTATTTTTGGAAACGTAACGGCGCGTTCGTTCCGAACGCGACGAACGCAAATTACATTTTGCCAAACGCACAGCTTGCAGATTCCGGCAGCAAATTTTCCTGCCTCGTCAGCAACGCTTACGGCACCGCCAGCAGCACCAACGCCTCGCTCAAGGTCATCAATACCGTCTCGAACGACTTGTGCAGCGGCGCGGCGGTGATCACGAATTACAATTCCACCAACACGCAATCCACCTCGCACGCGAGTTCCTTCGGCGATCCCCTGCCCGGCTGCGTAGATAATTTTGGTAACGGCGTCTGGTATCAGTTCACCGCGCCCATCACCGGTGACCTGCTCATCGCCGACACGTTCGGCAGCGATTTTGATACCGGCCTCGCGATCTATTCTGGAACCTGCGGCGCGTTGACGCCGGTGGATTGCAATGATGATTTCAACGGCCTCACCTCGCAGGTTTCCACGCCGACGGTGGCGGGCGTAACTTATTTCCTGCTCGCGGGCGGCTATGGCGGTTCGGCGGGAAATTTAATTCTGCATACCCATTTGCTCACGCCGCCGGTGTTCGAGGTGCAACCGACGAACCTCGCCGTGATCATCACGAGCAACGCTTCATTCGCGCCAATTATTTCCGGCGCGACACCGATGAGCTTTCAATGGTATTTCAACCACACGCCGCTCGCGGATGACGGACGCATTGTTGGCTCGACGAATTCCACGTTGAACATCGCCGCGGTGACGTTGGCGGACGATGGCGACTACCAACTCGTTGCCTCGAACTTTCTCGGCGTGAACACCAGCAGCATCGCGCATCTGCTCGTGATGGTGCCGCCGAGCATCACGCTGAATCCGATTGGCCGCTCGGTGCCTCCGGGCTTGCCGACAACGTTTAGCGCAACGGCCACGGGCATTCCCACGCCGACATATCAATGGCAGTCGAACGGCACGAACATTTCCGGTGCGACGGGCACCGCTTATGGCATCAACTTTGTCGGAACGAACGACCTTGGTTTCTACACGCTCATCGCGAGCAACGCTGCGGGTAGCGCGAGCAGTTCTGCGGCCCAACTCACCTTCGGCCCCGTGGCCGCGTGGGGTAGAAATCTGGACAACGAATCGCTGCCGCCGCCGAATTTGAGCAACGTGGTCAGCGTGGCCGGCACTTATCAAGCGAGCTTCGCGGTGCTGGCAGATGGCAGCGTGACTAGTTGGGGCGGATCCACGGCCACGAACGTTCCGGCCAACGTAACCAACGTGGTGGCGATCGCTGCCTCGGGCAACACGGCTCACTATGCCTTGCGAGCAGACGGCACCGTGGTTGGTTGGAACCGCAGTGCTACGCCGACAACCTTGAGCAACATTGTGCAAGTGGCCGCTGGAAGTGTTTTTGGTATCGCCCTCCGCGCCGAAGGCACGCTCGTTGGCTGGGGCAGCACGCCTTTCAGCACCATCCCCGCCGGATTGAATCACGTCAAGGCTGTCGCCGCTGGTTATTCACACTCGCTGGCTCTCAAAGAAGACGGCACGGTTGTTTCTTGGGGAAGCGGCCCCGGGACGAATGTTCCAACCGGACTGGCAAATGTAACGGCCATTGCGGCTGGTTACACTCACAGCCTCGCTTTGAAGTCCAACGGCACGGTGGTGGCTTGGGGTAGCGACACTGGCACTAATCTACCAACGGGGTTGACCAACATCGTGGCAATTTCCACCGAGAGTTATCCCGCCAGCCAAAATTTAAGCCTCGCCCTCCGCGCTAACGGCACGGTGGTGGCTTGGGGCGTCAGCTCTTACGGCGAAACCGTTACGCCCAGAGCGTTGAGCAACCTGCTTTGCGTCGCTGTTGCGGCTGCGCCTTATCACAGTCTCGCGCTGGTGAATGACGGTAGCCCGCAAATCATCCAGCCGCCCATCGGCCTCACGACGTATCAGGGCCGCGACTTGAATCTGCCCGCTCGCGCCGTCGGTGCCGCACCGTTGAGCTATCAGTGGCTCGTGAACGGCACGAATATTTTGGGCGCGACGAATGTAAATCTTTTCCTGCCAAATCTTCAATTAACGGACGCGGGTGGTTATCAATTGTTCGTCAGCAACGCGCTCGGCACGGCGTTGAGTCTGGCCGCGCCGGTGAATGTCATCAGCAATCGCACGCTGACGATCTTGAGCCAGAGCATCGTCGGCTCGACGAATTATCAGGGCGCGAAAATTTCCCTCGGCGGCGTGACCGTTCTCGGCAATGGGCCATTGAACTACCAATGGTTCTTCTCGGTGACGAACAAGAATTACGTTCCGGTTCCCGGAGCCACGACCGATACGCTGACACTCAATCCGGCGCTGGTCGTCAACAGTGGAAACTATTATCTCGCCATCAGCAATTTCACCGGCGGCGTGACCACCGCGCCGGTGGCGGTGAAAGTTTTATTCGCCAAGACGTGGGGATACCTCGCCGTGGATCCACCATTCAACATCAGCAACGCCGTCGCTCTCGCCGTCGGCAACGCCGGGCGGCCGTCCTCGCTTGGGTATTATCTCGTCCTGCGGTCGGACGGAAAAATTTCACCGTGGGGCACGAGCACTTATGGTGAAACCAATGTCACCCCGTTGAGTAATTCCATCGTCACCGCCGTCGCCGCTGGTTATCAAGACAGCTTGGCGCTCAAGTCCGACGGGACGGTTTATGCGTGGGGATTAAACCAATTTGGCGAGACGAATGTGCCGTCATCATTGGCGGCTGGCGGCGTCACGGCCATCGCGTGCGGAGACTATCACGACCTCGCGCTCAAGTCCGACGGAACGATTGTCGGCTGGGGACAAAATACCTATCTGCAAATATCCAACGCCGCCGCGACGAACGTCGTGGCCATCGCCGCCGGCGGGCAGAACAGCATGGTTCTCCGCGCCGACGGCACGGTGGTGAACTGGGGAGCTTACGGGAATTATACTCCTCCTGGTTATTCGCAAGGGGGTTCCGCCAGCCTGACCAACTTCATCGCCATCGCCTGCGGCACGTCGCACTTCCTCGCGTTGCGCGCCAATGGCACGGTCGTTTCGTGGGGTGATTTCACTTACGGCCAGATTAACACAACCGGCTGGAGCAACATCGTCGCCATCGCTGCCGCCGGCAACCACAGCCTCGGCTTGCGCAACGACGGCACGGTTTTGTCTAGCGGCGCAAACGTTTATCCCTACTTCCTAAACAATACCACCAACTCGCAGCCATCTGACCTCGCGAACGTCATCGCCATCGCCGCCGGCGGCGACCACGATGCGGTCCTCTTCGGCACCCGCGCCCCGGCCTTCACGGCGCAGCCGTGGAATCGCAGCGTGACACTCCCGTCGCAAGGGATCACCAACATTCTTCTCGTCGGCAAGGTCGCAGGGGTCCAGCCCATGAGCTATCAGTGGCGCCGGAACGGCACGAATCTTTCCAGTGCCACGAATGACACGCTCGCGATGCGCTCCATTGATAACGGCATCATTCCTGGTGCCTATCAGCTTGTCGCCAGCAACAGCTACGGCGTCGCCGTCAGCAAAACCGCCAAGGTAAGCATCGTCATTCCGCTCGGCGACGCGGTGGACGCCACGAACCTCGTCTGGATTTCCACCAGCAGCCAGCCGTGGTATGGCCAGACGAATTTCACGCACGACGGTCTTGACGCCGCGCGCAGCGGTGGCATCGGGCCCTCGTCCGAAACGGTGATGCAAACCACGTTCATCACCAATTACCCCGGCAGCGTGATGTTCTGGTGGAAAGTTTCCTCGGAACAATTTTTTGACACGCTCGAATTCCGCGTCAACGGCACCGTGCAAGCCAGTATTTCCGGCGAAGTGGATTGGCAGCTCGCGAGCATTTCCGTTCCCGCCGGCACCAATGTTTTGCAATGGCGCTACTCGAAAGATGCTTCCTTCGACGCTGGCTTCGATGCGGGCTTCGTGGATCAATTCAGCTTCGCGGCCGATCCGCCCACCATCGTCAGCCAGCCAGAAGGTCTCGTCGTCAGCGCGGGTGTGACGGTAGCGCTGTCCGTCACCGCCGTGGGCGGGCCGCAGTTGAAATACCAATGGATAAAGGACGGAACTGCTGTCGGCGACAATCACTCCGTGCTCGCTTTCAGCCACGTCACCGCCGCGAACGCTGGAAATTATTACGTCACCGTCACGAATCTTGCCGGTGCCACGACGAGCAGCACCGCCATCATCCGCGTCGTCGCTCCGCAAATTCTTGGCACGCCGCAACTGTTGCCCGACGGCTCCTTGCAACTCACGTCGAGCGCGGGCAATGCGCTCACCGAAGCCGACCTGCCAAACTTCGAGGCGCAGGCCAGCACCGATCTAGTCAACTGGGAAACCTTGCCCGATGCCTTGAGCATCACCAACGGCGCACTGCGGTTGAACGATACCACGAGCACGAACTACACGACGCGCTTCTACCGCCTCGTGGAACACTGAAAAATTCCGAACCCAAAAAAACTCCGCCAGCAATGGCGGAGTTTTTCTTGTAATGGTTTTCGGCAGTAATCCAAATTTGAAATTTAGTGGTGGCTCAATAAAAGAATTGGTGGGGCGAGCGTCCTCGCGAGCCGAACGTCGCTAGACCAAGCAGCTCGCGAGGACG
>JANYCI010000272.1 GCA_025360325.1 Limisphaerales bacterium | reverse complement strand
CTTTCCGAGACCGAGCAGATAGTTTTTAACGCCGTGAAAGCCGGTGACGAAAGTTCGATTGACGAAATCATCCGCGCGAGCGGCCTGCCGAGTTCCACGGTGAACGTGGCGTTGTTCGGACTGGAGATGAAACGACTCGTGCGGCAGTTGCCGGGAAAATTATTTGTGCGGAATGTGTGACGAGAGTTTGGTGTGAAGAAATTCTTGCAGCCTATCAGGCTATTAGGCCGCGTGGTTTTGCAACACTCGCCCAATCTCATACTCTTTGAGAATCTGTGCTGACTGTATCGGTGTGTGACCATCATCGCTATTCGCTGAAACTGACGCACCTCGCTCAAGTTAAAGTTTGACGGCTTCTATGTGATCTTGCTCGACAGCCTCATGCAACGGGCTGTATCCATGCTCACCTCGGCTCTGAATGTCCGCTCCTGCATCAAGCAACGCAGCGATAGCCGCAACATCACCTCGCACTGCCGCAATGTGCAGCGGCGTGGACTGCCAACCGCCGCGAGTATGGACGCCGACTGTCTGGAAGCCAAAGAACTCTGGCAAATCTGGCATCTCTGCTAAAAATTTCTGAAGCGCGGAATTACTCATGGCGTGTAAGCGGTCTAACATCTAATTCGGATCGAGTTTTTTGTTACCAATCCTATTTCACGAATTCGAGATTGCGCCGGGCAAACATAGTTGTCGAGCAGATTTGCCTTTTCACTGCTTCGCGGCGCTCAAGTGTTGTTATCTTTGTCGGAGCGCCGCCATGCCACCAATGGACGATAGGGCGAAGGCGCGCCAGGTGGATGAGCATATTCTCGAACGCCGCCTTCGTCTGGGCCAATCAATTCTACGCGAACCAATGAAACATCCGAACGTTTGTGGTCATTGAAATAATCCACCGCTTCAGTTTTTGAGGTGGCGACCAATTCATCAAGATACATCTTGCCCTCATGCCGCCAGTGCATATGAAATCTCAACATTTTTTGCATACGCTTTCCAGGTTCACGAATTCGAGATTGCGACGGGCGGCCAATTTTTGGTGGCTTGATTTTGCTGCATCAGGCGTAAGCTGCCAAAAATAAAACGCAGTTGGTTTGCTTTTATTCCGGTGGCAAAGCTCACCACCTTTTCTCCTTTGAGCGAGATGTTCTGTCGTGTGGCCATATTTTTACCATAAACATTTGCGATGCGAATTTTTTTGATTTGTCCCCAATCGAACCGGCGTTTCCAACCGATTGAACCCGGTTGCTTGGACTCCCGCTCCTCGCACGGACGCTCGTCCCACTAATTCTGAAATTGAGCCACCAAAAAAAGCGGAAAAAATTTGAGAGATACTTCCTGCTTCATTCTATAATCTGCGTCATGCGTGCCTTGATTGTCGGTTGCGGCTATGTCGGCCTGGCTCTCGGAAAAGAACTGGTGCGGCTGGGTCATGACGTTTTCGGGTTGCGCCGGAGCGCCTTGGCGGCGGATGAAATGCGGGCGGCGGGCATTCAGCCGTTACTCGCCGATATCACCCAACCGGAATCGCTCGCCAAACTTCCCCGCGATTTTGACTGGGTGGTGAATTGCACCGCCTCGGGTGGTGGCGGGGCGGAGGATTATCGAAAAATCTATCTCGAAGGCAGCCGCAACCTCAACGCGTGGCTCGCGGGTTCGCCGCTGAAAAAATTTATCTACACCAGCAGCACTAGTGTTTACGGGCAAAACGATGGCTCTATCGTCACCGAAAATTCTCCCGCCGAACCCGAGGCCGCCACTTCAAAAGTTTTGGTGGAGACGGAGAATTTTCTGATCGCCGCTTCAAAAAATAATTTTCCGGCGGTGATTCTGCGCGTGGCGGGAATTTACGGGCCAGCGCGCGGCCATTCGTTCAAACAATTTTTGCGCGGCGAAGCGCGGATCGAAGGCGACGGCGCGCGTTGGCTGAACATGATTCACCGCGACGACGTGATTGGCGTCATCATCGCGGCCTTGGAAAACGGTAAGGCGGGGGAAATCTACAACGCGATGGACAACGAGCCGGTAAGCCAGTCAGATTTTTTTGCGTGGCTCGCGGCGGAATTACAAAAGCCAAAGCCGCCGCGCGTGGCCGCTGACGCTGAAGTTGGGCGCAAGCGCGGCGCGACGAATAAGCGCGTCAGCAACTCAAAGCTCGTCACGGAATTGAAATACCAGTTTAAGTTTCCGAATTTTCGCAGCGGTTACGCGGCGGAGATTGAGCGGATGGCCGTGAACTGATTATCAGATGGCGCGACCAGATTTGCCGTGCCTAGTGAAAGACAAAAAACCGGCGACTGGTTGCCCAGTCGCCGGTTGGAATTTTCGTGGAAGGTTTAGTCCACCGTCTTGACGTCGTCGAGGGCGTCGAAGGCGTGTTGCAGGGCAACCAAATCTTCGCCGGGCTTGAGAGAGTCGAGCATCTTCTGCTCTTCTTTCAACTGTTCGTCGGAGTAAGCAGCGGCTTTGATGGAGAGACCGATACGGCGTTCGTTACGGTCAATTTTCACCACGCGAGCTGAAACATCTTGGCCGACCTTGAGCACGTTCTTGATTTTCTCGACGCGTTCTTCGCTGATCTGCGAGATGTGCACGAGGCCATCAATTTCGTGTTGCAAGCCCACGAACGCGCCGAAGCTGGCGAGCTTGGTGACTTTGCCGGCGACGAGGTCGCCGACTTTGTAGAGCTTCTCGATCTGGGACCACGGATCGGTTTCGAGCTGTTTCATGCCGAGCGCGATGCGCTGGTTGGCCTTATCCACTTCGAGCACGTTGGCTTCGATCTCGTCGCCCTTCTTGAGCATTTCGGAAGGATGATTGATCTTGCGCGTCCAGGACATATCGGAGACGTGAACCATGCCGTCAATGCCTTCTTCGAGTTCCACAAACGCACCGTAGCTGGTGAGATTGCGAACCTTGCCTTTGACCTTCTGGCCGACGGCGTATTTGGATTCGGCGCTGTCCCACGGATTGCCTTCGAGTTGGCGGACGCCGAGGGAGATTTTCTGTTCGTCGCGGTTGATGCCGAGGACGATGGCTTCGAGTTCTTGATCCTGCTTGAGGACGTCGCTGGGTTTGGCCACGCGCTTGGTCCAAGAAAGTTCGGTGACGTGCACGAGACCTTCCACGCCGGGTTCGAGTTGCACAAAAGCGCCGTAGGGCATGAGCGAAACAACTTTGCCTTTGACCTTGGTGCCGATGGGGAACTTCGCTTCGATGTTGTCCCACGGATTCGCCATCTTCTGCTTGAGGCCGAGGCTGACGCGTTCTTTTTCTTTGTTCACGTCGAGCACGACTACATCGAGTTCCTGACCAACTTTCAAAATTTCGGACGGATGCGTGAGGCGACCCCAGCTCATGTCGGTGATGTGGAGCAAACCGTCGAGGCCGTTCAAATCAATGAACGCGCCAAAGTCGGTGAGGTTCTTGACGATACCTTTGCGAATGTCGCCGGGCACCATATCCGCGAGCAATTTGCCGCGCTTCTCGCTGCGTTCGGCTTCGATGAGTTCGCGGCGGGAGAGAACGATGTTCTGACGTTCCTGATTGATTTTGACAACCTTGAATTCGTAGGTGTTGCCGACGTAGGACTGCAAATTTTTCGGCGTGATGACGTCGAGTTGGGACGAGGGCAAGAACGCCTCGACGCCGACATTGACGATGAGACCGCCCTTGACGATGGCTTTGACCTTGCCGTTGACGCGGCCACCTTCGTTGCAGATGGTGAGGATACGATCCCAGTTTTTCTTGAACTCCGCCTTTTCGTGCGAGAGAACAACGGTGCCGTCTTTGTTTTCGAGTTTCTCGATCAGCACGTCAATGTCGCTGCCGACTTTGATCGCGTCGAACTCGATGAATTCGTTGCTGGGGATGATGCCCTCGCTCTTGTAGCCGATGTCCACGAGGACTTCTTTGGCTCGGACTTCGAGGACTTTGCCGGAGACGATCGCGCCTTGCGCGAACACTTTAGTGCCCTGTTTGAGGGCTTCTGCCATGGTTAACATAACTTTGCGGATAACTGCGGGGAGGCTTGTGGAAGTTTTAAGTTTCAGGTTGCTGGTTGAAGGTAAAAAACCTGCAACTTACAACTTGCAACTTGTAACTACTCGAAGACTCCATTGCCTAACTAACAAACGCTGCCGAGCAACGGAGGTTAAGGGTTAGGTTGATTGTTGACTTTCTTTTCTCAGCCTCAAATGAACACTTGTCTCGCCGTAGTTTCCTACGACCGCCAAGCCACCTTCAAAAAAAACTGCTACGAAGGCGAATCCGCACACGCGGCGTTCAGGCAGCGTGGAGAATACGCGAACCGCACTGGCTGGCAAGGGAAATAACGGCGGCGATTTGGTCGGCGCGCAACGCGTTCGTCGCTGGTTTCATTTCAGAAATAGTTTGAATTCACCTTCCTGCCGGGTATTTTTCCGCCATGCGCACGCTGTTCACCTTGCTTCTAGCCGTGATGATTTTGGGCCACGCCCGCGCGGCCAGCACTGGCCACGTCTTCAAAGTCCTGCCGCTCTTGCTCGATCAGGAGGGTCGCACTGCCACGTCGCCCAGCCTGTTCGACCGCGATGCTTATCAGGTTTTTCTCCGCGACCACACCACCCAAATCTCCGCCGTGCGTTACGACATTTTGTGGAACGCGCCGAAAGCAAAAGCTGCCAAATATATTTTGCGCCTCGAACTGCGCGGCGTCACCACCGACGGCAAACCGAAGTTGAAAACGTTTGAATCATCCGTCACGCCTAAATTTTTCCGCCAATGGCATTCCTTCACGCTCACCGGCGAAGAAATGAAAAACTCCGGCAGCATCGTGGCTTGGCGCGCGACGTTGCTCGATGGCTCCACGGTCGTTGGCGAGCAAAAATCCTTCCTCTGGTGAACACCGCCGTCCGCATCTGGCCGGGTGTTTTTCTCGCGCTGGCCACCGCGTTTTCCGTCGCCGCCAAAGACCTCGCCGACTATCGCGTGGGCGATGTGGCCGAGGCGGACATCATCACCTTCGTGCCGCTGGAGGTGGCGGACGCCACCGCTACCACCGCGCAACAATCCGCCGCGATGGAAAAGACGCCCTCCGTCTTCCGCGATTTTCCGCAGATCGCCACGAAACAAATGGCGCGGGAATTTGCCACCGTGATGTCCGTCGTCCATGGAAAATTCACGAACGCGCTGCACAAGGAATTTGCCGCCGCCACGCTGGATCAGGCCACCGTCGCCTCCGCCGAGTTCACCAACTTCGTCTCCGATTTCATCGCCACGAATAATCGTTATCCCCTCAACCTGCCGCTCGCCGATGCGTGGGCGCGCGGCGGCGACGGCGCGGAAATCACCGGCGCATGGCTCGCGCAACTGACGGCCATGCTGCACCGTCCCGTCAGCGCAGATCAACTGCCGCCGGATTTTTTTACGGGCGAAAAATTTTACGCTGTCCCCGTCGCGAGTTCGGAAGAAGCGCCGACGCTCGCCGACATCGAAACCAGCGGACACCTCATCGCCGCGACGAACCTCACCACGGTGTCGCGGCTGCGGATGTTGTTCCGCCACAAATTTCCGCCGGAGCAACAGCCTTTCGCCACGCGGCTCGCCGGATTTCTGCGACCCGTTTGCGCGCCCGACCCAGCGCTCACCGAGGAATACCGCCGCCGCGCCGTCAGCCGCTCGGTCGTCATGGCGCACTTCGCTGCCGGGCAAGTCATCATCCCACGCGGGCAAATCGTGGATGAAAAAACCCTTGCGGCCATTGGACAATTACGCGAAAAGACCACGCCGCCAAAAACCGCCGCCGCGCCCGTCGTCGCGGTAAAAAATGTTGCGCCCACCAAAACAGTTCCAGCCGCCACGCCCAATTATCTCGGCTGGGGCGTGAGCACTTTGGCCGGCGTCATCGCGTTTTATTTTTTCATCAAAGCCGCGCGCCCGCGCCGCCGCGTTCCACTCGTCACGCAAGCCTCGGCCATCAGCGGTAAGCCGATTGTCTTTGCCGAAGTGTTGAACGACCGGATGCAACTCCAGCCGCCCGCGAGCGTGAATGAAATTTTGCAGAGCGCGCCGCCCGACCTCGCGCCGCAGTTTGTCGCGTCGCTCAAGGAAGCCGTCGTCACCGAACTCGCCATGCAGCGCCGCGATTTGCTTTTCGCGCAGCAAGCCGCCGCCGCCGAGATTGCCGACCTCGCGCGCCGCCTCGAAAACGCGCAAGCGCCGTTGCTCGAACGGCTCCGCGCCTACGAACAGCGCATCACCGAACTCGAATCCGAACTCGCCGACCAGTCCAAGCAAAACCGCGAGCTGCTGCAATTGAAGATTGAAATGCTCCGCCAGCAGATTAACACCGAGCGCACCGGACGCCCGGCGAGCTTCAATTAACTGGCCATGTTTGTTTATTTTCGTAACAACGCAATTGTTGGGGTAATTTTTTTTACCACTTCGTTGATCTTGGTCAAGTCGCACGAAGTTCTATCAGTGATTGTTTCACTTATTTGTCTGATCGCTTTGATGCTGTCATTTTACTGCGCTTCTTTTTTTGCTTTGCGTCAGCAGTTGAATCGGTCTTTGGGCTTTTCAATTTGTATTTCTGTTTTGTCTGCACTTATTCTACCCGTCCTTTTTATTTATTTGTCCACGTTCGCATTGATAACGTTTTTTGGTGAACATTTACACTTACACTGACTTGCATGAGAATCCTTGCCCTCGACCACGGCACCAAGCGCATCGGCGTTGCGGTGAGCGATGAAACCAAGACCATCGCGCAGCCGCTCGAATACATTCCCGCCGAGCCGTTCGCCGCTTTTTTGGATCGGCTCAAAATGTTGCTGCGCGAAAAGGAAGTGGATTTAATTCTGATCGGCCAGCCGCGCAACATGGACGGCAGCTACGGCCCCGCCGCGCAAAAAGTGGAAAACTTCGTCGGTGTTTTGAAAACCGCCATCACCGTGCCGATCAAAATGTGGGATGAGCGGCTGACTTCTAAAATGGCGAACCGGATTTTGATCCAAGGCAACGTCCGCCGCGACCAACGCAAAGAAAAAGTTGATAAAATGGCGGCGGCGATTTTACTCCAAAGCTATCTCGACATGGGGATGTGATTTTTCAACCACGGATGGCGTGCGAGTCAATCCCCCATCAATCCAAAAATTTATTCATCCACCCGCAATCTGTTTTTTATCGGTGTCCATTTGTGTCCATCCGTGGTTAAATTATTCCGATGAATAAAACCGTTGACTGGTCCGCACTGCGAAAAGATTTTCCGATCCTCGATCAGAAAGTTCACGGCCAGCCGCTCGTATATTTCGACAACGCCGCCACCTCGCAAAAACCCCGCGCCGTCATTGACGCGCTCGTGCATTACTACGAACGCGATAACGCCAATGTTCATCGTGGTATTCACGAGTTGAGCAATCGCGCCACGAATAATTTTGAAGCCGCGCGCGTCCGCACCGCGAAATTCATCAACGCGAAATCTTCCGACGAAATCATCTGGACGCGCGGCACCACGGAAAGCATCAACCTCGCCGCCGCCGCGTGGGGCGCGCAAAATCTCAAGGCCGGCGACGTGATTCTGCTCACCGAACTGGAGCATCACAGCAATCTCGTGCCGTGGCAGCTTATCGCGCAAAAAACCGGTGCGAAGCTCGCGTTCATTCCCGTCACCGGCGACGACGGCGTTCTCGATTTGTCGAAACTCGATTCGCTGCTCACCTCGCAGGTAAAAATGCTTTCGCTCGTTCACATCTCGAACTCGATGGGCACGGTGAATCCCGTCGCGGAAATTTGCGCCCGCGCCAAAAAACTCGGCATCACCACGCTCGTGGACGGCGCGCAGAGCGCCGGGCATCTGCCCGTGGATGTGCAAGCCATCGGCTGTGATTTCTTTGCGTTCTCCGGCCACAAGATTTGCGGCCCGACCGGCATCGGCGTGCTTTACGGACGCACGGAAGTTCTGGAAAAAATGCCGCCGTATCATGGCGGCGGCGAAATGATTTTGTCCGTGGGCTACCACAAATCGGAATTCAAACACGCGCCGCACCGCTTCGAGGCCGGCACGCCGGACATTTCCGGCCCGATTGGTTTGCACGCCGCGATGGATTATCTCGACGCCATCGGTCGCGAAAAAATCTGGCAGCATGACCAGGAACTCGCGAACTACGCCGCTGAAAAACTTTCCGCGTTGAAGGACATCCGCATCTTCGGCCCGAAGCAGAACCGCGCCGGCCTCGTGAGTTTTCTGCTGAAGGACGTTCACGCGCACGACGTGGTGACGCTGGCGGATCAAGCGGGCGTGGCGTTGCGCGGCGGGCATCACTGCACGCAACCGCTCATGCACAAGCTCGGCGTAGAATCCACCGCCCGCGCGAGTTTTTATTTCTACAACACCAAGGACGAAGTAGATCGCTTCGTGGATGTCGTGAAGGAAATTCAGAAGTTTTTCGGAAGCTAATATTCAGAGGGCGCCCGTTTGTGGGGAGGCTTCATGCCAGTTGAGAGAGCCAATTTTGGAACGGAAGGCCGCTTGCGGGATTTCGTTCCAAATATAGAGTGCCGACTTGAAAGCGATTTCCATTCTCTAAGCCAAGACCAGCTCGGCGAACTCATCGCCCAA
>JANYCI010000156.1 GCA_025360325.1 Limisphaerales bacterium | reverse complement strand
GAATTGCTCGTGAGCGATATTTTAATCCGCTTCTGCGAACGGATTCCCTACGCGTTCATCATTTTGTGGGCGATGAATCACGGCGGTTTGACGGCGCAACAATTTAGTTATCTCATCACCTTTGAAATGGTCACGGCGATGTTTTGCTACATCCCCGTAGCGCATCTCGCGGACAAATACGGACGCCGCCCGTTTGTGCTGATCACGTTTATTTTCTTCACGCTTTTTCCGCTGACGCTGATTTGGGCGCACGATTTTAAGTGGCTTGCGCTGGCGTTCGTCGTGCGCGGGCTGAAGGAATTTGGCGAGCCAGCGCGCAAGGCGCTCATCATCGGCGAGGCCGCGCCGGAACTGCGGGCGCGGACTTACGGCGCGTATTATCTCATCCGCGACTGCGTGGTGACGAGCGGTTCGTTTCTCGGCGCGTGGCTGTGGAGCGTGAGTCCGCAGGCGAATTTTATCGGCGCCGCCACCTGCGGTGCGCTGGGAACAATCTGGTTCTGGTGGTTTATTTACCGGAAGAAAATTTAACCTTTTTAATTTCCACAGTCTCGAATTCGCGGAAGTGAAATCGGCGGATGGCCACTAAACTTTAGGTAAATTAATGGCTATCGTAAAATTAGCGGCGGGAAAACACGGTGAATAACTCGCCCTTGAAATTCCGCGTGGATGCTAATTTGAATTCGCCCGCCAAGGCCAGCTTGGAAAATCCCAGACCATCGGCAATCGTCGGCGCGGCACGACCGCCAAAAATTTTCGGGCAGATCGTGAGGTGAATTTCATCCACCAGATTGGCGTGGAACAGCGCATCATTGAGTTCGCCGCCGCCTTCGCACAAAAGCCGTTTCACGTTCCACTTGGTTCGCAACCAGGGCAGGACGGACGGGAAATCAATTTCTGTTTCACCAAAAATTTTCACTTCATCCGCGAGCTCTCGCAGCCGACTTAATTTTTTACCGGAAGCGCGTTGGGTCGTCAGCACGATGATGGGTGAAAATCGTTTCTGAAAAATTTTGGCATTGGGATCAATCGAACCGCTGCCGCTCGCGATGAGGCGCAGCGGAAATTCCGCAAGTCCATTTTTCAGCCGCAGTTTGCGAAAATTTTCGCCGCCATTGCCCATGGTGGTTTCGGAAATTTCCACCGTCCGCGCGCCGTTGATGATCGCATCCGCCGTGGCGCGCAATTCGTAAAGATGGCGCAGATCGCGCGCGCTCCCGAATGAGTGAACGGCACGGTTCGCCGTCGCAATTTTCCCGTCCGCCGTCATCGCCATATTGACGAAGATAAAAGGCAGTTTTGAATTTTGAATTTTCAATTTTGAATTCACAGAATCAGCATCGCATCACCGTAGCTAAAAAAGCGATAGCGCTCGCGGATGGCTGCGGCGTAGGTTTGCAAAATCAGTTCGCGCCCGCGCAATTTTTCACCTGGCGCGGCGAAGGCGCTCACGAGCATGAGCAGGGTGGATTCCGGCAGATGAAAATTGGTGAGCAGCGCATCTATGATCTGAAATTCTGCCGGCGGAAAAATAAAGATGTCAGTTTTACCCGCATGGGCATTGAGTTTTCCCGCGTTCAAGCGCGCGACGGTTTCCATCGCGCGTGTCGCGGTGGTGCCGACGGCAAAAACTTTTTTGCCATTTTTTTTGGCGGCGTTCACGGCCAAAACCGTTTCCTTGCCGATCTCAAATCGCTCCGCGTGCATTTTGTGATTGATGATTTTTTCCGCCTTCACCGGAAGAAAAGTTCCCGCGCCAACGTGTAGGGTGACGAAGCAAATCGTGACGCCGCGCGCGCGAATTTTTTCCAAAATTTCCGGCGTGAAATGCAGGCCGGCGGTGGGCGCGGCGACGGAGCCGGCGGGTTGGGAATAAACCGTCTGATAGCGTTCGCGGTCTTCCGGTTTTTCGCCGGTGCGTTCGATATACGGGGGCAGGGGAAGTTCGCCGAGAAAATCAAGCTGGGAAAAAATATTTTCCGTGCCGGAAAATTTCAAACGGCGGTGGCCTTCGGGATTTATTTCGACTACCTCGGCAAAAAAATTCGTCGTCGCGCCGTTTTTTTCTTGCAATCGGATGCGGGTGCCGATTTGCGCGCGTTTTCCGGGGCGCAGCATGGCCCACCAGTCGTTCACGGCATTTTCTTCGAGCAGTAACAGTTCAAATTTTCCACCAGTCGCGAAATTTTTCCCGTGGAGCCGTGCGGGGATCACGCGGGAATTGTTCAGGACGAGCACATCGCCCGGTTGGAAAAAGTTGGGGAGTTCGGAAAATGCGCGATGCGCGATTTCGCCGGATTTACGTTGCAAAACGAGCAGCCGCGAACCGTCGCGTTTCGCGGCGGGCTGCTGGGCAATTAGTTCGGGCGGCAATTCAAAATGAAATTCAGCGGTCAGCACGGCTAAAGCTTAATGTTTTCAGGCGGAAAGGACAATTCACCAGTCGGTGCAGAAATTGTTAATAACTTCTGAACAAATCCGCCAAATACCTGTTGACGAAAAGTCCAAGTGAGGTTCTACTAGGGGCGGTTAGTTGAGTTTAGTTGAATTTAGTGGCGGTGAGTAGTTGCGAAGTCCGGTGGCGGTTTGGGTTGTGAATAAGCGTATGGCCGAAGCGGGAAGACATAATGAGTATTTTTTCGTCAACAGCCATCCGCTGACGACGGACGCGCAGTGGCGAGTCCACATCCCACGGAAGTGGCGGCCCGAGAGCGGCGCGGAAAAATTTTTTGTGCAGGTGAAGACGGATGCGGTGGCTGGAAAATACCTGCGGGTATTTCCGATGCAGGAAGCCATTCGGATGCGTGATTCCAAGAATGCCGAGATTGAAAAAAATCCGGCGCTGGAAAGCCGGTTGCGCGAGGTGTCCGGGAAAATGGACAGCATGGACTTGGACAGCGCGGGTCGGATTGGCCTGCCCGAAAAAATGGCGGCGCAGGCGGGTATTGAAAAAAGCTCAAAGGTCATCGTGGTGGGCTGCTTCGGTTTTTTTGAAGTTTGGAGTGAGGCCAACCACGCCAAAGTTCCGGTGGCAGACAATGATTGATAAATCCTCAAAAGCAAACTGAATATATTTATGAACTTGGCAAATTTATTGGCGACGGGAAAAAGTTTTTTTAGCGGCCACGGCTCGCCGACGTATCGCGCGAGCGGGCGTGTGATTGTGCCGAATTTTAACGGCGGCAAAAACCCGTTCACGCCCAAGGTTGGCGCGGAGAAAAAGAATTTGGTGGCGTTGGCGTCGCCCGTTGCCTCCGTTGCACAAGCTGAAAAGCCAAGGCGCGTGGCCGCGTGGGCGGGGAAGTTTAATCCGTTTCGCGTGCCGGAGCCGGTGCGGACTTTCAGCCGGGCGGAGCAGCCAGAGCTGTCGTTGCAGACGCTTAAGCCGTTGTCGAACGATCTGACGGAAGTGGACATCGAGCGCGTGCCGGCGAAGTCGCACACGCTGCCGCTGACGCCGGTGAAGTCCGAGGTAGGCGCGTGGGAACTGGCGACGAGCGCGCACTAAATTTTTTGCGATGCGAAGTGTCCGAGTTCAATCACAAATCGGTGATGGCGGCGGAGGTGCTGGACGCGCTGCGACCACGCCCGCAAGGCCGTTACGCGGACGGGACGCTCGGTGGGGCTGGTCACGCGGCGTCCATATTGGCCGCGAGCACGCCGACTGGATGGCTGTCTGGCTGCGATCGCGATGGCGTCGCGATTGAAGTGGCAAACGCGCGGCTGGCGGAACAATTTGCCGGACGTTTTGAATTGCGGCGCGGAAATTTTTCAGAACTGGCGGACTGGATTACGGAAAAAAGCTGTGATGGCGTGCTGTTGGATTTGGGCGTGAGTTCGCCGCAACTGGACAATGCGGAACGCGGTTTTAGTTTTCAAAACGACGGGCCGCTTTCGATGAAAATGGATCAAAGCCAGCCATTGTCGGCGGCGGATTTAGTGAATGGCGAAAGCGCGGAGTCGCTCGCGAATATATTTTGGCAGTTCGGCGATGAACGCGATTCGCGCCGGTTTGCCAAGGCGATTGTGCATGACCGTGCGTTGCGAAAATTTGAGACGACGAAGCAATTAGCAGATTTGATAGAGCGGCTGGCGCCGCGCCACGGAAAAAAAGCGCACCCGGCCACCAAAGTATTTCAGGCGTTGCGGATCGCGGTGAATGACGAGATCGGTTCGCTGAAGCGCGGGTTGGCGGCGGCGGTAAAAATTTTGAAGCCTGGCGGCAGATTGGCGGTCATCACCTTTCACAGTTTAGAAGACCGCGTGGTGAAAGAATTTGGGCGCGAAAAAACGCGCGATTACACGTTCCGTGGCGAGGTGGATGTGCCGGAGTTGCGGACGCCGTGCGTGCCGGAATTAAAGTGGGTTTCGCGAAAGGCGATTATGCCGGGCGATGAAGAATTAAAAATGAATCCTCGCAGCCGCAGCGCCCAACTGCGCGTGCTCGAAAAGATTTAGCCGTGAAGCCGGTGCGGTGGCAGTATTAATTTTTTGAATTATGGCGAGCAAGCGAAACAATTCGGCGGCGATTGGTTTTGGTCTGTTGATCAAAGTCGTGCTGTCAATTTCGCTCATTGGCGGCGGCGCGCTGGGCTACGTTTGGCAGAAAAACCAGATTGATGGGCTGGCGGCGCAGAAACGCGAGCGCGAGAGCAACATCAAAAAACTCAAGCATGACAATGAGTTTCTCGTGCGCCAGATCCGGGATTTACAGGAGCCGGTCAAGTTGATGCGCCGCGTTAGTGAGATGCAACTGGGGCTGATGCCGCGCCAAGAATCGCAGGTGGTGCGGCTGGAGGAGCCGCGCGAGGCCGCGCCGGAAGCAAATAATTTTTCGCGTCAACTCACTCGGCGGTCGGTGGGCGGGTTGACGCCGTAACCCAAAACAATTTTGGCCGCCGTCCGTGACGCCGTTGGTTGAGGAACCGATCGCCACGGGCGGCTGGCCGATTAAATTTTTCCATCTGTCCTATCATGTCGAGCCAGCTTCAAAAATTCCGGGCAAACCTTTTCCTAGTGCTGCTGGCGCTGGGTTTTGCGGTGGTCGCGGCGCAGTTGATCAATCTGCAAGTCGTGCGCCATGTGGAGTTGAGCCGGGAGGTGCTGGCGAACACGCAGCGCGAATTCGTCCAAGCTCCCCGCCGCGGCGACATCTTGGACGCCAATAATAATATTCTCGCGACGTGTGTGCCGGTGAAGACGATCAGCATAAATCCGTCGCTCATCGGCGGCTTGCAACCAGCGGTGGCGCGGATGCTCGCACCGTTTTTGCACACGAACGAGGAGGCGCTAATTAAAAAATTGACGCCGACGGTGACGAGAAATACGGCGGGCAAATGGGAGACGAACGGCCTGCGTTATGTCCGGCTCGCCAAAAATATGCCGGAAGATACCTGGCAAAAAATGTATGTGGCGATGACGAACCTCACGTTCGGCGTGGTGGAAACGAACCTGCCGAAAGCGCAGCGGATTTTCCTGAATAATTTGCGCTATCACGCGCTGGCAGCGGATGCGGAGCAGATGCGGGTTTATCCACTTGGCTCGCTCGCCGGGCAGGTCGTGGGTTTTCCGCGCGTGGAGGAGACGACCAACGCCGCTGGCCGCGCCGTCTCGCAAATTATCGGTTGCGAGGGTGTGGAATATGCGCTGCAAAAACAGTTGAGCGGCGTGGCGGGTTGGCGTTCGACCTCGCGTGACAAAAAAAATCTAGAGTTGGTGTCGTTGCGCGATGAAGACGTGCCGGCGCGGGATGGACTGGACGTGGTGTTGACGATTGACACGGTGGTGCAGCACATCGCCGAGGCGGCGCTGGCGGAGGCGATGGTGAAACATTCGCCCAAGAGCGCGACCTGCGTGGTGATGCGCCCGAAGACCGGCGAAATTTTGGCGATGGCTTCGTTGCCAAATTATGATCCCGGTCAGCCCAACACGATTTCCACCAACACGCGCAACCGGGTGATCAACGACGTGGTGGAGCCAGGCTCGACGTTCAAGATCGTGGTGGTGTCCGGTGCGTTGAACGAAAAAATCGTCAGCTTGAATGATAGTTTTTACTGTGAGGAAGGGCATTTTGCGTATGCCGGAAAAATTTTGCACGATCATGAAGCCTACGGAAATCTGACGACGGAAGGCATCATCACGAAATCGTCCAACATCGGCGCGGCGAAAATTGGCATCCGGCTGGGCGAGGAAAATCTTTTCAAATACGCGTGGAATTTTGGTTTCGGGCAGCGCACGGGCATTCCGTTGCTGGGCGAGGCGCGCGGATTTTTGTATCCGGTCAAAAGCTGGAGCAAGGTTTCGCTCGCACAGATTCCGATGGGCCACGGCGTCGCCGTGACGCGGTTACAGATGATCCAGGCGATGGCGGCCATCGCGAACCGCGGCTGGCTGATGCGCCCGATGTTGGTCAAACAGTTGCAACGGCACAACGGCGCGGTGGTGCAGACGTATCAGCCCGAGCGCGTGCGGCAGGTGGTGGGCGATGAAGCCTGTAAAGACATGGTCACGGCACTGAAGACGGTGGTGCTCAAAGGCGGCACATCGCCCGAAGCGGCGCTGAAAAACTACGAGGTCGCGGGCAAGACCGGCACGGCGCAGAAAGCGGAGCACGGCGTTTATGTGCCGGGCAAATTCATCTCTTCCTTCATCGGATTTTTCCCGGCTGACAACCCGGAACTTTGCATCTCGGTCGTGCTCGACGAGCCGAAAGAAGGACATTACGGCGGCAAGGTTTGCGGCCCGGTGTTCAAAGACATCGCCGAGCAATGTGCGGGCTACCTAAACATTCCTCCGGATCCGAAAATGATGACGAACGCGCCGCCGTTGACGGCGCGGAATCCCTAAACCATTTGCTCCATGAACAATTCAAAACCACAACTTTTCGGAATGTTAGCGGGACTTTTCCTCGCGGCGGGACTCATCTTTTCCTCCATGCTCGGCACGTCGGCGTGGATCAAAATAAAAAATTCGCAGTTCATCACTGTCAAAGGCTCGGCGCGAAAAAACATTGATTCCGATCTCGCCGTGTGGCGCGGCAGTTTTGTGGTCGAGGCGGAATCGCTCGTTGCCGCGCAGCACGCCGCGAAAGAAAATCGCGACAAAGTTCTCACGTTTCTCGCCGAGGCAAATTTTACCAACGCGGGTTTCACGCCCATTGCCATTGAGGAAGTGCGCGCCACGCAAAAAAATGCCGATGGCTTCACGCAGCAGCACACGGCGGGCTATCGTTTGAGCCAGTCGGTGCGCGTGGAATCGGCGGACGTGGATCGCATCGAACATTTGGATTCCACCGCGCTCGTGGAGCAGGGCGTGGTGTTCACCACTGATGCGCCGCAATTTATTTACAGCAGCGTCGGCGAAGCGAAAATCGAGATGCTCGCCGAGGCCACGAAAGACGCGCACGCCCGCGCCGAACAAATCGCCACGCAAGGCGGACGCAACATCAGCCAGTTGCACAACGCGGATCAAGGAATTTTCCAAATCACGCCGCCGCACGAAACGCGCACCAGTTGGGAAGGCGAGAACGATACGACCTCGCGCGCGAAGACCATGACCGCCGTGGTGACTGCTACTTTTTTGCTGAAATAATTTTGTGGAAAAACGGGCTTTGAAATTTATTGCCGGGGCTTGTGGCGCGGAAATCATCAATGGTGACGCGGCGGTGGACGTGCTGAATGTCTGCACCGATTCGCGCGCGGCGAAGGCGGGTGACATTTTTTTTGCCATCACGGGTGAAAATTTTGACGGGCATGAGTTCGTGGCCGAGGTCGCGGCGAAGAAAGTGGCGGCCATGGTTTTGGAAAAATCTAAAATCCAAAATCTAAAATCCAAAATCGGAAATTGCCCGGTGCTCGCAGTGGACGATGTGCGGATGGCGCTGGGAAAGTTGGCGGCGGCGTATCGCGCGGAATTTTCACTGCCCGTCATTGCCGTGGGTGGCTCGAATGGCAAGACGACGACGAAGAATCTGGGCGCGTCCGTGTTGCGCCAAAATTTATCCACGCTGTGCAGCGAGGCGAGTTTCAACAACGACATCGGCGTGCCGACGACGTTGCTACGATTGGACAAAACGCATCAAGTCGCCGTGCTGGAAGTCGGCACGAATCATCCCGGCGAACTCGCGCCGCTGGTGAAAATGATCGCGCCAAAATTTGGCGTCATCACGAGCATCGGACGCGAACATCTGGAATTTTTTGGCGATGTCGAAGGCGTGGCGCGGGAAGAAGGCACGCTTGCGGAGCTGTTGCCCGCCGACGGGAAATTATTTCTGAATGGCGACGATGCGTGGTCAGAAAAAATCGCGGCGCGGACGAAGGCGCAAGTGGTGCGCGTTGGCATCAGCGAGAAAAATGAGTGGCGCGCGAAAAAAATCCGGCTGGATAAAAACGGCGTGACGTTTCAGGTCGAGGCGAAGTCGCCAGATTTTTCCGGCGAGTATCGCGTGAATCTTTTGGGCAAACATCAGGTGACGAATTCATTGTTCGCCATCGCCCTCGGCGCGGAACTCGGTTTGACGCGTGCGGAAATTCAGCGCGGTCTCGCGGAATGTTTGCCCGCGAAAATGCGGCTAAATTTTTTCGAGGCGAACGGCGTGCGTGTGCTGGACGATTGCTATAACGCGAACGCAGATTCCACGCTCGCGGCCTTGGAAACATTATGCGGATTGCCGTTGCAAGGTCGGCGCGTGGCGGTGCTGGGCGACATGGCGGAACTCGGCGTTCACAGCGCGGCGGCGCACGCGGAGATCGGGCGGCGCGCGGCGGAATTAAAAATCGGCCAGTTGTTTGCGGTGGGAAAAATGGCACCGGTGATGGCGCAAGCCGCGCGCGATGCGGGCCTGGCGCGGGTGTTTGAATTTCTGGACGTGGACGGCGCGGTGGCGGCGGTGAAAAATTTTCTGAAGACAGGCGACGTGGTGTTGCTTAAAGCGTCGCGTTCCACGCGGCTGGAACGCATCGCGGAGACGCTGAAGGCGGGGAAGAACTAAATGCTCTACTACTTGAGTCAGCAAATTTTGGACTGGGCGCACGGCAGCGACTGGGAGTCGCGGCTGTCGTTTTTGCGCTTGTTCAAATACATCACGGTGCGTTGCGCGGGCGCGGCGATCACGGCGCTGCTGTTGTGCTGGTGGTTCGGTCCGAAAATTATTCGCTGGTTGAAGGTGCAAAAGTTCGGCCAGGAATATGTGGACATCGCTACGGAAAAAGGCGCGTTGCAAAATCGCGTGGACAAGAAAGGCACGCCGACGATGGGCGGCTTACTGATCGTGGTGGCACTAATTTTTTCGACGATGCTGTGGGCGCAGTGGAATCCGCTGGTAGAATTGACGATGCTGGCGGTTTTGGTTTTGGCGGGTCTGGGTTTTTACGATGATTACGCGAAGATCGTGAAGCAAAGCGGCGGTGGCACGCCGCCGCGCGTGAAGCTGATCACGCAGTTTGCGCTGGGTTTGTTCGTGGCTATTTATCTGTGGCAACTGCCGGCGGAGAGTGGCTTAAAATTTTCGGGCGCGCACAAATTTATGCACAGCAATCTGGTCACAGATTTGATGCTGCCGTTTTGCAAATACCCGTTCCACATCGGCGCGGCGGCGGGAATTTTGGTCGTGCTGCTGACGATTGTGGGTAGCTCGAACGCGGTAAATTTGACGGATGGTTTGGACGGGCTGGCGATTGGTTGCACGCTGATCGTGGGGTTTGTTTTTTTAGTTTTCACCTACGTCGCGGGCAACGTGAAGGCGGCGGTGTATCTGCAAATTCCCTTCGTGCCGGGCGCGGGCGAGCTGACGATTTTTTGCGCGGCGTTGCTGGGCGCGGGGCTGGGATTTTTGTGGTTCAACTGTCATCCGGCGCAGGTATTCATGGGCGATACGGGATCACTCGCGCTCGGCGGCGGGTTCGGGCTGGTGGCGGTGCTGATTCATCAACCGTTTGTGCTGGTGATCGCGGGCGGGATTTTTGTGGCGGAAGCGGTCTCGGTGATTTTGCAGAAGGGCTGGTTCAAATACACGCGGCTAAAAACGGGGACGGGCAAACGCATTTTTCTTATGGCACCGCTGCATCATCATTTTGAAAAAAAAGGCTGGCACGAATCGCAGGTGGTGTTGCGGTTTTACATTTTGTGTGTGCTGTGCGCGGTGGTGGCGCTGGCGAGTTTGAAATTACGCTGATATGAAAACGTTGAACGTGCAAAAAAACATTGAGAAATCACGCCTTTCTGCTTGCCAGTGGGGCGGGCGGTTGGTAACAATTTCACCGAGAGTGGCGGCGCGCAGGACGGCAGAAGTTTCCCGATTTTTCTTTTCAGTTGATTGCCTTTTTCGCGGTGGATTTCCGCCGGTCTCCTAGAGCCAAAATAACAAAAAACAATTTAACGCGTTGCGAAATTTTTCGAGGAAAAGTTGCGCGGCGTAAAAACTCAAAAACAAACACACACCTCACTAACAGGACGCATCTGCGCCACCAAAAAAATTATGAATAATCCCAATAACCCGTTTGTCCCGAAAGGCACGCTGCTCGATTTACAAGATCGCCGCCGCAAGCAATTAAAGCTCGCCGTATTTTGCGCGCTAAGCGTCGGCGTCGTCGGTCTCACGATGATGCTCGGTGTGCAGGGCTGCAATCCCAAGAAGTCGGCGGAAGAAACGTTCCCGGTGGAAACCGTAAACACCAACGTCGTGATTAACATCGAGCCGACGAATTCGTTGCCGATGTCCTCGAACACCGTGGCCTACAATCCGCCGGTGGATACGAACACGGCGGCCTACAATCCGCCGCCGATTGATCCGTTGCCGCTCGTCGGTGGCGCGAAATATAAAATTGCGAAGGGCGATACGCTCGCCGTCATCGCCAAGAAAAATGGCGTGAGTCTTAAGGCGCTCGAAGCCGCGAATCCGAAGCTGGATCCGAAGCACCTGAAAATCAATGCCGAGGTCACGATTCCAGCGGCCACGCCCAAAGCCGTTTCAACGTCTGGCGGCGCGATGGTTGATGGAAATTCTTACACGGTGAAATCCGGTGACTCACTCGGCAAAATCGCGAAGAGCCACGGCACGACCGTCAACGCCATCAAGGCGGCCAATAGTCTGAAGACCGACCGCATCAACCTCGGCCAGAAACTGATCATCCCGTCGAAGGCCGAAGCTGCGCCCGCGACGCCGGTGGTGGCTCCAGTGATTGAACCGGTGGTTGCACCCCCGACGGCTCCGGTGTTGAACTCGCTGCCGAAATAAGTCGTCGTCCACGGCAACATTTTTTCCAACCGAATGAAAGTCGCCGTCACCACGTTGGGCATTTGCGTCACCAGTCTCCTCGCGCTGGGGCTGGTGATGCTTTACAGCTCCAGCATGGTGATGGTGGACAAACATCATTCACCGGTCGGTGCAAAAATGTTGCAGATGCAACTCCTCTGGGCCGCCGTCGGCCTGGTGGCTTGCGTGGTGATGTCTGCGCTGGATTATTCCATCTTGCGCAAACTCGTCTGGCCAATTTTCATCGTTACTCTCGTGCTCGCCGCGCTGGTTTTCGTGCCGCACGTCGGTGCCAAAATCAACGGCGCGCGGCGCTGGATCAAACTGCCCGGCGCAACGTTCCAACCGTCGGAGTTGATCAAAATTTCCGTCATCATCGCCGTCGCTTGGTATGCCGAGCGTTCGCACCGGAAAATGCACGCGTTTCTGCGTGGCCTCGTGGTTCCGGGAATCATCATCGGTTCGGCGCTTGGCCTTGTGTTCATCGAGCCGGATCGCGGCACAACCATTTTGATGGCGGGCGTCACCGGCACGATGTTGCTGATGGCGGGCGTGCGCTGGTGGCATTTACTTTTGGTGGCGTTTGCCGCCGTGGCCTTGTTCAGTCTTTCGATTCTGCATGATCCCATGCGGCTCAACCGGATCATGGCTTATCTCCATCCCGAGGCGCATTTGGGCGGAGCCGCGCTACAAGCGGATGAGGCAAAAAAAGCCATCGGCGCGGGCGGTTTGACCGGCGTGGGTCTAGGCAACGGCCTGCAAAAAAATGGTTTCGTCCCGGAGATTCAAAGTGATTTTATCTTCGCCAACATCGGTGAGGAACTGGGATTAATCGCGACCTTCTCCGTCGTCACCGCATTTTTTCTGATCGCGTGCTGCGGCTTCCGCATCGCGCGTTTGGCGCACGACCAGTTCGGCTGCCTGCTCGCCGTCGGCGTCACGTCGCTCATCAGTTATCAGGCATTGATCAACATGGGCGTCGTCACCAGCCTGCTGCCGAACAAAGGATTGGCCTTGCCGTTCATCAGCGCGGGCGGTTCCAGTCTGGTCGCGATGCTCACGGGCGTTGGCATCCTGATCAGCGTCGCGCGCCGGGCTGATCCGCTGAAAAAAATAACGGACGATTTCGCGCCCGACACGAATCCGTTTGCCGCCAAGGCGACGTGAGCGTGATCCGTGACGAGTGCTGTGGGAACTGTTTTCACCATCACGCATCACTCGTCACCAACTAATTTTTTAAGTTCCGTTTGCCGCAAGGTTCCCAAAGTGAATTCGCCAAAACAAAAACCATTCATCGCCATCGCATGTGGCGGGACGGGCGGACACCTCTTTCCCGGACTCGCCGTCGCGGAGCAATTGCGGGCGCGCGGCTGCGACGTTGCGTTACTTATCTCACCGAAAGACGTGGACCAACAAGCGGTGAAATCCATTGTGGGCATTGAGGTTTTCACGCTTCCCGCCGTCGGCTTGCAGAACCGAAATTATTTTTCCTTCGCTAAAAGTTTTTGGAAATCATTTTTCACCGCGCGAAAAATTTTTCGGCAACGCCCGCCGACCGCCGTCCTCGCGATGGGCGGATTCACCAGCACGCCACCCGTGCTGGCCGCAAAAAAATTCGGTGCGAAAACTTTTTTGCACGAGTCCAACACCATTCCCGGAAAATCCAACCGCTTCCTCGCGCGCTTCGTGGACGAGGCGTTCGTGGGTTTTCCCGAATGTGCCGCACGGCTACGCGCCAAAAAAGTGTCCGTCACGGGAACGCCGGTGCGCCCGCAATTTGCGCCAGAATCCAGAATCCAGAATCCAGAATCTCGCTGCCGCCTCGCGCTTGGCCTCGACCCGGAGCGCCCCACCATGCTCGTGGTCGGCGGCAGCCAAGGCGCGCGGGGCTTGAACGATTTAATTTTATCCGCATTGCCCCTCATCACTCATCACTCATCACTCATCACTTCCGCCCAATGGTTGCACCTGACCGGCGCGAATGATTTTGAAAAAGTAAAAAACTTTTACGCCGCCCAAAAAATTCCAGCCGTCGTCAAACCGTTTCTCGCGGAAATGGAACTCGCGCTCGGCGCGGCGACGGCGTGCGTCAGCCGTTCAGGCGCGTCATCATTGGCTGAAATCGCGGCGATGCGTTTGCCTACCGCGCTCGTGCCGCTGCCGACCTCGGCGGACAATCATCAAATGACCAACGCGCTCGCGTTTGAAAAAACGGGTGCGGCGAAATTATTGGAGCAAAGTTCCACGCCGGAAAAAGTCGCGGCGATTTTGGCCGAACTCCTCGGCGATGAAATTTCACGAACGAAAATTCAAACCGCGCTCACCCAATGGCACGCGCCGGCAGCGGCGGCGGTGATTGCGGAAACTATTTTGCAGGCAGCCGTTCGGAGCGCGGACAGTTTGTCCGCTAGTTCATCTCAAAACCTCAACTCGCGGGCAAGCCGTCCGCGCTCCGCATGAACGCCACTTTGGAAAATCCAGCGACGTTCGCCGATGAACTGGCCGCGCTCGTTTCGCCCGCAGCCATTCTGAAGCGCGCCGAGCCGATGGCGAAACACACGACGTTGCGCGTTGGCGGCCCGGCGGATGTCTATATTGAACCGGCGAACGAAAAGGATTTGTCTGCGATTCTAAAAGGTTGCCGCGAGCGCGGCGTAAATTTTTTCATCCTCGGTCGCGGCTCAAATTTGGTGGTGCGCGACGGCGGTTTTCGCGGCGTGGTGATTTGCCTCGCCTCGCCGGAATTTGCGCGGATTGAAATTGACGGCACGCGCATCCGGGCGGGCGCGGGCGCGAAGCAAAAAAGCGTGGCGGTCGAAGCGAAACGCAACGGCTTGAGCGGCGTGGAATTTTTGGAGGGCATCCCCGGCAGCATCGGCGGCGCGCTCCGCATGAACGCCGGCGCGATGGGTAGCGAGACGTTCAACGCCGTCGAATCCGTGCGCGTGATGGATTATTTTGGCGTGGCACGCGAATTGAAACGTTCGGAAATGGCCGTGGAATATAGGTGTTGTGCGTTTTTGAAAAGCCACATTGCGCTGGGCGCGGTGTTCCAATGCTCGCCGCAGCCGCGCGAGGAGATTGAAAAGCGGATGAAGATTTACAACGAGAAGCGTTGGCGTTCGCAGCCTGCCGCGCCGAGCGCGGGCTGCCTGTTCAAAAACCCTTCGACCATCGGGGCGGGGCGGTTGATTGATGAACTCGGTTTGAAGAACACGAAGATCGGCGGCGCGCGGATTTCGCAGGAGCACGGAAATTTTTTGGTGAACGACGGCGGCGCGACGGCAAAAGACGTTTTGGAATTGATCGAATTGTTACGGGCGAAGGTGATGGCGGAGCGGGGCGTTGAGCTGCATTCGGAAGTGGAAGTGATCGGCGAACCAGCTTGAATATTTATAGTTCAAATGACGCAACCAAGTTGGTTGCGCTTGACAACCAAAACGGTTTCACTACGGTTGCGCTATGATCACAATCACGATCAAAGGAATTCCCAAACAGACGCACCGGGAATTAAAACGGCGAGCGGCGGCAAACCGGCGCAGCTTGAACAACGAGGTGATCTTTGCCCTTGAGTCGGTGCTTGGCGGCATGGCACAGAGCGTCGGTCACGTTCGGCAATCTCAAAAGTCGGTCAAAAAATTAGCCCGACGGAAATGAACGGAAAAGTGAACATCGCGGTGATGCTGGGCGGGCCGAGCGCAGAACGTGAAGTGTCGTTGCGCTCTGGCGCGGCGGTGGCGAAGGCGCTGCGTTTACTTGGTCACGAGGTTTTTGAAATTGATCCGCGCGATGGGAAATTTGTTTTGCCGGGAAAAACCGATGTGGTGTTTCTCGCGTTGCACGGCACTTATGGCGAAGACGGCACGGTGCAGGCGGAGCTGGAAAAACTCGGTGTGCCTTACACGGGCTGCGATGCGGTCGCGAGCCGGATCGCGTTCGACAAAGTGTTGACGAAAGAAAAATGCCTCGCGGCGGGGGTGCCGACGGCGAAGTTCGTGACGGTGAAATCGGCACAGACGCCGCTGCCAAAAAATTTATCGCTGCCGCTGGTGGCGAAACCGTCGCGGCAAGGTTCGAGCGTGGGCTTGCAATTCATCGAACGTGCCGATGAGTGGCCAAAGGCGATTGCAGAGTCGCTGAAATTTGATTCGGAAGTTTTGGTTGAGGAGAAAATTATCGGGCGCGAGACGACGGTGGGGATTTTGGACGGACAAGTTTTGCCGGTGGTCGAGGTGCGTCCGAAGCGTGGTAACTACGATTACCAGACGAAATACACGGCGGGCGCGACGGATTATTTTTGCCCGGCGGAGTTTGACGCGGCGACGACCAAAAAAATTCAAGACGCGGCGCTCGGAGCTTTTAACGCGGTGGGCGGACGGGATTATTCCCGCGTGGATGTTATGGTTTGTGCGGATGGCTCGCCGGTGGTGCTGGAAGTGAACACGTTGCCGGGCATGACGGAGACGAGTTTGCTGCCGAAGGCGGCGGCGGTGGTGGGAATGAATTTTGCCGAGTTGTGTGAGCGGATGGTGCGGCTGGCGATGAAACGGAAAGTATGAAAGATGAATTATGAAGGATGAAACGAGCGGCGTGGCGTTCGGGTGGCTTGGATTGATTTAATAAATTTTTTTGCGATGTGGTTCAGGAATAAAAGAAAGAAAAACCGGCGCGGGCAGCGCAATTTTGTGTTGGACGTGAAGCAACGTTCCGACGTGGTGCGGGCGAAGCGCGCCCGACTCTCGGTCCTCGCGTGCGCGGTGGTGTTTGGGACTTTTCTGGGTTTGTATCTGCTGTGGCGCGCGGGCAGCGCGGCGCTGGATGTGTTGGTGTATCACAACCCGGATTTTGCGATTCAGTTGGTGGATGTGCAGTCGGATGGGAAAATCGCGGCGGCGGAAATCCGCAACTGGTCGCGAGTGAAGCCCGGCATGAATTTGATCGGCCTGGATCTCGCGGCGGTGAAGCGCAACTTGGAAAAAGTTTCAGTCATTGAATCGGTTTCGGTGGAGCGCGTGCTGCCGCGCACGTTGAAAATTCGCGTGACGGAGCGCGAGCCGGTGGCGCAGATCAATGTGCCGCGCGCCAATGTGGCGGGCGAAGTGATGCTCTCGGTGTATCAGCTCGATGCGAACGGCGTGGTGATGCAGCCGCTGGATCCGCGCGAATCCGTCGTGCCACTGGCGTCGGCGGGGGTGGCACTGCCGGTGATTACGGGCGTGAATAATTTTTTATTGCAGCCGGGGCATCGCGTGGACCCAAAGGATTATCCGCAGGTGCCGGCGGCGTTGAAGCTGGTGGACGCGTTCGGCAAATCGCCGATGGCGGGGCTGGCGGATTTGCGGCGCGTGGATATTTCTGCCGCTGGCGTGCTGTTGGTTACGACGGGGCAGGGCGCGGAGTTGACGTTTGCGCCGGAAAATGTCGAGCAACAGTTGCGGCGCTGGCGGGCGATCTATGATTACGGCAAGCGCATGAACAAAGGCGATCTCATGTCAGCGGATCTGGCGGTGACGAATAATTTACCGGTGCGTTTTTCGCTGGCAAGCGTTGCGCCCGCACCGCTGCCAAATCCTAAACCCAAACCTAATTTCAAAAACCGGAGGAAAAATGTTTAATGACGATAACATCGTGGTGGGCCTAGAGATTGGCACCCATAAGATTTGCGCGGCGGTCGGCGAGATGAATGAAGACGGCGGCGTGAACATCATCGGCCTTGGCCAAGCGAAATCCAACGGCGTTCGCAAGGGCGAGATATGTGATCCAGAAAAAGTCGAACTCGAATTACGCACGGCGATTGACGAGGCGGAGCAGATGGCCAACGCGGAGATCAGCAACGTATTTCTCGGCGTGACCGGCGGCCATGTGCGCGGCTTCAACAACCGGGGCAACCACACGGTGCTTTCGAGCGAGCATGAAATTTCCGAGGACGATGTGCAGGATGTGATCCGCAACGCCAAGGCCATCAATCTCGCGGCGGAAGACACGGTGATCCACGCGGTGCGGCAGCATTTTTATGTGGACGGTCTGGAATTTCTCGCCTCACCCATCGGTATCTGCGGCTCGCAACTAGCGGTGGATATGCACGTCATTCACGGCAAGGCGACGCGTTTTCAAAATACCATCCGGCTCGTCCGCACGACGCAGTTGGAGGTGAATGAAATTGTGTTCAACGGCCTCGCGACGGCGCTCGCGTTGCTCACCGCCGAGCAAAAGGAAATTGGCGCGCTCGTCATTGACATCGGCGCGGGCACTACGGAATACGTCGTCTATGCCGACAACGCGATTCGCTTCAGCGGCGTGTTGGCGGTCGGCGGCGATCATATCTCCAACGACATCGCGTTCGGCGCAAAAATCTCGTTGAGCCGCGCGGAACAGTTGAAGCGCGAACACGGCAGCGCACTCGTCCGCACCGATGCGAAAGGCCAAGTCATCAATGTCACGAGCGACGTCGGGCACGTCATCAAGAGCGTCAATGTCGAGCATTTGCAGCGCATCATGCACCTGCGGTTGGAGGAATTATTTCAGATCATTCTCGGCGAATTGGAGAAGGCCGGGCTGACCCATTATCTGCGCGCGGGAATTTTTCTCACCGGCGGCGGTTCACGCGTGGCGAACCTCGAGCATCTGGCCGAGCGAGTTTTTCAGATGAACGTCACTCACGCGCATACGGCTGGCGTCGGCGGCATCACCAGCGCGCTGGATCAGCCCGAATTTGCCACCGCCATCGGCCTCGTGAAATACGGCTCGATGAAGCAGCACCAACGCGCCGCCCACCACGGGCTTTCCGCCAAGTTTCAGAACATCGTCGGGCGATTCTGGCGGCGCGGTTAATTTTTTTTGAAAGGACGTTTATGGAACACGAACAAAATCTCCTGCCGCCCGTCGCGGCCAGCACCACCATGAAAATTTTTGGCGTCGGCGATGTCGGCGTCAAGCTGCTTGGCGAACTGGGCGCGGCGGAATTTCCCGCCGCCAGCCTCATCGCCGTGAACACCGACGCCGCCTCGCTCCGCGACTGCACCGCGCCGGTGAAATTTCACATCGAGAATAAATTGCTGCGCGGCCTCGGCTCCGGCGGCGATGCCGAGCGCAGCCGCGCGCTCGCCGAGGAACAGTTCACCATCCTCAAATCCGCGTGCGCCGATGCCGGTGTGGTTTTCATTCTCGCCGGACTCGGTGGCGGCGCGGGCAGCGGCATTGCGCCCGTGCTGGCGCGGGCGGCGCGCGAAGCGGGCGCGCTCGTGCTCGCCTTCGTCACGTTGCCGTTCGAGAGCGAGGGCAACCATCGCCAAGCGCAGGCGCAGCAAAGTCTGGAACTCCTCAAGTCCGCCGCCGACGGCGTCATCTGTCTCGCGGGCGACAAAATTTTTGGCGTGATTGACGAGCACACCGGCGTCCTCGAAATTTTCGCCGCTGCCGACCGCCTGTTGCTTGACGGCCTGCGCGGCGTCTGGCAGTTGCTCCACCGGCGCGGCCTCATTCAAGTGCATTTCGGCGACCTCTGCGCGCTCCTGCGCGACCGCCATGCGGAAAATTGTTTTGCGTTCGTTGAGGCCAGCGGCGCGGGGCGTGCCCGCGAAGTCGTGGAAAAAATTCTTTCGCATCCGCTGCTCGACAAGGGCCGCGCGCTCGCCGAGACCGGCGCGGTCATCGTCAACATCACCGCCGGAAAAAATCTCACGATGGCCGAGATCAAGCGCGTCATGGACGAGGTCAAACGCCAGTGCGGACGCGCCCAGACCATCATGGGTGCCGCCGTGGATGCCGCGCTCGGCGACCGTCTCTGCGTCACCATCATCGCCGCCCGTCCGAACACCGCGCCGAAGGTGGAGGAAACTCCCCGACCCGGCACCACTTCCAATCGCGCTGGTTTTACTGGTGGCCAGACCGTCATGACCAGCGCGCCGGTTTTGGGTGGCAGCCGCCCGCGCCGACCCGGCGGCAAGCAGATTCAAACCCAGCTTCCGCTCACCATCGTTTCGCGCGGACGTTTCGATAAAAGCGAACCGACCCTCCATCAAGGCGAAGACCTCGACGTGCCGACGTTTCTGCGGCGCGGTGTGTTGATGAACTGATGCAGTGGTAGAAGAATTTTAAGCGTAAAAAAATGAAGCTGGGTTGGACTAAACTAGGACTGACCCGTTTACGTTTACGTTTATGAAACTATCCGAGCAAGAGTTACGCTGGTTGAGTCGCTGGGAAAAGCGTGAGCGGCAGTGGTTGCCTGTCACACGTTGGGTTTGTCTTGGCCTCGTCATTGTATCGGCTGGATGTGGTTGCTTCATGGTTCACGAATTACGATCCCTCGACTTGCCTAATGCGGGTTGGCTATGGCTTATCCCGCTATATTTTTTCTTCAAGGCTGCTCTTTTTCTCGGTATAACACTTAGGGAAGCGCTGATTAAAGACTGTTTCGCGAACTTCACCTTGCAATTTGCAGGCGTTTCGCCACGTCTTTTCGTAGCTGGGCGATTAAATCAGTGCTTCCCTTAGCAAGTGGCGCGGAGATATTAAGCTCAGACTTCTATTGAGATTGATTCGAGAACATGAAGACCCAGTCGCCTAACCAGCCGCCTAATCACACGCTGTTGGCGCTTTCAGTTCCGCTATCGCAGTTCCGCCACGAGTCTTTAGTGCCTCCCACACCTTTGCCCTTGAAAATAGCCCAGCCATTCATGGCTGGGTGGGCGCCCACAAATGGCTCAAGTCCCGTTAGGGACGAAAGAACGCTTCTGCCGTCCCTGCCGGGACTCGCTCATTTTCCTGCGGATGAACCCAGCCTTGAAAGGCTGGGCTATTTTCGCCCACCGAGGCGTCGCGGCACCGACGCCCTACCAACTCACCGGTCAAGTCCAAGATTCAAGTCCTTGTCCTTTACAATCGAACGTCGCTTGGCGGACGCGGCTAACTCGCTTTGCCACCAAAGCCACAGCAGTCCCGCCAGAATTAATACCGCGAGGCCGCAGCAAACGGGCGCGAGAAAACGGTCGAGCGGCAGCGTGCCGCGCGCGGGGAGGCGGAGTTGCGCGGAGAGAATTTCTCCGTTGCCGGGCATTGCGGTTTGCGCGCTCACCCTGCCGCTGCCGGTGACGGCTTGCGAAATACCGGAGCTGGCCAGCCGAAAAATTGGGATGCCATATTCCGCCGCGCGCACGGGCGCAACGCGCGAGTGCAACTCGTGCTGGTGACGACCCCAAGTTTCCACGTCCATCGTCGGCACGATGAGGAGTTGCGCGCCCTGCCGCACGAGTTCATCGGTCACGCGCGTATAGCTCAAGTCGTAGCAAATACAAATCCCGATTTTTCCCCACGGCGAATTCCACACGTCCTGTTTTGGCGCGGGCAGACCATCGTTGAAAAACTGGATCGGCACGCGCTTGACCTGCGAGAAAACAATGTCGCCATTGGTGCCGACGACGAAAGCGGTGTTGTAATAAACGTCGTTAGTGACAAATATTTTTCCACCCACGACGAGAAATTTGGAATGGTCGCGGCACCAATTTTTCAACGCGTCCGGCACGCCGCCGGGTTTTTCGTTCAACGTGTATTCGCTCAAGACAAAAATCTGGGCGTTAGTATTTTTGGCGAGGGCTTGGGTGAGAATTTTCGGTAGAACGTGGGGCGAGGGAAATTCGAGCTGGATGCCGACGAGGGAAACAAACCGGCGATGAGACTTTGTTTCGGCAAGCGCAGGAAGCATCAAGGCTAAAAGAACGATTGCGATCGCAACAAGTCCCAGCACTTCAACGAGAGATAGCTTTAAGAAGGGAATGCGGTAGACAAATAAAACCGCCACGAAAAACGCCAAAAATCCCCAGCCATACATTCCTATAAAAACTGTTGGGTCAGGCAGCACATATCCCACATTCAGCCACGAAAACTTCAGGTAGTAGAGTTCGCTCCGAAAGTATTCGATGCCCGTCCACAGAATCGGGATGAGCCATGCGGTTCGGGTTTTGCCCCAGCGTCGCGCGCAGCCGCAGACAAGCGCGGTGAATAGTCCGATCCAAAACGCGAGCACCAGCCACAGCAAAATGGCGAACGCGCTAAAAATTTCCCACATGAAAAATAGTTGCGGCGCGATGCAGAGATAGCCGGTGACGAGTCCGAAATAAAAGGCGCGGCGGACGTTTGGTTGGTCACACAATTTCACCAAGCCAAAGGCGTAACCAAAAATGAAAAGTCCCGCTGCCGGAAATTTTAGCGAGGTGTAAGCGGCGTGAAAACACACCACGGCGAGTGCGAGCCAGAGCAACGATTTTTTCCAGTGTGCGCGGTCAGAGGCAGGCGGGGCGGAGGTCATCGCGGGAATTCAAGCGGCAAAGTGAGGGGCGGGGAAGGAAAAAATGGTGAGCCTGAACAAAACTATGTCACTGGCGGGTCGCGAAGAGAATGGCTTGGGGTCATTGTGAATCGCTATTTCCCCAAAAATTTTCTCGCTGGAAAAAATCTTAAATCAATCGTTGTTACGTTGGATGGGCGGCATGGCGGCGAGTTGTTTCCAAATTTCCACGCGGTCGGCCATGCCGATTTTTTCGAGGTAGTCTAGGTTCAGCGGCTTGACGGTATCGGAAATTTTGCCGTTGGGCTTGGTGGAGGCCAACGCATTCGCGACGTGGACGGCCATGAGCGGCGAGGGTTCGAGCAGCTCGGTTTTTTCTGGCGTGTGATGCAAGGCGACGGCCTCGACAATCGGCGCGGATAATCCCCAAAGCCCCAACAAATACGCGGCGATGCCAGCGTGGTTCGCAGAAAAAATTTCTTGTTCGGCGGCGTGCAATGGGATTTGTTTGGTCGCGGCCAATTGTATCGTCTGCTGAAATTCCGTCGGCAGATTGTCCGCGAGCATGAGCTTGCCGATGTCGTGGAGCATCCCGGCGGTGTAGGCGTCTTCGATGTCCTCGTCGGAGCCGCCTTCGAGTTCCATGATTTTTTTGGCGAGCAGGGCGGTGGCCATGAGATGTTCCCACAAGGCGCGCGCGGAAAAATTTTTCGCGGGCCGTTTTCCAAATTTTTCAAAGACGTGGGCGGAGAGCGCGAGGGAGCGGACGGTGTTCATGCCAAGCTGCTGCACGGCCTCGAACGGGCTGTGCACGGGTTCGGGCAGGCCGATGGCGGCGGAGTTGGCGACCTGCAACATTTTTGCGGCCATGCTGGGATCCTGCGCGACGAGTTCGGCGATGTCGCTGATGGTGGCGGCGGGCGTGTTCAGGAGTTTCATGATCTCCAGATAGATCAGGGGAAAACTCGGCAGCGTGCCGAGCCGTCCGACGAGCGAGCGCAATTTGTCATCCGACAAATAATCGTTCAGCGCGTGGATGCGGATGAGCGTGGCCTTGAGCGCTTTGACATCGAAGGGCTTCGCCAGAAATTGGTGCGTCTCGCCGAGCGCATCGGCGATCTGTTTTTGGTTACCGATGCCGGAGATGAGGATGCGCGACATCTGCGGATAGAGGGCACGGGCACGGCGGACGAGTTCCACGCCGTTGATGCCGGGCATATTGAAATCCGTCACGAGCACGTCAAACGGTTGCTGGGCAAGCAGAGTGAGCGCGGCCTCGCCGTCAGCGGCGAGCGCGGTTTCCCACAGCCCGGAACTTTTCGGCAACATCATGCCGTAAAGCTGACGGAGGGTTTCGTTATCTTCGACAAATAAAATTCGCTGCATGAACTCGGTGTGCTATCGGCGGAATGGCAAAAGTCTTAATGCAAAAATTTATCCCAGATTTTGTTTCACGCTCGCTCTGGCGCTCGCCTCCGGGGGAAAGGCTTGTTCGCAAAATGGTTCAGGAAAAAAATATCGCCAATGGAAAACTGGACGGCTGAATCATTTCATTCTTTTTGCAATTTCATCCTGGAAGTTGTATTGAATGGACGGCCAAAATAATTTTATTTTTATGCAGTGCTGCGTGTGCAAAGAAAAACCGGCGACGGTGCATCTCACCCAAATCGTGGGCGAAAAGATGCAGAAGCTGGATATGTGTGAAGAATGCGCGAAGTCCAAGGGTCTCAACGACCCGACGAGTTTCGCGATGGCGGATTTGATGCTCGGTCTCGGCGCGTCGCAAGAGATTGACGCGGCGGCGGCGGGCGTGCAGCTCAAGTGTCCGCGCTGCGGATTTTCGCAAGCGGATTTCAAAAAGTCCGGTCGCCTCGGCTGCCCAGAATGTTACAAAACGTTCGCCGAAGGTTTGTCCGGCTTGCTCAAGTCCATGCACAAAGGCATCCGGCACATTGGTAAATCCCCTGAATCCATGAGGAAAACACGCGACAGCGCGGATCGCATCAAGACGCTCCAGACTAAACTCGACAAGGCGATTGCGAGTGAAGATTACGAACTCTGCGCCAAGTTAAGCACGGAAATCAAGTCACTCTCCGGCGCGGCTCCGAGCAAGGTGACCCGATGAACGATCTACATTCATTTCTGATTTCCCCCGCCGAAGCCACGCAGCAGCACGGCCCGCACGACCGCATCGTGATGTCCAGCCGCGTGCGCCTCGCGAGAAATTTACGCGGCCTCGCCTTTCCCGGCTGGGCAAAAAAAAATGAGCGCGTGAAAGTTTTGGAAACAGTCATGCCCGCCGTGGTTTCGATGCCGGAAATGTCCGATTCGTTTTCCGAGCAGATGGATAACCTCGCGCCCGCCGACAAACAGATTCTCGTCGAACGCCATCTCATCAGCCGCGAACACGCCGCGAAAAGCGTGGGCAGCGGCCTCGTGCTGAACCGCGAGGAATCGTTCTGCGTGATGATCAATGAAGAAGATCATTTGCGGATGCAGGCGTTGCGCCCCGGCTTTCAACTCCGCGAGGCGTGGACGGCCATTGACCGTTTTGATTCGTCGTTGGAAAAGAAACTGGATTTCGCCTTCGACCAAGAACTCGGTTATCTCACCGCCTGTCCGACGAATCTCGGCACCGGCATCCGCGTGAGTGCGATGTTGCATCTCCCCGGCTGCGTGCTGGACGAGCAGATCAATCCCATCATCCAATCCGTCAACAAACTCGGCCTCGCCGTGCGCGGACTTTATGGCGAAGGCACCGAGGCGCTCGGAAATGTTTTTCAAGTCTCCAACCAGATGACGCTCGGGGAAAGCGAAACGGTTATCGTCGAGCGGTTGGAAAAAGTTCTCGCGCAGATCATCGAGCACGAGCAGAACGCGCGCGAACGGTTGCTGGAAAAAAAAGCGAAGATTGTGCTGAATCACATTGGCCGCGCCTATGGAATTTTGGCGAACGCCCACAGCATTTCCTCGAAGGAGACGATGAACCTGCTCTCGTTGTTGCGCCTCGGTGTGGACATGGGTTTGTTCCCCAACACGCAACGCACGTTGGTGGATGAATTGTTTTTGGTGACGCAGCCCGCGCACTTGCAACGGCAGGTTTCGGACAAATTGACGGCGGAGGAACGCGATTTGATTCGCGCCGACATGGTGCGTGAGCGTTTGAAAAGCGTGGCGCGTCCCGTGACAAAACCCAATGGTGGCAAGGCGAATTGAATTTTACGCCGCCCGATAACGACTGCCCGCCGCAAAAAAATCCAGATACTTCACGAGGCGTTCCTTCAAATCTTTGCGCGGCACGATGGAATCAATCAGGCCGTGTTCGAGCAGAAATTCTGACGTTTGAAATCCCGGCGGCAGTTCCGCGTGCGTCGTGTCCTTGATGACGCGCGGCCCGGCAAAACCGATCATCGCCTCCGGCTCCGCCAAAATCAAATCGCCCAGCGCGGCATAGCTCGCCATCACCCCGCCGTAGCTGTTGTTCGTCAAAACGCTGACATACGGCAGACGCCGTTGCGCGTGATACGCGAGCGCGCCGGAAGTTTTCGCCATCTGCATCAGGCTGATGCAGCCCTCCTGCATCCGCGCACCACCGCTGGTGGAAATGATGATGACCGGCCAGTTGCCCTCGGTGCCGCGTTCAATGAGGCGCGTCAATTTTTCACCCACGACCGAACCCATCGAACCGCCCATAAAGGAAAAATCCATCACGCCCAGCGCGACGCGATGCGCGCCAATTTTGCCGACGCCGGTGATCACCGCATCCTTCAGCGTCGTCGCCTTGCGGTCGCGGTCGAGTTTGGATTTGTAAGCGGCGAATTTCAGAATGTCCACGCTGGTCATCTGCGCGTCCATTTCTTCAAACGTGCAAGTCTCCACGAGCGAGTGAACGCGTTCGCGCGAGCCGATGGGAAAATGATGCTGGCACTTCGGGCAGACCTTCAAATTTTCATCCAGCTCCTTGTCGAAAATCATGGATTCGCACGACGGGCATTTCGTCCAGAGGCCTTCCGGGATTTCGCGTTTTCGGGTTTTAGAACTGCCCGCCCCCAGCTTGGGTTTCTTCACAAAGCCCGTCTGGGCAGTCGCGATGGATGGCGGCGTGAGCGCCGGCTCGATCTGCGTGACGCCATCAATCGTTTTCTTTAGAAACTGCGTGGTATCCATTCGTTGCCAGAATAACCAACTCACAAGCCGCGTGCAACCGTCCAGACGCAAACCTCCGCCGCGCCCGCTGCGCGCAACGCCTTCGCACACGCGCTCGTCGTCGCTCCCGTCGTGAACACATCGTCCACGACCACCAGTTTTTTCCCAGCGAGATGGGTGCCGGACGTGGCGGCAAAGGCGTTGGTCATATTCATGGCCCGTTTTTCGCGGGTGAGAAAAGTTTGGGTGACTGTCGGCACGATGCGTTGGAGGATTTTTGTATTCACCGAAATGTTTGTCACCGCCCCGAGCCGTCGCGCCAAAATTTCCGCCTGATTAAATTCGCGCTCGCGGAATTTTTTCGGATGCAACGGCACCGGCACCAGCGCATCCCAATTTTGACCGCGCAAAACTGGCGCGGCTTCGCGGATGAGCAGGTCGGCGAGAAAATTTTCAAACCACAACGCGCGCGAGTATTTGAAACGGTGAATGGCTTCGAGCACGACGGTCTTAGCGACCACGGCGGAACGCGCGGAAGTGAAATGCAGTTCCAACTCGCGGCAGTTCGTGCATTCAAATTTCGTGGTGAGATCACCTTGGAAGGGAAGTCCGCAACGTTCGCAGAACGGCGGACGAATGAAGCGCACTTGTGTCCAGCACTCGGTGCAAACGTAACCTTCGCGCTGCGTCGCCTGACCCGTTGCGCAGAACTGGCAGACGTTGGGATAAAACAGGCCGAGACCGGTGTTGAGCCAATGGCGTAAGTTGGCGGTCACTGCGTTCATAAAAAACTAACCGCTAATCCGCGCTAATCTTCGCTGATAAAAAATTAGCACCGATGCGCTAAGATTAGTGGGTAAAAATCATTTCGTTTGCGCTGCTGCAATCACCTTCATCGCCTCTGCCGTGAGCGCGGTGATTTGTTTCCAGTTTTTTTCCGCGATCAATTTCTTTTCCGCCATCCACGAACCACCGATGGCTGCGACTTGCGGCACGGCGAGATAATTCGGCAGCGTCGCCGCCGTGATGCCGCCGGTGGGAATAAATTTCACGCCCGTGTGACCGAATGGCCCAGCCAACGCTTTCAGCGCGTTCACGCCGCCGAACGTTTCCGCTGGGAAAAATTTCAAGTGCTTCCAGCCAAGTTCCAGCGCGCGCATGATTTCCGATGGCGTGATGACGCCGGGAAACAGCGGGAATTTTTTTTCCTGCGCCGCGCGCGACACCGCCTCGCTCAAGCCCGGCGACACGCCGAATTGTGCGCCCGCATCCACCGCCGCCTTCACGTTGTCCGGCGTAAGCAATGTGCCTGCGCCGACCACCGCGTTGGGCAGCGCCTTGCGGATGCGCGCGATGCTTTCCGCCGCGCCCGCCGTGCGAAAAGTGACTTCGATGCAGTT
>JANYCI010000149.1 GCA_025360325.1 Limisphaerales bacterium | reverse complement strand
GTGGCAGCCTTTGACGAATGTCTCGCGCTGCTGCTGCATTTCCTCGACCTTTTTTTTGCCCATCGCGCGCCGCAGCAAATCTGCGCCGCCGAGCGTGTAGCCCGCGAGCAACTGCGTCGCCTGCATGACTTGCTCCTGATAGATCAAGATGCCGTAGGTCTCATGGGAAATCTGTTCGAGCAGCGGATGCTCGTATTCGACTTTGATGTCACCGTGGCGCCGCTTGATGAAATCAGGAATGAGATCCATCGGGCCGGGACGATACAACGCCACGAGCGCGGTGATATGTTCGATGGAACTGATCTGAAATTTTTTGCACAAGTCACGCATGCCGCCGGATTCCAACTGGAACACGCCGAGCGTTTCCGCGCGGTTGAGCAAGTCGTAAGTTTTTTTGTCGTCGAGCGGCAGGCTGTCAATCGGCACGTCAATGCCCTGCGTGCGCTTGACCATCTCGCAAGTGTTGCGGATGACCGTGAGCGTTTTCAGTCCGAGAAAATCCATCTTCAGCAGACCGAGTTCGCCGACGGGATTCATCGCGTATTGCGTGACGAGCGTGCCGCTGTCGTCCAATTTCAGCGGCAACAAATTCACGAGCGGCTCCGGCCCGATCACGACGCCCGCCGCATGAACACTGGCGTTGCGCGTGAGGTCTTCGAGAATGAACGCGGTGTCCATCAGCTCGCGCGTCACGTCTTCGTTCTCGTAAGCCTCCTTGAGTTCCGGCACCTGCTTGAGCGCTTTCGCGAGCGACATTTTCAACTCGGCGGGAATTAATTTCGCCAAGCGGTCGCCGTCGCCATACGGCAAACCCATCACGCGACCGACATCGCGCACCACAGATTTCGCGCCCATCGTGCCGAAGGTGATGATTTGCGCGACAGCATCGCGCCCATATTTTTCGCGGACATATTCAATGACGTCCGCGCGGCGGTCATCGGCGAAATCAATGTCAATATCCGGCGGACTGACGCGTTCGGGATTCAAGAAGCGCTCGAAGAGCAGCGCGTAACGAATGGGATCCACGTTCGCTATTTCGAGCAAGTAAGTGACGACAGAACCGGCGGCGCTTCCGCGCGCCACGCAGGAAATTCCCTTGCTGCGACCGTATTGCACGAAGTCCGCGACGATGAGGAAATACGAGATGTAGCCCTGCAGCTCGATGATCTTGAGTTCGGTCTGCAGACGATCAATGACGACTTGAATGGCTTCATCCTGATTTGGCTGACTCGGATTAAATGTCGGCAGCCGCGTCGGTTCATCAATGCTGCTGACAACAAATTCTTTCCCCACCGCCTTCGCGTGAATGGTGTAGCGGCGGAACAATCCTTCCGCCAGCAGGTGTCGCAGGTAGCCGTCGCGGGTGAAATGTTCCGGCGGATTAAACACCGGATAAAACCGCGTGTCACCCGCTTTGGGAAAGGGGATTTCTAAATTGCACTTCTCCGCCACCTCGCGTGTGTTCAGCACCGCCTCGGGCACTTCGGCGAAACGCGCTTTCATTTCCTCCGCGCTGCGCAGAAAGAATTGCTCCGGCACATAGCCCGCGCTCATGCGTTTGGGATTGCTCAACAAATCCTGCGTGCCGATGCACACCAGACAGTCGTGCGCGTGCGAGTGACCTTTCTCGACGTAATGCACGTCGTTCGTCGCCACGGTTTTTAGTCCGAATTCCTTCGCGAAGATGAGCAACTGTTTGTTCACCTTGGCTTGTTCGGGGATGCCGTGGTTTTGCAGTTCGAGAAAAAAATTTTCTGCGCCGAGCGTTTGCTTGAACCAATCCACGGCGTCGCGCGCCTTGGTGATTTGATCTTTCATGATCAAATCAGGAATCTCGCTCGCGAGACAGCCGGACATCGCGATCAAACCCGTGCTGTATTTCGCCAAGATTTCTTTATCAATGCGCGGCTTGTAATAGTAGCCATCCAGATGCGCCTCGGTCGTGAGTTTGATTAAATTTTTGTAGCCGACTTCATCCTTCGCCAGCAGGCCGAGGTGATGATACTTATCGCCCTCGACTTTTTTCTTTTCCAGCCGCGAACCGGGCGCGACGTAAACCTCGCAGCCGATGATGGGCTTGATGCCCTTCGCGCGGGCGGCCTGATAAAATTCGATGACGCCGTGCATCGCGCCGTGGTCGGTGATGGCGAGTGCGGGAAATTTTAATTCATGCGCCCGCTCCATCAACGTATCCAAACGGCACGCGCCATCGAGCAACGAATACTCGGTGTGCAAATGCAAATGGACAAAATCAGCGTGCGACATCAGAAAAGAATTTTACCCGCGCAAGGTGACGTGAAGCAAGCCAGTGATATTCACAAAGAAAAATTCCGAATAAAAAAATCTCACGGCTGGACGAGCAGCCGGTAAAACTTTTGCGGGTTGCTGCCGAGCGCGTCGGTGGTCGTGGCCGTGGCGCCTGCCGCCGTGACGGGGCCGCCGAGGTTGACCCAGTTTATCTGCGTGAGATTGGTTTTGTATTGGAGTTGATAAGTCAGGCCAGCCAGCGCGCTCCAGGCAAAATTGATGGTGCCACCCGTGACATTCGCCGATTGGAAAATGGCGGGCGGAACGGCCGTCACGCTCGCGTCATCCATGGCAAAATAATCCGGGTCGTGAGTGAACCCAAATTGCAGGAGCGTGCTGCTGCCAGCGGCGGTGACGAGGAACCGAAAATTGGTCCACGTCGCCGCGCTAAAGTTGGTCGCGCCGAAAACCGGGCCACCGTTCCAATTGGCGACAAATTGATTTGGTGTGGTCGCGGTCGGGTTTTTCAACCAAAACGACAGCAGATAATTTTGTCCGGGAACCGTGTTCAGCGTTTGCCCCAGATAGCCGAACGTGCCGAACGGCCCGGCCTGCATACCAAAGTTACCAGCGTGGACAAACGCGGATAAACTAGTCACCGACGTGAACTCGGTATTGCCGGATTGCGTCCAGCCAGAAAAATTGCCGGTCTCAAATCCGCCGTTGGATACGAGCGAGGGCAACTGCACGGTCAGCAAGGCCGCGATGGTGTTGGTGCTGCCGAAAGCGTTGCTGATGACGCAACTGAATTGCGTGCCGGTGTCGGCGAGTTGCACATTGTTGGTGCTGTAAAGTGCGTTCGTCGCCCCGGAAATACCCGCGCCATTCCGTTTCCAAAAATACGTCAACGACGTTTTGCCGGTGGCCGTCACGGAAAAATTGGCGGTGCCGCCGACGGCAACGGTTTGGTTCGCTGGCTGAGCCGTGATAGCTGGCGGCAAGTCATCGTCCAACACCGTAACCGTGGCGGTGACATTGGTGAATCCCGGCGCACTGACGGTGAGGATCACGGCTTGGTTGCCGTCGGCGATAAAATTATCCACCGGCACGAGATTAAAATTGGTGCTGGTTTGCCCGGCGAGAATGGTCACCGAGGGCGGCGCGGTAAGCCGCGTTGGGGCGCTGGCAGCGAACGTCACCACGAGATTCGTCGGCAGCGCGCTGGCGAGAAAAAGAGTTCCGACATTGGTGAGCGTGCCCGCATTTTCCGCCACGCTCGCCGGCACAAATACAGCGAGCGGCGCGGGCGAGGTGGTGAACGCCACGGGCGCGGAGGCATTGCCGTTGGCGACGGCAACCAAGTTATAATTCCCAATCGGCAGCCCGGCGGGCAGGGAAAATTCAGTAGTAACTATCCGGTTACTAGTCATCACGCTGGTGCTGTTCCAGCCAAAGGTGCGGGCATAATAAACCAGACCGCTCGTGAGGTTCGTCAGTCGCACGAGCGGATAGTTGCTGTCCATCTGCGCGTCGTCGCCATACGCCGCGCCCTCGGAGATGCCGTTGAGCCGTGTGCCGGTCAAGTGATACGAGCCATCCAGATTGGCGGAAATGCTGTTGATAGTCGGCTGCCCGGCCACGAGCGGCGAGCCGCCGGACTGATAAACATAAAGCTGCGAAGCTGAACTGGAGAAGAGCACGCTGCCATCCGGCAAATCCAGCATCCGCATGACATACGGGGCCGAAGAAATGGTAGAGCCGGTCGGGCCACTGACTTGCGCGAATGAATTGGCGGCGGAATCGAATTCATAAAAACTCGTCGGCGATGGAAAATGGTTGGCCGAGGTGGGCAAGGGTGAAACGGCGCACAAAATTTTTCCGTTCACCATCATCGCCGCCGGCGCATCCGGCGTGGCCTGCGAGTTTGGAATGACTGGGCCGGTCTGCCACGTTCCCGGACTGTTGCTGCCGGAGGGCGTATAAAAAGCAGTGTTGCCCGTCGCTCCCAGATAAAACGCGCGGCCATCCGCCAGTAAAAAAGCCGCGCCCAATTCGCTGCCGAAAGAATCGTATAGCGACACGGGCACATTGGCGTCGTTGACCCATTGGTTGAGCGACGGAATGTAGCGCTCGGAATTCACGCCGAACGGATCAATCGTCAGGATGCTGTCATCCGGCAGCTTCACCCAGCTCGCCTCGTCCTGATAGCTGCCGCGAAAAAGTTGCGGCCCAGCCGACCAAGTGTTCAGCGCCGTATTGTAAATGACGGTGCCGCCAAACGTGGCCGGAGTGACGGGCGCAACCAACACGTTGCCGCTGGGTAAAATTTTAGCGGGCGAATCGTAAAATAATTTCTGTCCGCTCGGCGGCGGCGGAGTCGTCGTCCAAGTGTTTGCCACCGGGTCGTAAATTTCCGCCGAGTTGGTGCCGGTGCCGTATTCCGCGCCCGCCACAAGCACCTTGCCATTCGTCAGGACGACCGAGGAATAATAGAGACGGGTAAAATTCATCGTGGCCAGCGCGGTCCAAGTGCCGTTGACGTAACTGCCCGCGCTGTTGGGCGTCAGACGATACCAAGCGTTACCGCCATCCGCCGCCATCACCGTGCCGTCCGACAAGAGGAGCATGGTGTCAACGCCCGTCGGCGCGGCACTGGCCAGCGGAGTCCAAGTGCCAGCCTCGGCTGAAGCGGCCAAAAAAATAATCGCGGTCATCAGGCACAACCATTTGATTCGCTTCCGAAGCTGACCAAATAAATTAAGGGGGAATTTTACTAGTGCGGAAGCGACAGACAAATGATGTCGAGAGTGGTTCATAAAATCCTAATTAGGTTGAAAGAATAATTCATACGCCAAAAAATCGCAAAGGAATCAATCCGGCGGCGCTGGTATCTGGGACTATGTAGCTCACAAACAATGGCGGTGTATTTTCGCCGAAGCAGAAAAGTAATCTGCGTTAATCTGCGGATGAATTCAGTCTCGTTTGCCAAGTGCATTATCCCACTGGTATCGCTGAAAACATTGACGCCGTCACGGCAACGCGTCTTTCGCCATCAATTCTTCCGGCACGAGCGTGTTGAAAAACCGTTCCAGCATTTCCACCGCGACGACCTGTGGATGGTTCTCCTCAATTAGCTTGGTATTGAACTCGCGCTTTTCATTGATGAACACGAGCCGCTTGAAGCTGTAGCCGAACAACAAATGCCACGAGCCGCCAAATGAATCATGGAAAAAGACGGCGCTGACCGTGAGCGGCGCGGGGCTTTCCGAAATGACGCCCACATTGTGCGGCCCCCAGGTGGAAAAAATATTGCTGGAAATTTGCACGTCCGGGGCGATGAGTTTGCCGACGGTCTGGAAGAAATAAAAATTCGGTTCCGTCATTTCCCGCCCGACCTGCCGCGCGAGATCGCCGCCCGTCGAGTTCGTCCGGGTCCAAAGAAAATCCTCACTCCGCAGCGGCGGCAGATCCGGAAATTGTTTTTGCAGCGTCTTGATGACTTCCTGCCCGGCGACAAATCCGCCAAGATAATTCCAGTGCGTGTCGTTTTGCAGATACAGCGGGCCGTTGGTTTTCGCCGCCAGCAGCACCGGACGCAGATCCAAAATTTCCACGGTGGAATGTTCCCGCATGAATTGAAAAAACTGATCGAGCTTGGTTTCACGCTGCGCGGGCGCGGCGGCTCGCAGCCATTCAGGAAGTTCCTCGGGATAAATCGTGTGCTTGTCCGGCGCAATGATGAACAGAAATTTCATACCGCGCGCCGCGAGCCAGTCGCGGCGTTTCTCCAAAAGCTTTTGCCACGATTGCAACTGCGCGGTCGAAAATTTGGCCACGCCCAGATAATGCTCAATCATCTGCAACTCGCCCGTGAACAGCCAGCCGTGTTGCCCCGTCACGACCTTGAATCCGCTTTCGTCGCGATACAAACGTTGTCGCCATTGCTGCCCCCAGCGGATGAGCCGTTTGCGAAATCCGAAATGGTCGTTGTAATACGCTTCCGTCCCGGCGATGAATTGTTGCCCGCCGGAAAAATTTACGGGCGCGAGTTGCGGCCAGCGCGCAGGGAGACGATTTTCTCCCGGCGGGCGCGTGACATCAATGCCGGTCAAATTATCCACGATGGGCAGCCACAGCACCGCGAGAAAAATAAAAAT
>JANYCI010000138.1 GCA_025360325.1 Limisphaerales bacterium | reverse complement strand
GCCGACGTGAGCCAAATAGTTCTCGCGGCTCGCGAGGACGCTCGCCCACCATCTCTAAAATTGAGCCACGGAAATTTTTTGCCGCTTTACTAAACACCATTGCAGGCGTAGGCTCGTGGCAAGTTCGATAATTCTATGAATACCATTTTTGCCTGGGCTCCCGGTGGCGGTCAGATCATTTTGATCCTGATCATTGTCCTGATTATGTTCGGCGCAAAAAAAATTCCCGAACTGGCGAAAGGCCTCGGCAGCGGCATCAAAGAATTCAAGAAGGCCACGAAGGAAGTGACGGACGAAATCTCAAACGCCGACACGGCCAGCACCACGCCGCCACAAAAAACTCCGCCCGCCAATACCACGGCTCAATCGTCGCCGCCAGAAACGAAAGTCCTTTGACAGTCGTTTTTAGCCGCCGTTTTTCATGGCCGATCTTTCTTCAGAGCCGCCGGATGAGGGCGGCCCGGTAAAATCTTTTCTCGAACATCTCGAAGATTTTCGCTGGGTGCTGGTCAAAATCAGCGTCGCGCTCGGTCTGGCGATGCTCATCTGTCTGGTCGGAGCGAATTATGTCATGGCCATTCTCAAGTGGCCGCTGTCGCGCGCGACGGTGAGTTATCCTGGCACCAACCAAGTCGTCAACGTCAATTTCGGCACGAATCAACTGGGACATTTTTCACTCACACCCGATCAGAAAAAATCTTTGAACCTCGGCACGAACCGCTTCGTCGCCGTCACGGTAGAACCGATCATGATCGGCACCAACCAAGTTCTTGGCTGGCACGTTGAAACTGGCGGGAGAAATGCCGGCGCGGAGCAACCGATGCAAATCGAGCTGGTGAACCTTGGGCCGGCGGGCGGTTTCATCGTGGCCATTCAACTCGCGTTTTACGCGGGGCTGGTTTTAGCCGCGCCGTTCCTGCTTTATTTCATCGCCTCGTTTGTTTTTCCCGCGCTCAAAATGCACGAGCAAAAATATATTCTGCGCGGATTGATCATCGGTCTCGGACTTTTTTTTGCGGGCGTATTATTTTGTTATTTTGCGCTGATGCCAGTGGCGTTGACAGCGTCGCAGATGTATTCCAACTGGCTCGGTCTCGGCGCGTCGCAATGGCGCGCGGAAGAATACATCAGCTTCGTCTGTAAATTCATGCTCGGCATGGGACTGGGTTTTGAGATGCCCGTGCTGATTTTGACGCTCGTAAAAATCGGCGTCCTGAATTACACCATGCTCGCCAAGGCGCGACGCTACATGATCGTCATCAACATGGTGCTGGGCGCGGTGTTGACCACGCCGGAAATTCTCACGCAAATTCTCATGTTCATCCCGCTGCAACTTCTCTACGAACTCAGCGTGTGGATCGCGTGGTATTGGGCGCAGCCAGATCGGAAGGTCGCACGCCGGAAAGTGCTGTTCGCTTTCATCCTCGCATTGCTCGCAGCGGCGGCGCTGTGGGCGGGCTGGGTTTACGGGTGGCCGCGAATTCACAAGTAAGCGGCGCAAGCTTTTGACTTGGTTCTTGGCGACGGCAGGAAGCTGGTGCTGCTGACGATTGACACTCCCCACGACTGTGTTAGCGTGACGCCCACGGCACGACAAAAAGGAAACGTGCAAAAAATTCATCCCGTAAAAAACGGAAACTGTTTTTATGATCATTGGCGTCCCCAAGGAAATCAAAGTGCAGGAGTATCGCGTCGCGTTGCTGCCGAGCGGTGCGTATCAGCTGATCAAACGCGGCCACACGGTCATCGTCGAGCGGGGCGCGGGCGTGGGTGCGGGCTATCCCGATGCGGAATATGAATCGGCGGGCGCGAAAATGGTGGCGACACATGAAGAAGTTTTTGCGGCGGCGGACTTGATCATCAAAGTGAAGGAGCCTTTGCCCGCCGAGTATCCGTTGCTCAAGCGCGGACAAATTATTTTCACCTACTTGCATCTCGCGGCGAGCAAACCATTGACAGAGGCGCTGATGAAATCCGGCGCGACGTGCATCGCTTACGAGACGATTGAAGTGAACCGCCGGTTGCCGTTGCTGGAACCGATGAGCGAAATTGCCGGGCGCATGAGCGTGCTGGTCGGCGGATATTTTTTGGCGAAACATTTTGGCGGCAGTGGCACGTTGCTTGGCGGCGTGCCGGGCGTGTTGCCGGGAAAAGTTGTTGTGCTTGGCGGTGGCGCGGCGGGTGTGAACGCGGCGCGCATGGCGCAGGGCCTCGGCGCGGACGTGACGATTCTCGAAGTGGACTTGGAGCGGATGCGTTTTCTCGACATCACGCTGCACACGGCGCACACGTTGTTTTCCAGCGAGTCGCATCTGGCGGAAATTTTGCCGAGCGTGGACTTGCTCATCGGCGCAGTTTTAGTTCCCGGCGCGAAGGCTCCGAAATTAATTTCCCGCGAAATGTTGCGCCGGATGCGTCCGGGCAGCGTGCTGGTGGACATCGCGATTGACCAAGGCGGTTGCGCGGAGACCTCGCGCCCCACGACGCACGACAACCCGGTCTATGTTGAGGAAGGCGTGACGCACTATTGCGTGGCGAATATGCCGGGAGCCTACGCGCGCACAGCCACGCAGGCGTTGACGAATGTGACGTATCGCTATCTCGAAATGCTCGCGGACTACGGCGTGGACGAGGCGTGCGCTAAAAATCCCGCGCTCATCGGCGGCATCAATGTGCGCGATGGCAAGGTGACTTACAAAGCCGTGGCCGAGGCGCATGGGTTGGCGATGTGATATGTTCTGGCCGGCAACATCCAACAACCAACATTGAACATCGAACATCCAGTGAAAGCTCGCGCCCGAATCCATTCGATGTTGGTGGTTGGATGTTGGTGGTTGGATGTTTTCTCCGCGAAACACTTCCGGCGAATTTTTATTTTTAGCGTCGCCGCGTTTGCCGCCACGAATCTTTTCGCCCAGCGCCCGCTCGGTTGCGATGTTTCCGGCTACCAACCCAGCGTGAACTGGAACCAAGTGACGAATGCTGGAACAAGATTCTGCTGGAGCAAGGCGACCGAGGGGCTGACTTACCAGAATCCTTATTTCACCTCGCAACAAACCGGCGCGAAGAACGCCGGCGTCTATGTCGGCGCGTATCATTTCGCGCGGCCCAGCACCCACCCGAACATCACCGGCGCGAACAGCGCGGACAGCGAGGCGAATTTTTTCTGGAGCGTCGCGAGCAGTTACATCAAGCCCGGCGGTTCCTATCTCGTGCCGATGCTCGACTGGGAAGACCCGAACGCCACCGTTGCCGCCGGGTTCACCACCACGCAGATGTCGCAATGGGCCAACCAGTGGTGCACCACCGTTTCCAACCTCGCGAAGGCGCAGGGCATCACCCTCAAGCCCATAATCTACACCGGCACCTGGATCTCCACGCCGGGCGCGACGTATCCCGGCCTCAACACCACCGTCACCGTCTGGCCGTCGTGGATCGCCAGTTACAACGGCCAAAATCCATTGACCGGGGCGCCGAGCGGAACGTATCCGTGGTCATCGTGGAACGTCTGGCAATACAACGACACAAATACTTCCGTGAACCTCTGGACCGGCGGCGACGTGGACGTTTTCAACGGCACGCTCGCGCAACTCACGAACACGCTCGTCATCGGCGGGGTCGCGCCGCCGAGTTTCACCTCGCAACCAACGCAGCACCGCGCGGTGGACACGGGAACAAACTTCAGCTTCACGGTCAACGTCTCCGGCGGCGGGACGCTGAAATACCAGTGGCTGCAAAACAACAGCGCGTTGCCGAACGCCACCAACGCCACGCTGAACTTCACGAACACGCAGGCGACGAATTCCGGTTTCTACACCGTCACCGTGACGAATTCTTCCGGCAGCGTCACGAGCCCGCCCGTCTCGCTGCTCGTCTATCCGCCGCAGGTGACGATGTTCGCGGACAATTTTGACGCGAACACGGCTGCGAACTGGACTTACAACACCAGCTCCGGCGACAACGCCGCTACTTTCAATTTCAATTATGCCGGACTCGGAATTCCGTCCGCGCCCAGCACCACCAACGGCACGACGCTGGGCCTGCAAATGCAGGCGAACCTCTCACTCGGCGTCACCAACGCGCTTTCGCTCTCGCCGTCCGGCCAAAGTTTCAGCGGCGACTACCGGCTGCGTTTCGACGCGTGGATCAACGTCAACGGGACATTCCCCGGCGGCGGTTCCGGCTCCACGGAACTGCTCACCGCCGGCATCGGCACGTCCGGCACACGCACTGAATGGATCGGGCGGAATTCCACCGCCGACGGTTTTTATTTTTCCGTGAACGGCGACGGCGGTTCGGGCGACACCGCCACCACGACCGCTGACTACAACGCCTACATCGGCACAACGGTTCAAGGCGTCGCCACCGGAGATTATTTTGCCGGCACGGACACGACCGCGCGCGGCAACGGAAATAATTATTACCTCACCACATTTCCCACCGGCCAGGCCGCGCCCGCATCGCAGCAGGCAAATTATCCCGCCAACCAGACCGGCAACCTGAACGCCGGCACATTCGGCCTCGCGTGGCATGATGTCATCGTCTCGAAGCGCGGTAGCACGGTGGATTGGATTGTGGACGGTGCGCGCTTCGCCACCATTTCCAACGCCACCTTCACCGCGAGTAATGTTTTTGTCGGTTTCTGGGATCCTTTCTCCTCGCTCTCGGCGAACAACGACATGAACTTCGGCCTCGTGGACAACGTGCGCGTCGAGTCGCCCGCCATCGCGCCGCTATTCACGCTGCAACCATTCGCGCAAACGGTGAAGCTGGGAACGAATGTGATTTTCACCGCCGCCGCAACTGGATTGCCGTCCGCGAATTATCAATGGCGTTTCAACGGCACGAATATTTTCGGCGCAACGAATTCCAGCTACTCACTCACCTTCGTCGCGGCGACGAACACGGGAAATTATTCAGTCACCGCGAGCAACTTCATGGCCACCGTCACCAGCACGAACGCCGCGCTATCACTCATCGCGCCCGTCGCCGCGCAGTTCACCGCCATAAACGCCAACAACGGTGCGGTGCAAATCAGTTTCACCGGCGATGCGTATTGGACTTACACCATTGAAACTTCCACGAACCTCACGAGCTGGAGCGCACTCACAAATCTGGTGAGCGCAAACGGCCAATTTAATTTCACCGCCGATTCTATCACCAACGCGCCGCAGAAATTTTTCCGCGCCCGCGTCGGCCCGTAAGCCTCGAATTTATTTGAGCCTTCGCTGACCACCAGAATGAAGATTGCTCAAAAAATTAATTCGGATAAAACTAGCTCAATCTCGTGTCAAACCTCGCCGCGCTGCCAATTGAATTCGACCGCAGATTTGCCTTACAATTGTATTGGGCAAGTCACTGACTTCTGTTGCTGCGGAGCCACAAGACCAACTTGGATCCAAAACGCGTTGATCTCTTGTTTAGCGATGTCCGATGGATGAATTTGCCGGTCTGGCTGGAGGGTTTGCGGATTGAAAGAACTTCGCTTGAGGAACTGCCGTTGCCACTCACGAGAAAAATGAAGGAGGAAGCTCACTTAATGTCGGTTTTCAAAATCACTTCACAGGAAGTCAGTCATTATCTAATTGCAGGGGAAAATGTATTGATCGCCAGCGATGACGACGGCTACACCAAAAATTCATCATTACTTCCGTATTTAGATTTCAATGCGTTCGTCGCTCCGCTTTGGAAAAAAGACGAATGATTTGTTGGTGCTTTCCTAAAACATCACCGCACCGCCGCCTCGGTGATGATCAAGTCGCCCTTCTTTCCATCCAGCACCGCCCGCGCCCCGCACGGCAGCGTCGCATTCAAATCCACATGGCCGAACGGCAGACCCGTCACGATTGGCACGCGCAACGTCGCAAGCCGCTCCCGAATCACATCCGCCGCCGACTGCTCATATTCCACCGATGGATTTTTTTTCTTATCGTCGCGATCGTGATTCACCCCCACCGCCACGCCGATGACTTGTGAGAAAACTCCCGCGTTCAACAACTGCGTCAGCATCCGATCCAAGCGATACGGCCGCTCACTCACATCCTCGAAGAACAGGATTTTCCCCTTGAACGACGGGGCGAACGGCGTCCCGAGCAGCGCACACAGCAACGACAAATTACCGCCGATCAATTCACCCTCCGCCATGCCGCGCCGCAAAATTTCAATTTTATTTTCCGGACAACCCGCGCTGATGCTACCCGGCGGCTTCGCCTCCATCACTGCTCGAAAAAAAGATTTTTTCGTGAACTCCGGCACGTCCGGCGCCGCCAGCGCACCGTTCACCATTGGCGCGTGAAAGGAAACGAACTTGGAAAATTTTTGAATCGCCAGATGCAGCCCGGTGATGTCGCTGTAACCGGAAAAAATTTTAGGATTCCGCGCGATGACGGAAAAATCCAGCCGCTCCAACATCCGCGTCACGCCGTAGCCGCCGCGCAGACAGTGAATCGCCTTCACCTTTTTATCCGCGAACATCGCCATCACATCCTCGGCGCGCGCGCGATCCGTGCCGGCGATGAAGCCGAGCCGCGCCCGGACATTTTTGGCGAGCCGCACCTTGAAGCCGTAGCCTTCAAGCGCAATCACCGCCCGGTCAATCGCCTTCGGATCTGGCGGCGCGCTCGCAGGCGCGATGATGCCGATGGTGTCGCCAAAATTCAGCCGTTCTGGTTTGAGTAAGGATTTCATAATTTTGGAAAATCTTTTTTGAACCCCACCACCACCGCGCACAATTTTTCCAAATGCGTTGAAGTGTGTTCACTCGAAATGATGAAGCGAAAAGTGCCGTGCGCCATGTTTCCGTAGCGCAAATACGGCGGATAAATTCCAGCGGCCAGCAGGCGTTTCTTTAATTCCCGTTCCCGCGCTGCTGGCAAGACCGGCAGGCGCACAATGGCTCCCGGCGTTTCGGCAATGTCCCAACCCGCCGCGCGCAACTGTTGCCGCACAAAAGCCACGTTTTGAAAAAGTCGTTTTCTGCGCGCCGGTTCGGCGGCCAGAATTTTCACCGCCGCCAGTGCCGCGCCTGCGAGTGGCGGCGGCAACGGCGTCGTGCCCGCAAACGCGCGGCTGCGCGCGATGATTTTTTTTCGCAGCGCCCACGACGACAGCACCACGCCGCCGTAACTCCCGAAGGCTTTGCTCAACGTCGCGCACTGGATGACCCGCCGGCGGCTGACGTTTTCAAACTCCAAAGTGCCTTTGCCCGTCGCCCCCAAAATCCCCGCGCCATAGGCATCGTCCACCAAAATTTTTACAGCGCGCGGCAAAATTTTCAGATAGTCGCGCAAGGGTGCGACTGCGCCATCCTGCGAAAACACGCCGTCAGTGAGCAGCAGCGGACGGACATTTCCCCCGCATTTTGAAAGGGTTTTTTTGAGGTCAGCCGCATCGCGATGACGAAATTTTTTCACCGGGCAAGCCAACATTCGCGCGGCGTCAAACAATGCGGCGTGCGCGGATTCGTCAATCAGCGCGTGGGAAAATTCTCCCGCCAGCGCAGACGCGGCGGCGAGCGGCGCGAGATAACCGTTCGGAAAAATAAGCGCCGATTCCGCGTCAAAAAAAGTGGCGAGCTCCTTTTCCAGCCGCGCATAAATCTGGTGGTTGCCGGTGGTGATGCGTGAGGCGGCGACGTTGAGTCCGAATGCCGCGAGCGATTTTTTGGCGGCCGCCGCAAGCCGCGGATCGCGCGCGAGGCGAAAATAGTCACAGCCGGAAAAATAGAGCAGTGTGCGGTTTTGAAAACGCACTTCATTCGTGCCGACAAATTCCAACGGCTCCGGCTCGGTCATGGCGAGATACTAAATTCGTCCGCCCCAAACTGCACGCGCGAACTGCGGCTTCAGCGCGCAACGGTGGCGTGCGGCGACCGCAACGCGGGAGCGGGCTTTTGCCCGGCCAGAATTTTTTGCGCGCCACCGATGACCCGCTCCCAGTCCAGCGCCGGGCCGGGATCGGTCTTGTTTTTCTGGACGTGATAGTGGCCGAGCACGCCCTGATAATTTTTCAAATCTTCATCCGGTAGTTTATGCGGAATCAATTTTCCATTCGCGTCCACCGGGTATTGGCATTTCAGTTTGGGAAAAATGCGGCAGAGCGCGGCGGTCAATTTTGTCAGCGCAGCGTATTGCTCCGGCGTGTAATCGTATTGCACCAACTCTTCGCCTTGAATATTGCCGCGCAACGGCTCGTTGTGCACGGGTTGGCCGATAAAATTTTTCACGCGAAAATGCGGATCGCCAAAACGCTTCGGCACGCTGATAAAAACTTTGCCGTCCGCATTGGTCGGATACCACGGCGCGAACGGATTTTTTCCCCGCACCGGATACGCGCCGATGTTGGCGATTTCCACACCGATGGAGCGGTCATTACTCGTCGTCGCGTGCCACGCACGTTCTTTCAAGTCGAGCGTCTGATAAATCGTCCCGTCCATATCGAGCATGAAATGCACGCTCAAATCGCGGTCATCCTGCAACACCAAAAAACACGTCCGGCTCGTTCCGGCCACGTCGAAATGCAAAACGAATTGATCCACGACACTTTGCAACAGCGGCAAATCCCAGCCGCCGCCGCGCACGCGCTCGACTTCGTTGGCGGTCAAATTTTTTGAACGGAGACCGTAGCGATTTGGCGTTTTCAGCGTCCTGATTTCCGCGCAAGAATTTGACCAGTCAGATTTTTCCAGCGGCGCAAATCTTCGCTCCACGCGATACGCATCGTAGCCGCCGGGATCGAGCCACAAAACAACCGGGGTGCCGGTGTGAAAAAAATTTCCGGCAGCCACAATCTCATCGCCAGTGCGCGGCTCCATTTTTCCAATGTGCGAAAATGTGCTGCAACCACAAGCGAAAGCTGCGGTGCCGGTGATGGTAAAAAATAATTTCAGGTTCATATCATTTGATGTCCGTGAGCGGTTTTTCAAAAACCCACTCCAGCCCACGCTGCCAACGTTCACGAACGTGGTCGGAATGTTGGCCGGGCGGCTCGTAAAAGGTGCAGCGGGCCGGACGCGTTTGCAGCACCTCGTAAATTTTCCGCGCCCCGATGTTCGCCGCGAACTGATCTTGCGCCGCGCCTTCGAGGTAAATTTTTTGCGACGGTGAAAATGCGCAGAGATTTTTTTGCACGATGGTCAACGGGTCATTATCGAGCCAGCGTTGCCAGACGCGTTCGCGGAAATTTCCGCGCGCGTCGTAAAGCCACTCGAATTCGCCGCGATGAAAAAATCCGCGCGGCGCATAGGCGGCGGAGAGGCCGAGCGCGTAAGTGAGGTCGCCATTTTTCGGCACGGGCGTTTTTCCAGCGGCAATTTTTTTAACCTCGGTCAGCGGCAGATGAGCGATGGACGCGACCTGCACGAGCGGCAAATGGCTGGTGGGGAAATCGGAATCGGGACTTAACGCAATGACGGCGTCAAAGAGTTTTTGCCGGTGACTGCCGAGCCGCAACGCCCCGAAGCCGCCGCTGGAATGGCCGCTAATGATGCGGCGAACACCCGTCAGCGGCGCGGGAAATTTGTTTTCGACTGCACCCACAATTTCATCACACACAAAATTCTCGTAATTCCCCTGCGCGGCAGAATTCAAATACTGACTGCCGCCCCAGCGCGTTTTGCCATCGCAAACCACGAGTATCAGCGGCGTGATTTCATCCGCGATTTGCTGCGTGAACTTGAGCCACACGTTGGAGTTGGCGATGAATTTATCCGCCGAGTTTCCGTAGCCCGGCAGATAATAAACCACCGGCAGCCGGACGCCGTTCGTGGCTTGCGCGGGAATAAAAATGGGCACGGGGCGCGTGGCCGGATCATGCAGCGGATTATTTTTCAACGCGCGGCTGGACAGGGTGATGATTTCCAAGCGCGCCTCGGCGGCAAAAATAATTGTCGGTGAAAGTGCCAGCCATAACGGCAGCACAAGGCACGACCAAAAATGAAATAACTTTTTCAATTCCTTAATCAACTTTGCGTAGGGCACAGACAAGCTGCCGGGGCCACTACACCTTCTGCCAGTCCGGTTTCTGCTCGAACACCCAGCGATAATAATCCCGCATCTTCAATTCCGCCGCTGCGTCCTCGTCCAGAAACACCGTGACCTTGCGGTGCAATTGCAGCGCGCTCGCCGGGTTCATCGCGGTGATCGGCCCCTCCACCGCCTCGGCGATGGCGCGCGCTTTATTTTTTCCGAACGCCAGCAGCACGCAATGCCGCGATTCCAAAATCGTCCCGATGCCCATCGTGATGACGTGATACGGCACTTCCTCCTGCGAATCAAAAAATCTGGCGTTGTCCTTCCGCGTCTGCGGCGTCAACGTTTTTATCCGCGTGCGCGACGCGAGCGACGAGGTCGGCTCGTTGAAACCGATGTGGCCATCCGTGCCGATGCCGAGCAGTTGCAAATCAATGCCACCTGCCGCCGAAATTTTCTGTTCGTAATGCGCGCACGCCGCCGGCACGTCCTTCGCCAGCCCATCTGGGATGTGGACGTTCTTGATGGAGACGTTCGCATGGCTGAACAGTTTTTCCCACATGAAGCTGTGATAAGACTGCGGGTGCATCGGCGAAATGCCGACGTATTCATCGAGGTTGAACGTTGTGAGTTTGCTCCAGTCGAGTTTTTTCGCCACGAGTTCGCGATACAACAGCTCCATCGTGCCGCCCGTCGCCAGGCCAAGCACGGCGGCAGGTTTCTCCTGAATGAGCCGCACCATCAGGCGCGCGGCAATCTGCGTCGCCGCCGCTGGCGTGGGTTGAATGATGATCTCCATGATAAAATTCCGGTTAAAGTTTTCCGAGCCGCTGGCCTAGTTTGCTTTTCACATCGGCACGAAACTCGTCAATTAAACTCAACGCGTAACCGGCCACGTCCAGCGTCGCATCCATCACCAGCGGCGTCAAATCCATGCCGAAAATCAACTGCATCGCCGTGTCCGTCGTGTGCGATGAAAAAAAAGTCGCGTTCGCCGCGCGGCGACCCAACGTGGCGAGGTCGTAACGCTTGCCGCCTGCAATCTGCGACGCGAACTGGCGGTTCAACTTCGCCGCCAGCGAGTCGTGACCACTCACATCCATCACCACTTTTTTTGCGTCCGCCAGCCAGTCGAGGTCGCGCCACACTTCGCAACCGATAATTTTTTTGGGACGTTTTGCTCTCGGCAATTCACGCATCGCCTGAATCGCCGCCACCACCACGCCGATGTGCGTGTCATGCTTGTCTGCCAGATTGTGCGTATAAACTACCTGCGTTTTCGTCGCGGTAAAAATTTTTATTAAATCGTCCTTCAATGCCGGATCCGTCGCGCTCTTCACCGCGCTGCTAGGAAAATCCAGTTGCATCATCGCACCGTAGCCGCCGATGCGCGCCGCTTGATTTTGTTCCTGACGACGCACCGCCATCATCTGCTCGTCGGAAAACTTTTTGAATTTTCCGGCGCGCGAACTGCCCGCACCATTCGTGCAAGTCACGCCGCCGAACCATTTCGTATTGATCGCGTGACATTCCAGAATCCCGTGGAAGGCCATGAACTCAAGGTCATCCTGATGCGCGCCGATGCCGAGATGCGTCACGCGCTTGAGCGCGGCGGCAATGGGCTTGCCGTCCGGCACAAAAACTTCCGCCGTGGAATTGTGAAACTGCATAAAATTATTTCTTCAACGCTGGCAAACTCGCCGCCGCCACTGCCTGCCCAACGCGCCGCGATTTTTCATCCGGCACGCGGATCTCAATTTTCTTCGCAACTTCGGGAAAATGTTTTTTCAAAATTTGCTGCGCCTGCTCAATCACGATGTCGCCGCCTTGGCCCGTCGTCACGCGGCCAAGAATCAGCGCCGATTCGTAATCGTAAAACTCCGCGTATTGCGCCAGCGCATAGCCGAGATACACACCGATAGTCTCGTAAATTTTCGCCGCGCGCGCGTCGCCCTTGATCATCAGATTCTGAACCTCCTTGAGCCGCTCCGGCAACCCCATTTTTTCCGGCAAAGAAATGTTCGCCGCGGGCAACAGCTTATTCACCGCCTGCTGCGAGAAATACATCACGCCCGTGCCGCGATCTTTCGACCACTCATCTTCCGCCGCAGCGGGATTCATATCCACCGGCACGAACGCCAGTTCATTCAGCCAGCCGGGAATCCGCCCGTGCTTGTCCATGAAACCCGCTGCCTGACTCGAACCCATCGCGATGCCCAACATCCCCTTCGCGCCGAGCGACAGTGCACCCGCCAACGCCGTGACATCGCCATCATTCATCACGACGACCGGCACGTTCCATTCGCGCTGAATGCGTTTGAAAATTTTCGCCGCCCGCGAAAAATCTTTTTTCGGAATCGCGCGCAGCAGCGACGCCACGCGAATTTCATTGTCCACAATAATTCCCGCCGAGCTGCCGCCAATCGCATCCACACGCGGCAAATACGCCGCCGCACGATGCAGACCGCTGACGATGTGATGATAATGATACTCCGGATTCGATTGCGTTTTCGGATCCCACGGCACTTCGTCCGTGAACACCGCCTCGCCATCAATCACGGCAGAAAATTTGTAATCACTCGCGCCCAAATCGAAACCGATGCGACAACCTTTGAGATGACCGCCGGCGGCAATTTTTGATTCCTTCGCCACCGGAACTTTTTCCGCCGTCGTGACGACGACCTGAAATTTCTGCGCGTAAGCCGCCGTCATCATGTCGAAGTCAAACTTCCGCGCGCCGCGCGGCGAATAAATTTTCTGGATGGCTTCACCGATTTTTTTTGGTCCGCCGACGTAAAGTTTTCCACCGCCCCACGCCCACAAAAGAAATTTCACCAACCTCTCGACGTAGCGCAGCGTCAGCGCATCCGCCTCCGGCAAGACGATGGTTTCGTAGCGCGAAACCAGTTTGTTTTCGCGCTCCAGCCCGATGACCAGCGGCACGGCGCGACCGGTTTTTTTGGTAGCGGCGACATAGTGGCGATTGAACAAAACCGCCGGCTGGAATTGCAAATCCAGTGGCGCGGGGAAAATGGAGGAGATTAAATTCATGCTTTTTTACCTTCAAAATGTTCTTCAATTTCTTCCAAGGTTTTTCCCTTCGTCTCCGGCAGGAAGAACGTCGCCGTGATGAAATAAACCACCGTGCAACCGGCAAAAATAAAAAACATCGTGGAGTAGCCATATTGCCCGACCGTCGGCAGAAACACCGCCGCGATGGTCGTGGAAATGCAATGGTTGATGAGCAGCGCCACGCTCATGCCGTTCGAGCGGATGCGCGTGGGCATCAACTCCGACAACGCCAGCCACACGCACACGCCCGGCCCAACGGCGAAGGAAGCCATGAACAAATAGAGAAACAACGCCGTAAGCCAGCCGTGGGAACTGTCCGGCACCGGCGTGAGAATGGCGTGTTCAATTTTCAGCGGCGCGGTGCGGGCGGCGTCGAGACTGGCAAAAGGATTTTTGAAAAACGCCGCGACCTTGGTGGCCGGCACGCAACTGTCGCGGCTGATGGCGAGGCTGGCGTTCGTGTCATCGGAGCGGATCACTTTCGAGGCCGCCTTGAAATCGCCATACGAATAAATAACGACAAGGTTTTTTGGCTCCTGCGTTAAAACCGGCAAAGGCAAAGCGCCGTCGCCCAGCAGCAACTTGCGGGTAATTTCCGAATTCATTTTTACCGCCACGGTTTGGTTGGACGAAATCACCAGCGTTTGCAGGACATCCTTCACATCCACGCGCCGCGCTTCGGTTTTGTGAAACATTGTTCCCACGCACAACAACGAGACGATGACGCCCGCACTGCCAAGCGATAGCAAAAATTTCCGGCCCTTGCGATCCACCAGCACGATGGCCCCGATGGTCGCCAGAAAATTGGTGACGGTGAAAAAAAAGTTTCCAAGATGCGCCTGATGATCATTGAAGCCGGACTGGAGAAAAATGGTGGTGTTGTAGATGATGATGGAATTGACCCCCGTGGCTTGGTTGCACGCGAGAATGATGCAGGCGAGAGCGAACGGCAGGATATATTTGCGCTGCCAGAGCGATTCTTTTTTGTGACCGCGCGTGGCCCTAGATTTTTCAGTAGCGGCAATTTCCTCCATTTCGCGCAACTCAATTTCCGCCTGGCCTTCCGAACGCGAACGCAACAGCGCGGCGCGGGCGGCTTCCTTTTTGCCACGCCGAAATAGCCAGCGCGGAGACTCCGCAACTTTCAGCGCGCCCAGCACAAACAAAATTCCCGGCGGCAGCGACACCCAGAAAATTCCGCGCCACGCCGCGTCCTTCACCGCAAATAATTTGTCCGCGTCGCCGAGTTTGGCGACTTCCTCCACGCGGCCGCTGAAATAAAATCCGATGAGTGCGGCCACCACGAAACCCAGCGTGAGCAGCCATTGAAAAATGCCCGTGCCCCGGCCACGATGCGAGGCCGTCAGACATTCCGCTAGATACAACGGCACCACCACGCCAATCATTCCGCCGCTCGCGCCTTGAAGCACGCGGCCCAACACCAGTCCGTTGTAGCCGTGCGACAGCGCGATGACCGGCACGCTCACCACAAACAACGCGCCGCTCACCACCAGCATCGTTCGGCGACCCAGCCAGTCCGCCAGCGCGCCGGCAAACAGAGTGGAGATTGTGCTGCCCAGCAAAACGGCGGCAGCCACGAACGAAAGATTATTTGCATTCAGCCCGGATGTCGCCTCCAGATACGGCAGCGCGCCGGAAATGATGCCCACATCAATGCCAAACAGCAGACCGCCCAATCCTGCGACGAGCAGGAGAAAACGGTTGTAGCCGGATGGGTTTGCTTCAGTGTTCATGTCATTCCGCGACCAAAATTTCTACCCTTTGCGGCCAGGTTTCAAAAGTCAAAGGATACGGCTTGCATTTAGTTTTTGTAACATCAGTCACTTTTTCGCCGCCGAAAGTTTGATCACCGCCTCATCAATCGCTTTGCCCAGCGCGGGAATTTTCTGTGTGTAAAAAATCGGACAGCTTTTGTCGAACGCCGGGAAGGTTTTGTTCTCCGAAAAAATTTCATCCGCGTAGCGATGGCCGAGGTTCGCCAGAAACGCGATGGCATAATGCCGGAACGGTTTTCCCGGCAGCGATTTCACGATGCCCGCGTCCGAGCCGTAGTTGAACGTCCACCCGGTCTTATGCGCGAAACTTACCTCCGCCTGCGCGTTTGACTTGCGGATGTCCACGCCAAAATCCTCGCCGTCCGCGACGACGTGTGCGTTGGTTGAATTGATCCAGCGTTCGGCCACGCGCGAGGGAATTCCGGCGCACACATTTTTTGTGCCCGTCATGTTTGCTGAAGTCAGGCAATTGTTAAACGCCTGTTCCGACAAGGTTTTTTTGAGGAACGCCCGCGAATCGTCGGAAAGAAACTTCGCCGTCACCGGCTTTTTATTCGCGTCCAGCCAGAGTTCGCCCGGCCCGCCGTCAATCAGCCACAGCAGCCGCGCGGTGTCGAACGCCGTCATGTTGATCTGATCCGTTTGCCAACCGCGCCCGTCTTTGGGACTCGTCTTATTAATCTGCAACGTGCCGAGATTCAATTCCCGAAACTCGCGATTGAGCGCGTCCATCTCGTGCGTGTCGTGAAACATTTTCAACAGCGCCTGTGTCGCTAGGTTGTCGCTCACCGTGATCATCGCATCCAGCCACGCGCGAATTTTCCGCGCGTCCGGCTTTGCGCCTTCAATCGCAAAATTGTATTCTGAATCCAGCGAAATTTTCCCCGCGTCAATCATCCGCAGCGTGTGAAACGCCACCATCAGCTTGAATAGCGAGGCGGGATACGGCGGCATGAATTGATACGGCGCATTTTCTCGACCCGACACCAAGTCATCCGCAGCAGTCAACGGCGGATTATTCGTCCAACCTTTCGTCGTGAGTTGATGCCCGTCGTCCGCCGAAAAAGTCCCGCCGTTGGAACGGTCAATGTCCCAGCGGATGAAGCGCACACTGCTCGCACCCGCATCGCGATCCAACGGCACGATGAGTCCGTTCGGATAATCGCGCGACAAGATCACATACGCGCGGTCAGTCATTTTTCCGTCGGCGTCGAATTGGATCACGGCCACGTTCACGTTCGGCGGCTGGGCAATTTTTTTGGCGGGAACATTCAAGTGCGCCTTCACCGGCCGCGCCTCGTTGCCCGCGCCGAAATCAATCACGTCCGCAAATTTCGCCTCGCGCACCGCCGCGAGCAGCGCCGATTCCAAAGGTGATTCCGCGCGGGCAGCGCACAGCCCAGCCACCAGCGATAACGCAGTCATAAAAATTTTCATTATTCCTTTGCCCTTCTGTTACAAAAACGTAGGCACGGAAACAACGTTTCTTTTTTCGCTGCCAGCCACGGAGTGGCGAAAGGAAATAGCCCACGGTGCAACCGTGGGTGAACCGTTCAGGAAAATTCTTAGCCCCGGCAGGGGCGGCAGAAAATCAATCGCGCAGAATTCTTTCGCCCCTGCCGGGGCTGGATGATGCGGGGACGTGGAAACCCACGGTTTCACCGTGGGCTACTCTCTGCCGCGCCGCCGGCGCTGGGGAGTGCTAATAGCACGCGCAACGTCAGATAAAACGAGCGCGACGTCGCCTGGAGCAGATCATTTAACGCCGTTGGCATTTTGGCATCCTTCGTCTTTATTTCACGAAAGCTGTTCCCGCCAGCGCGCCAGTTGCTTCGCGACTTCCTTTGTTCCCGGCGCGCCAGTGAGATTGCGTTTGCTCATCGCCGTTTTCAGATCGAAGACGCCCAGCGCGTCGCGGCCAAAAGTTTTATCAATGGTTTGCAGTTCCGCGAGCGTGAGTTGGTTCAGCGGTTTGCCAGTTTTTTCCGCCAGCGCCACCACCGCGCCGACGACGTGATGCGCGGGGCGGAAGGCCATGCCTTTTAGCACCAAATAATCCGCGAGGTCGGTCGCCAGCAACGCCGGATCACTCGCGGCGGCGGCGCAGGCGACGCGATTTATTTTTGTGTTATTCAACATCGCCGCCATGAGCCGCGTCGAGGCGCGCACGGTGTCGGCGGTGTCGAAGAGGCGTTCCTTGTCCTCCTGCAAATCGCGATTGTAGGTCATGGGCAATCCTTTCAGCAGCGTGAGCAGCGAAAATAAATTGCCAAAGACGCGTCCCGTTTTGCCGCGCGTGAGCTCGGCGATGTCGGGGTTTTTTTTCTGCTGCATGAGCGACGAGCCGGTGGTGTAGGCGTCGGCGATCTTGATGAAATTAAATTCCGTGCCGGCCCAGAGAATCACGTCCTCCGCGAGCCGCGAGAGATGCACGGCCAGCAGCGCACCGGCGGCGCAAAACTCGACGGCGAAATCGCGGTCGCTCACCGCGTCCATGGAATTTTGCGTCAACTGAACTTTGCCATTCGCGTCAACGAAATTAAGCAGTTTCGCGACGAGTTCGCGTTTCAACGGCAAGGTCGAACCGGCGATCGCGCCACTGCCGAGCGGGCAGATGTTCACGCGCGAATGGCAATCCCAGAGGCGTTCGCAATCGCGTTCGAGCATCTCGACGTAGGCGAGCAGATGATGCGCGAGATAGACGGGCTGGGCGCGTTGCAGATGCGTGTAGCCGGGGATGATGACGTCGGAATTTTTCTCACCGAGCGCGACGAGGGCGCGTTGCAAGTTGGCGACGTCACCGAGGAGCAACGTGATTTCATCGCGCAGCCATAGGCGAATATCGAGCGCGACTTGATCGTTGCGCGAACGTGCAGTGTGCAATTTCGCGCCAGCGGGAACGCGCTTCGTTAGTTCCGCCTCGATGTTCATATGAACGTCTTCAAGTTCCGCTTTCCACGAAAATTTTCCGACGGCGATTTCCTTGCCGATTTGGTTCAAACCTTTGGTGATGGCGCTCAATTCAGTTTGTTTCAGCACACCGATTTTCTGGAGCATCGTCGCGTGGGCGATGGAACCGAGAATGTCGTGCCGCCACAAGCGCCAGTCGAAGGAAATGGATTCGGTGAATTGCGCGACCTCGGCGGCGGGGCCAGCGGCGAAACGACCACTGCGGGAAACGGGAGATTTTTTATTCATAAATTCTGGCTAATTAAAACCACAGGCGGACGGGAAAGACACTGTTTTTTGTCGCGCGAAGAAGACGAGGACGGCGAAGGGAAAAAATTTCATTGCGACCTGAATGAACTTTGCGAGCGGTGAAAATTATTTTACGAATTCTATTCACGCTCGCTTGGCCACTGGCTTACGGAATGGCAAAGCGGTTGGTCGCGAGGCTGGTTTGTTGTAAAAAAATATGCAGCCGAGGCGTGCTGGTGTCCGCGACGCTACCATCGGCAAGCCCAATGTTTCCGGCCTTGCTATGTCGCTTGCCACTCCAAGCGACCGGATCATTCGTCCACAACGCGGCGAGCCCGAGCTTCAAGGTTTTTCCGCCGCGCATCAAATCTGAATCGCCAACCAAAATCATTTGCGGATTCATATCGTTGGTCATGTCCGCGCTGACGAAGTAGCTGATATTGGAAGTGGAAAGTCCGCCGAAATTATTTACGCCGAAGCGAGCCAAGTCCTGCGGACACAGCAAAACTTTCGGCGTGCCCAATTCATTCGACATCACTTGAAAAGTGGAAACCACATTTCCGGTGGCGACCAGTTCCAGCGAACCGCCATTCGTCACGGAAATTCCCATCGGTAAAATGTCGCCGTTGTCGCCTGCCCAAATTTTGAAAGCCAACGACACTTGCTTCAGATTATTCACACAAGCAATGCCGGAATAAGACCTGCGGGGACGGCCGATCATGGGTAGAAAAACCGCCAGAAAAATTAACACTACCGCCACAACGATCCCGACTTCAAACAACGTCATCGCCGCGGTGCGTTGTGGGGAAAGTTGCGGCTTCATAAACCGCCGGGTTTAGTGGTGTCCGCCCGTTTGCATGATCAAGTAAATAATCATGACCACGATGATGAGTCCTACGATGATGCCGCCGATGAGAAAATACTTGTTGGCCTTATTTTTTTTCTTGGAGAACGTGGTCTTCGTGTCAAACCCGGTCGGGCGGCTGCCGCCATGTTCGAGTTCGTTCAGGCTCACGCCGCGCGGGATGATCATCGTGCTATCCACGGCTTTTTTCACCGGCGCGGGTGCGCTGCCCGGAGCGGACGCCGGAGTTCCCACGGGTTTGCCATCGTCAATCTTGAGTTCCACTTGGCCGAAGCGCAGGGTCTGGCCGGGCTTGAGAATAATTTCCGTGACGGGATCGTTATTGAGAAACGTGCCGTTCGTGGAGTTGAGATCGCGGATGACGATGTCGGTTCCACGCAGGAGAATTTCGGCGTGGTGGCTGGAAACCGAGGCGTCGGCAATCTGAAAAGTATTGTCCTCCACGCGGCCAACGGTGGTGCGCTCGACGACTAGGTCGAACGTGCGGCCAGTCATGCCTTGATTGAGGATAACGAGTTTCGCCATGTGTTACTTGTTGGTGATTATGAGGGCGACGGTTTTCAAGTCAAACGCAAATCTGTCGCCGCGTTTGTAAAATTGTCGCATAAATTAGTTACCCGCGCTGGAGAACCAGTTCGCGAAATTCGCCGAACAGCGGCGTGGAATCGTGCGGCCCCGGTGCGGCCTCGGGATGATACTGCACGCAAAAAACGGGCTTCGTTTTGTGGCGCAAACCTTCCACGGTGGCGTCGTTCAAGTTCACGCGATGCACGGCCACGTCGGACGGCAGACTTTTGGCATCCACCGCGAAGCCGTGATTTTGCGAGGTGATTTCGACTTTGCCCGATTCCAAATCTTTCACCGGCTGGTTGCCGCCGCGATGGCCAAATTTCAGTTTGAAGGTTTTGCCGCCGAACGCCTGACCGAGAATTTGATGGCCCAGGCAGATTCCAAAAATCGGGATGCCACTGTCCAAAAGAGTTTTCACTTCGCGAACGATGTAGCCGAGTGCCGCCGGATCACCAGGGCCGTTCGAGAGAAAAATTCCGGCGGGCTTGTGCTTGAGTGCATCGGCAGCCGTCGCGGTCGCAGGCAAAACCTGCACGGCAAAACCTTGCTGCCGGAGCCGACGGAGGATGTTGTATTTCATCCCGTAATCAAAGGCGACAATCGGGATGTCGGCGGGCGGCAGCGGTTTCCGCACGTTGCGCGCATCGGCGATTTTTATTCCGCGCACCAGATCAAACGCCGCGCTCTGCTCATCGTTGGCATCCCAGCGAAATTCTTTTTTGTGCGTGACCTCTTTAACGTAATCCACGCCGACAAAGACAAATTCTTTCGCGCGCTGCACCGCCTCGGCTTCGGAAATATTTTCCGTGGAAATAAATCCGTTCAACGCGCCACGCACGCGCAATTTTTTTGTCAAAGCGCGCGTATCAATGCCTTGAATACCGGGAATGCCGTTGTCCGCGAGATATTTTTCCAGCGAGGAATCTGCGCGCCAGTTACTCACGACCGGCGAGAGTTCGCGGATGACGAAGCCGGACGCGTGCGGCCGCCATGATTCCACGTCCTGCAAATTCACGCCGTAGTTGCCGATGAGCGGATAGGTCATCGTCACGATCTGGCCTTTGTAAGAGGGATCGGTGAGGATTTCCTGATAGCCGGTCATGGAGGTGTTGAAACACACTTCGCCGCTGGCCGACGCCTGCGCGCCAAAACCAGTGCCGTGAAAAACCGAGCCGTCTTCGAGTGCCAGAATCGCTTTCATCAAAATTTTCAAAATAGTAGGGACGCACGCACGCGGGTTCAAGCGCGAAGCGAAAAAACTGATGCCCAAATGCAGAATTTATTTGCCGATTTGCAAAACACTTCCGCATCGCCCACGAAAAAAACCTGCCGTATGCTTGACGCATGAAACTTCCATTTTCCGTCTTGGTCGCCTGCTTTTGCGCGGCAAACGTTTTCGCGCAGACCAATCTCTTCGTCGCTGCCGACGGCTCCGCACCGTTCAAATCCGTGCAGTCCGCCATCATGTCTGTGCCGATGGGCACGCGCGAAAATCCGGTCGTCATCCACGTCGCGCCCGGCACTTACCAGGAACTGATTTACATCCAGCGCGAAAAAAGATTTTTCAAACTCGTCGGCCAGAACGCGACGAATACCATCGTTTCGTTCAATCTTTACGCGGGCATCACGAACGCGGAGGGCAAACCCATCGGCACGTTCAAGACGCCTTCGACCACGATTGATGCGGATGATTTCACGGCGGACAATCTCACGTTTGAAAATTCCGCCGGGCCGGTCGGTCAGGCGCTGGCCATCCGCGTGGACGGCGACCGCGCCGCGTTTCGCAACTGCAAATTTCTCGGCTGGCAGGACACCATTCTCCTCAATCGTGGGCGGCAGTATTTTGAAAACTGTTTTGTCGCTGGCCACGTTGATTTTATTTTTGGCGCGGCGACCGCGTGGTTTGAGAAATGCGAAATCCATTCCCTGCGCGACGGCTATCTCACTGCGGCCTCAACGCCGCAAGACGTTCCGTTCGGTTACGTTTTCAACAATTGCAAAATCACCGGCGAGCCGGGTGTGAAAACTTTTCTTGGTCGCCCGTGGCGTGTTTTCGCGAGCACAATTTATTTGAACTGCGAAATGTCTGACGTGGTGCGACCTGAAGGCTGGAACGATTGGAAAAAACCGGAAGCGCACACGACGGCGCGGTATGCGGAATTCAATTCCGTCGGCATGGGCGCGAGTCCGACAAACCGGCCTGATTGGACGAAACAACTTTCCGCCGATGACGCCAAAAAAATCACCGTGGAAAAAGTTCTCGGCGGCGCGGATGGCTGGAATCCCACGGTAAAACCGCTTGATCCGAAAATTGCCGCGATGAAATATGACATTCAATATGGCGAGGCGGGTGGCGAAAAATTATTTCTCGACGCGCACATTCCGGCGGGTGCTGGAAAATTTCCGGTGGTGCTCATCGTCCACGGCGGCGGTTGGAGCGCGGGCGACAAGGAAGGCGATATCGTTCCCGTCTTCGCGCCCGTCGCGACGAATTTTTGCTGGTTCACCATCAACTATCGCCTCGCGCCGACGAACCGCTGGCCCGCGTGCTACGACGATGTGCAAACGGCGATTCGCTGGGTGAAAAATCATGCGGCGGAATACCAGGGCGACTCGAAACGCATTGCCCTGCTTGGTTATTCTGCGGGCGGGCAGTTGGTGACACTGGCGGGAACACGCGGCGCGCACAAATCATTTTGGCAATTTTTGCACCTCGCAAAAAAATCCGATGAGCGCGTTCAAGCCATCGCCGCGTTCGCGCCGCCGACGGATTTGGTGGCTGACAACGAACGGCGCGGCGGCTTGAGCGTCTCGATGCGGAATCTTTTTGGCTACGACTCCACGAACATCACCGACAGCGTGCGCGCGGTGTTGAAAAAAAATTCGCCGCTGACTTATGTGAAGCCCGGTCTGCCGCCGTTTCTGCTCATCAACGGCAACGCGGACAAGACCGTGCCGTTTGGCCAAACCGAAAGTTTTTTCAAAGCGCTGAAAGCTGCGAACGTGGATGCTACTTTGATTTCCATTCCCGAAGGCCAGCACCGCATCGCCGACTGGAAAAAGTTCACCCCCGACTGGCAGCAGCAACTGGTGAAGTGGTTGGATGAAAAATTGGCTGTGAAATAAAATTCGCTAAATCCAAACGCGCAGCCAGCATTGTAGCGCAGATTTTTAGTCTGCCGTCTGGCCGATTTGCAATCGGCAGCGCGCAGCTATGCGAATAACCGCTGCACTGGCAGACGCCGCGCGGAGTGCAACTCGGCGCTACTTCCAGAACCGTGGTATGCGCCCCTTTCCGCTGTCACCACAAGTGTTGAGGCTGACCAAACCGTGACGTTACGCTATATTGGCTAGATGATTTCCCGAACAGTTTTCCCCGCAGTGGCGGCCGGCGCGCTGGCATTATTCCTCGTGCAAAATTCTCCGGCACAAACGCCCGCTTTCCCCGGCGCGATTGGCTTCGGCGCGAATGTCACCGGCGGTCGCGGCGGCTCGGTCTATCACGTCACCACGCTGGCGGACAGCGGCACCGGTTCGTTTCGTGACGCCGTGAGCCACAGCAAACGCATCATCGTCTTTGATGTCGGCGGCTACATCAAATTGAACTCCGCCGTGTCGTGCGCCGGTGATCTCACCATCGCCGGTCAAACTGCGCCGGGCGGCGGCATCGGTTTTCGCGGCGGGGAAATTTCTTTTTCGAGCCGCAGCAACATTGTCTGCCGCTGCCTCCGCATCCGCCCCGGCAGCGAAACCGCGAGTTCCACCGACGACGCGCTGGCCTTCGCCAATGGCCGCACGATGATCTTCGACCACATTTCGCTGGAATTCGGCCCGTGGAACAACGTGGATGCCGTGAGTGGCGATTGGCAGAACACGCCCGTCACCGAAGTGACGTTTCAAAATTGTCTCAATGCCGATCCCACCGGCCAGCAGTTCGGCGCGCACACGGAATCCCCGAACAGCACGATGTCATGGTTCTATTCCGTCTTCGCCAATTCCCATAACCGCAACCCGCTCTCGAAGATCAATGACATTTTCGTCAACAACGTTCTCTACAACTGCGGCGGCGGCTACACCACGCACACCAGCACGTCGTTCAGTCACGACCTCGTGAATAATTATTTTATCGGCGGGCCGGGCGATGGCGGCAGCGGGGATTTTCCCTTCTTCCAATTGGACAATAACCAGAGCCTTTACTATGTCGGCAACCTCCTCGACCGCGACCGCGACACCACGCTCAATGGCGCGGCCAACTTGCCCTATTGGTATCAAGGCGGCAGCGGCACGGTGCTAACCGCGCCGTGGTCGGCACTCACAGCGGCGTTGACGAATTTGAGCGCGACCACGGCGTATCGTCTCTGCGTGTCGCAAGCGGGCGCATTTCCGCGCGACCAAATTGACGACCTCGTGATCAGCCAAGTCAAGACGCTCGGCAACGGCGCGACGGGTTACATCGCAGGCACGGCCGGTCCCGGCAGCGGTTTTTACACGAGCCAAACGCAAACGGGTTTGGGCAACAACGGCTACGGCACGATCAATGGCGGCATCGCGCCGATTGATACGGACAACGACGGGATGCCCGACTACTGGGAAAAAGCCGTCGGCTTGAATTTCAATTCTGCCGGCGACGCGATGACTATTGGTGCGGATGGTTACGCCAACGTAGAGCGATTCATTAACTGGCTCGCCGATCCGCACGCGCTCACGATCACGAATACGCCCGTGGACATTGACCTTTGGCAATACACCAGCGGCTTCACGAATGTGAGTCCGGCCTACGCCGTCACGGTTTTGAGCAACGGCGTCGTCACGTTGAACAGCGGGCACGTCGCGCACTTCACGCCCACGGCGAATTTTTCTGGACTCGGCAGTTTTCAATTCACCGTTGTTGGCAGTGACTGCACGGCGTGGACGAACAACGTCGCCGTGCTGATGACCACCGTCACCACGCCGAATAATCTCGTCTGGGTCGGCGATGGCTCCGCGAATGTGTGGGGCAATGGCAGTGGCGTGAATTGGTTCAACGGCACGAATCTCGTCGTGTTCAATTCCGGTGACAGCGTGACCTTCGACGACACCGGCTCGAACACGCCCGCGATCACGCTCACTGGAAATTTGCCCGCGACGAGCATCTATTTTTTGGCGCAGCAGGATTACACGTTCGGCGGCAGCGGCGTGATCAACGGCAGTGCGTCGCTCTTCAAAACCGGCTCCGGCCAGTTGACGATCAAGACCGCAAACACCTTCACCGGCGGCACGACGATCAATGATGGCATCGTGCAACTCGGCGACGGCGCATCCGTGAACGGCAGTCTCACCGGCAACCTCACAAACAACGACACGCTCATTTATGCGAACCCGAACACGTTGAGCAGTTCCGTAAATCTCGCGGGCTACGGCGCGCTGATAAAAAATTCTGCGGGTGCAGCGACGTTGAGCGGCACGCACACGTTCAACGGGCCAACCACCATCAATGCCGGCTCGCTCGGTTTCAGCGGCACGCTTCCGCCCACCGACATCAGCAACAACGCCGCACTATTTTTGTCGCCATCGTCGTTCCAAGTTTTCAGCAACGTCATCAGCGGACCCGGCGTGGTCACGACGAGTCCGTCCGGCGGCATGATTTTGACCGGCACAAATTTGTTCACTGGCAACCTCACGAACGCAACGGGCTTTTTAATTTTATCGAACAACGCTGCCGCCGGTGCGGGCACGATTATTTATCTCGGCGGCTATGTTGTCCCCGCAGCGGGCATGGTTATCACGAATGATTTTTCCATTCCTAGTTCCACTTCCGATTTGAACATGATGGCGACAAATTCCGGCACGGCAACGTGGGCGGGTAACATCGTCAATCTTGGCAGCAGCGCGTCGTGGCGTCCCGGCAGCGATGGCGGCACTTTGGTTTTCACCGGCACGGCCCAACAGGGCGTGAGAAATTTCATCGTGCCGCGCGGCGCGTTTCAAATCGCTGGCAACGCCATCGTCAGCGCGACCGGCACCGCGACGGCGTTCGGTCGCGACGGCAGCGCCAACAACCGCAGCGCGAACATCACGATCAAAGACAACGCCAGCGTCACGCTCGGCGTCTGCTCGCTCGGCGGCGGGAAATCCGGCGGCAGCGTGACGCTTACCGTGCAGAACAACGCGCAACTTTCATTCGGCGCGAACAACCTTGATCTGCACAACGTCACGCGCAACACCGCCGTCAATACGTTGCGTCTGAATGGCGGCACGACGACCGTTGGCGGCTTCACCAAATCGCAGGCGAGTTATATCACTGTCATCAATTTCAACGGCGGCATTTTGAAAGCAGGCATCGCCAACGCCGCGTTCTTGCCTGCCTTTAATTTCACGACGAACGCCGTGCAAGCTGGCGGCGCGATCATTGACGACGGCGGATATGCCATCACCATTTCTGCGCCGTTGATCCACGATCCTGCGCTCGGCGCAGCCCTCGATGGCGGACTACGGAAACTTGGCGCGGGCATACTAACCTTGAATGATTTTAACACCTATAATGGATCAACCGTCGTTGGCGCAGGCACGTTGGTGCTTAGCGGTGCGACGATCGCTAATCCACTGGGAACGACCACGAACATTTGTGTGGCTTCCGGCGCGCTGTTGGATGCCAGTGCGGAAAGTCCTTTTTCCATCGCCAGCGGACGGATGCTCTGGGGCGGCGGCGCGCTCATGGGAAATTTTGTAATTGCCAATGGAGCCTCGCTCGCGCCCGGCAGCAACGCCATCGGCACGCTGACGTTCAGTAATGCACTTACGCTCGCCGCTGGCAGCACGAACCTTTTTGAAATTAGCCACACGCCACTCACGAATGATGCCGCGAAAATTTTCGGCGCACTGGCGAACGGCGGCACACTCATCGTGACCAACATCGGCGGCACTTCCATCGCGGCGGGCGACAGTTTCAAGCTCTTCAACGCGGCGAGTTACAGCGGAACTTTTGCGAACGTGAAATTGCCCACGCTGACTTTCGGTCTCGCGTGGAACACCAATTCGTTGAACACGGCGGGAATAATTTCCGTCGTCGTGAACACCACGCCCGTCTTCGGCGGTCTTTCGGTTTTGGGAAATAACCTCGTCTTGAGCGGCACCGGCGGCGTGGGCAACGCGAATTTTATTTTGCTTGGCACGACCAACTTGGCGTCGCCCAACTGGACGCCGCTCCTCACGAATCAATTTGACGGCTCCGGCAATTTTATTTTCACCAACGCGCCCGGCACGAACGATCAAAATTATTTTCGTCTGCAACTTCAGTAGCTAAAATCACGGCACTGATTTCAACCGGTAAAATTTCGCGGCAGGATTTGTGGTGCTGTCGGTGAATTCAAAGACGCCGGTCGCGTTCGTGAGATTGGTGAGCGATCCCCACGCGTTCAAAACCGCGCCGGTTTGCAACGTGTAAATTCCCATCGCGCCACTCATCATCATTTTTACGCGGTTGCCGGAGAGCGGGTTGATGACTTCAAATTTCAGCGGTGGCAGGCCAAAAAAATTCAACGCGTCGGCCATCAACGCCTTGCGAACATTGGCGTCGGTGATGGTCTCGAAGGGGAAGCCGAGATAGACGACTTTGCCGCCGCCGGCTGAACCGTTGTAAATAATTCCCGCCGCGCCGCTCACGACGTTGCTGTAATTGATCGCCGCCGATGTGCCCGTGCCGGTCGGCGTGAGCACGTCAGGAAAGCCGACGAAATAAATTCCCTTCGAGCCGTCATCGAAAGTTCCATTCGTGTTGCCCGCAAAAATGGAACTGCCGACGGCAGTGAAATTCCAGACGCCGGAACTATCTGCGGCGAGAGTCGCATGCAGTTGGTTGTGCAGAAAATTTCTATCCGCCGTCGTCGGTCCGCTCGCGCGGTCGAGGTCGTAGGCGATTTCCGAACCGGAGACAAAAAGATTTCCGCCCGCCGCCAGAAACGCCGCGACCTTGATTTCTTCGGCGGCGCTAAAGCTTTCATTCGTGGTGGATTCGTTGCCGCACGCCCAGAGGACGACGGGGTAATTCGTCAATGTTACCAAGTCATTCGTGACGGCGAGATGATGGCAGGAATCAAACGCCACGCCAGCGGCGCTGATGGCTTGGCCGTGTGGCACGACGTAATCGAAGGAATTGATGCGGCGCGGCAACACGCGTTCGTTCGCGCCGGAGCCGCTCGGCGGAACATAATTTTGCGCGACGAGATTTTGTTTCAGGTTCGTGGTGCGGTCAAAACGGTCGAAAGCGTTCACGAAAAGAATTTTTGCCGACGTGGCAAAAAACGGCGGACGACAGCCGACGACTTCGGACGGAAAGGATTCGCCGCCCGCGTTAACCGCCGCGATGAGGAAATAATAATCCACGCTCGCTGTGAGATTGGAGACGGAAAAATTCGTGACGTTACCAAGGGAAATGGGATTGCCGAAACCGTAGCCGTTGGTGGATTGGTAAATGACGTAGTTCGTCGGCGCACCGCTGTTCGCCACGCTGACGGGCGGATTCCAAGCGAGCGAAACAATGCCGTTGGTTTTGCCAATCGCACGGACATTTGCTGGCGGCTCGGGCAAATAAATCAGCGGCACGATGTCGTTCGTATCGAATTGATTCATGTATTTCATCACGGCGTGCATAGCGGCGCGGCCCACGGCCCCGCGCACACGCGGATCGCGCAGCAACGCCGCGTCAGTGGCGCTGTCGTGATAGGCGACCTCGATGATGGTGGCGTCCATTTCGTTCACAAAGCTGTTGTTGCTGATTTCACCGTAACCGCCGGTGACGGTGATGTTGCTGCCTCGGTCAAACCAAGGAAATTCCAAGGAAGAGCTGATGCCGACCAGTTCATCATTCACCGTCTGTCCGCAGATTTGTGCGAGTGCGGTTTGGTTTGGCGTGGGCACGGAGTTAATCAGGCCGACAGTGCCGCGCTGACCGCCGGCATTGGAGTGAAAGCTGATGTGGATGCGCTTGAACATGGAGCCGGACGCCTCGCGGTTCATCTCGGCGGACATGCGCGGCGGCGCGGAAAAACTGTCGTGCTCGTCGGTGTCGCTGACGTCGAAGAGGTTCGTGGATTGGCCTTGACCCAAGTTGGCTTGAATCCAGTAACGACAGCTTTCCTCTTCGCGCGGATAACCGGATACGCCGACGGTGCCGCGCGGAACGGATCCCATGCCGTTGCCGAAACGGATCGCATCGGCGATGACCACGGAGCCGTTCGTGGTGCCGCGCAAATTGCTGATGACGACGGAGCCGTTGGCAGAATTGGAACCGGCGTTGAAAAAATATTCGCCGAGATAAATCCAACCGTTGCCGACCATGTGGTGCGGAATACGAATCTGCGATTCTCCACCGGTGTGGCGAATTCGGTAAAGCTGGTGTCCGCGATCCGAACCCGCGAGCACCCAAGTA
>JANYCI010000108.1 GCA_025360325.1 Limisphaerales bacterium | reverse complement strand
AACCGCAACAGTCTTCACACAATCAGGAAATTTTCACGGCCCAATCGCCGCCGTGGATTTCAGCCACGACGGGCGCAACAGTTTATTTGTTTGCGTGGGTGAAAATAATTTCTGCCTGCTGAACAATGTCGGCGGACGCTTTGAGCCGCTAGGCGATTTGTTGCCGGGAAAATCCGGCGCCAATTATCGCCGCGTGCTCGTCGGCGATTTGAGCAATGGACGCACGGAAAACATCGTCGTGCTGGGCGAAGCGGCCTCGCACGTTTTCAAGATCGCCACGAACGGCAGCGTCCGCGAAGTCACGGCGATGACGGGGCTGAAGACGTTGCAGGGCCGCGATGGTTTGCTGGCGGATTTGGATTTCACCGGCAAGCTCGACTTGCTCACCGTGCTGCCAAATGGCGGCTTGCGGTTTTATCGCAATCTCGGCAATTCATTTTTTCAAGACGCAACGGCGGACTCCGGTCTGCCCGCCGCGCTCGCGGGGGCGGAGCAACTCGCGGTCGAGGATTGGAACAACGAAGACGTGCCGGGAGTTTTTGTGACGCAAGCTGGCAAGTCCCCGAGTTTCTTCGGCAAGCAACGCGCGGGAAATTTTTCGCCCAGCGGCGCGACTAACAACTGGCCTGCCGGAAATGTGCTCGTGACCGGCGATCTCGACAACGATCTGCGCGCCGACTTGGTTGTGGCGCGCGAAAAAAATCTGGAAATTATTTTCGCGGGCAACAAGCCGAAGTTGAGTCTGCCGTTGAACGGATTGCAAGCGAAAGGACTTCTGCTGGCGGACTACGACAATGACGGCTGGCTTGATTTGATAGGCTACGGCAACGGTCTGCGCGTCTGGCGAAATCTGGGTTCGGCTGGTTTTACTGATGTCACCGCCGCGCTGGGCTTGGATAAAATTTTGTCGGTGGATTCAATCGTCGCGGCGGATTTCGATGCGGATGGCGACACGGATTTAATTTTCAGCACGCCGGGCGGCTTGCAGTTCTGGCGCAACGCCGGCGGGAATGCGAACCGCCAGTTGAAACTTCGGCTCGTCGGTAATCGCTCGAACGCCAGCGCGCTTGGCTGTCGCGTCGAGGCGACGGCGGGCAACTGGCGGACGATCCGCACCTTGCATCAAGCTCCGTTGGAGATCGGCGTCGGCAAACATGACAAGCTCGATGCGCTCAAAGTGCGCTGGTTTGATCTCGCGAGTTCACTCGTGGATTTGTCCGTGCCGACGAACGCGCTAACACTCGACGAACTGACTTTGCCGTCGGGTTCGTGTCCTTACCTCTACGTTTGGGACGGACACGAATTCAAATTTCTCACGGACATTCTCGGCGCGGCGCCCCTCGGATTGCCGGTGGCGAAGTCGTGTTACATTGAAGCCGACCCAGAGGAATTTCTATCGCTCGGCGGCGAGGAAAATTTTCAACCGCGCGCTGGCGCTTACGAAATCCGTCTCACCGAGGAACTCCGCGAAGTGTTGTATCTCGACGAAGTCTCGCTCGTCGCGGTGGATCATCCGGCAGGCACGCTGGTTTTGCCGACGAGCAAACTGCATCCGGGCAAACCGTTTCCGCCGCATGAACTCTGGACGTTGCGGCCGCTCGCCGCGTTGAAAAAAGCAATTCGCAGCGACGGCTTGGACGTAACTACCGCACTCGCCGCTACCGATCAACAAATGGTTTCGCCGGTGCAATTACGCGAAGCCCAACTGCGCGGTTTGGCCGAGCCATTTTCGGTGACGCTGGATTTTGGTGAACTGCCGACGAACTCTCCGCTCGTGCTGGCGCTTAATGGCTGGCTGCGTTTCGGCGGTGGCATGGCGAACATCGGCGCATCACTCGATGCGAACCTGCCGTTTCCATTTCCGACGTTGGAAGCGGAGTTGCCCGATGGCTCGTGGAAAAAAGTGGATGTGGATGTCGGCGCGCCGTGTGGCAAAACCAAAACCATTATCGTTGATTTGGAAAATAAATTGCCCGTCGGCACGCGGCAGTTGCGTTTGACGGCGGCGTTTGAAATTCATTGGGACTCGGCTGCGCTTTGTAAAAAAGTTTCCGCCGAACAAAATAAACAATTTCAATTCACTTCAGTCCGCACCGATTTGCACTGGCGTGGTTTTAGTGAGTTTCAAAACTTGCCCGCGAGCCTGCCGCTCACACCCGACTACGCGCAGGTTCACGATGGTCCGCCGTGGCGTCGCACGCCGTCCGGTTGGTGCACGCGCTACGGCGAGGTGAACGAACTGGTTTCCAAAAGCGACGACGCGCTTGCGCTGCTCAACGGTGGCGACGAATTGGCATTGTCATTTCCCGCCGACAAATTGCCGCCGAAGCCCGCTGGTTTTGTGCGCGATTTTTTCCTCCACGTTGTCGGTTGGGACAAGGACGCGGATTTTCACGTCGGCCAGGGCTGGCGTGTGGAGCCGCTGCCGTTTCGCGGGATGGATGACCAGAAATACGACGCGTTGGCCAATGCAACGACCACGAACAATGCGTGGATTCAAAAATACAATACGCGTTGGGTTGGCTCGTTGATTTTAGGTAAACAAACTCCGTGAAATTTCGCGGCGACATCAGAAAATTCTGGAAACGAAAATGCCGCATCAGCGCGCCTGCACCAGCACGCGGAAGGCGCGGCCGAGATGTTCGGGATGCGTGAGGGTTTGGAATTGCCGCACCTGTTTCGCGGTGAGCGGGGTAAATTCGTTTTGCTTCACCGCTGCGGAAAAAATGCGCGTGAGAAATTGCGGTTGCGTGCAAAAATTTTCCGTTCGCAAGCCAGCTTCCTCGCCCGCTTTTTGAATGGTGGAGAAATTGATGTGCGCGGTCAAATCTTGTTCGCCGGGTCGCGCGAGCAGATCGTCGCTCAAGCGGTGCTGATGGTAGGCGCGCACGGTTCCATTCATGCGCGCCGGAGAAAATTGTTCGTCAGCGGTGAGGCCGTAATCTATCGCGAGCAATTTTCCGTGCGCCAAAATGTTCGCCGCGTCGCGCCACCAGTTTTCGGCGGCGGGAGAAATTTCGATGGTGTAATCATCGGGCAGAACGGCTTCTAATTCGTGAGGTTGAAGGTTGAAGGTTGAAGGTTGAAGGTTTTCTGGCAGACGCTTCCAGATGAAGCGGTCGCTATCCAAAGTAACGCCCCATTCAAACCATTTTTTTCCTTTCGCGTCCCAGCCGAGACGGTGGACGGGGAAGGCGTCGAGCAGTTCGTTGCTGAAAAGGATGCCGGTGAGTTGAAGGTTGAAGGTTGAAGGTTGAAGGTTGAGCCAGCGGACGTTTGGAAATTCTTTGAGCGTTTCCCGCTGCCATTGCTGGCGCGTCGGCGAGGGTTCGATGAGGACGTATTCAATTTCGGCAAAGAGGGCAGGGCGGTGTTCGCGGAGCCAGCGGAGAATATCGGCGGCCAGTTTTCCATCATGCGCGCCGGCTTCGATGATTTTTAATTTTTCATTTTTATTTGTGAATTGATTCAAGTTTTGCAGCCATTCGCCGAACTGAAAGGCGAGTAGTTGTCCGAACAGCTCCCCGGTGCTGACGCTGGTGATGAAGTCGCCGCGTCGCCCGACGGTGTTTTGGCGGGTTTCGTAGTAACCGGTTTGGGGATGGTAAAGCGCGAGTTCCATGAAGCGGGCAAAAGAGATTGCGCCGACTTTTTGGATTTCGGTGCGGATGGCGGTTCCCGGCGTTTTCATGGCTTGCAGGCAGGCATGGCTTTGTTTAGTGTCGCGTCAACCGAGATTATATATGGCTAAAATTGATGCGTTTTTCAATCTGATGTTCGAGCAGAAGGCGTCTGACCTTCACATGGCTTCGGGCAACCCGCCGATGTTGCGGATCAACGGCGAGTTGAGCCGCGTAGATTTTCCACCGCTCGAAAGCGACACGCTCAAGGCGATGCTCTACGAAATCGCGCCGGACTACAAAATCAAAGTGTTCGAGGAAACGGGCGACGTGGACTTCGGCTACGAGATCCCGAACATCTCGCGCTTCCGCGTGAATTTCTTCAACCAAAAAAACGGCGTGAGCGCGGTGTTCCGCCAGATTCCCAGCAAAGTTCTGTCCTTCGAGGATTTTGAAAAACTCGAATCGCCGTTGCCGCCGGTCTTCAAAAAATTTGCGATGCTCCATCGCGGCCTCGTGGTCGTCACCGGCCCGACGGGTTCCGGCAAATCCACCACGCTCGCGGCGATCGTAGATTACGCGAATCGTAATCGCAAAGACCACATCATCACGGTGGAAGACCCGATTGAATTTGTCCACGAAAGCAAAAACTGTCTCGTGAACCATCGTGAAGTCGGCGTGCATACGAAGTCGTTCGCGTCGGCGTTGCGCGGCGCGTTGCGCGAAGACCCGGACATCATTCTCGTCGGCGAAATGCGCGATTTGGAAACCATCGAACTCGCGATCACGGCGGCGGCGACGGGGCATTTGGTTTTCGGCACGTTGCACACGCAGAGCGCGGCCAAGACGGTGGATCGTATCATTGACGTTTTTCCCGCCGACCAGCAGAACAAGATTCGCCAGACACTTTCCGAAGCGTTGAAAGGCATTGTGGCGCAGTCGTTGTTCAAGCGTTGCGACAAGAAAGGTCGCGTGGCCGCGTTTGAAATTTTGGTGTTCAACACCGCCGTCGCCAACCTCGTGCGCGAAGGCAAGACGCACCAGATCCAAGGCATGATTCAAGTCGGCAAACGCTTTGGCAACCAGCAGTTGGATGATCACATCTTGGAACACGTCCGCATGAAACGGATCAAGCCGGAAGACGCTTACGACAAGGCGCTCGACAAGAAAAAATTCCGTCCGTTGCTGGCGAATCCGCCCGATGACGACGACGCCATTTGAAGGATGAAGGATGAAGGATGAAGGATGAAATCAAAGCCACCGCGCGCGTGACGGGAAGCCGTTTTCCTTCATCCTTCATCCTTTCCGCCTTCGCTGGCAGCTACGGCGCGACCGCACCGAAACGAAGTGAAGGCGGGCATCCTTCATCCTTCTGAAAAATTATGCGCCGCCCGGAACTCGACCAGATTCTCGCGACGATGCTCGCGTCGCAGCCCGAAGTTTCGGATCTGCTGTTCACCACCGACCGGCCCGCGCAGGTGGAATCTTACGGCGAACTCAAACCCGTCGTCCTTGATCCGCCCATTGAAAAACTCACGCCGTTTCAGAACGAAACCATCGCGCTGAACATCGTCGGCGACAACGTGTGGCTGCTCGAAGATTTGATCCGCCACGGTTCGTGCGACGGCTCGTATTCGCTGACGGATAAAGCGCGTTTCCGCGTGAATATTTTTTCGCAGCGCGGAAATTATTCCATCGTGATGCGTCAGTTGAGCACGGTGATTCCGACGCTCGACGCGATGAAGTTTCCCGACATCCTCAAGAAAATTCCCAAGGAAAAAACTGGCCTCATCCTCGTCACCGGCGCTACTGGCTCGGGTAAATCCACCACGCTCGCCGCTGTGCTGAATGAGATCAACGCCACCAAGGCCTGCCACATCGTCACGCTCGAAGACCCGGTGGAGTTTTTGCATCGTCATCAGAAGGCGACGTTCAATCAGCGTGAGTTGGGCATTGATTATGATACCTACGCCAACGGTCTGCGCGCGGCGTTGCGGCAGGCGCCCAAGGTGATTCTCGTTGGCGAAATGCGTGATCGTGACACCGTGAAAATCGCCTTGAGCGCGGCGGAGACGGGTCACTTGGTTTTGAGCACGTTGCACACTGTCAACGCGGGCGAGACTGTCAATCGTATCCTCGGAATGTTCGAGGCCGAGGAGCAGGAGCAAGTGCGCGTGCGGCTTTCGGATTCGTTGCGCTGGGTAGTCAGCCAGCGGCTCGCGCCAAAAATCGGCGGCGGTCGGCACGCGCTCTTGGAGATCATGGGTTCCAATTTGCGGATTCAAGAAACCATCCGTCTCGGCGAGAGCGAGGGAAAATCGTTTTACGAAATTATCGAGTCGAGCTACACGTTTGGCTGGCGGAATTTCGATCAAGCGTGTGTTGACGCGTTTGAAAAAGGCGTCATCACGGAAGAAACCGCGTTGCTCTATTGCACCAAACGCAGCGTCGTTTCGCGGATGATTGACAATCTCAAAAAAGCGCGCGGCGAAATCACTTCCGACATGGGCAGCTTGCGGATGAAAACCGGCGGCACAACCCATATCCGCAAAAATTCGCCGCCCGTCATCAAACTAAAATGAGCGCCAACTTTGAATTCGTCAGCAGCACCGACAAGCCGGCACTGCTCGCTTTTTCCACGCCCGCTTGGCTGGATGCCACCAAAGCCGTGCTGACCGAACTCGGCTACAAGGTTCACACCGCCGCCACGCACAGCGACTTCGCCACCCGCTTCAGCCAAGTGCGCTATCAAGTCGTCGTCATCGAAGAACTGTTTGGCGCGAACGTGCCGGCGGAAAATCTCACGCTTCAGGCCTTTCAACAAATGACCATGAGCCAGCGCCGCCACGCCACCGTGCTACTCGTCGGCAATGCCTTTCAAACTTTCGCGCCGATGGAGGCGTTTCAGAACAGCGTCCACGCCGTCGTCAACAGCTCCGAGCTATTCATGTTGAAACAGCTCATGGAAAAAGCCGTGGCGGACAACGACGCCTTCCTCCGCAGCTTCCGCGAAGTCCAGACGCGGGTCTTCAGCGGCGGAGCCAAAGCGTGACGCTGGAGTTGGCACCAGCAAAGCCTTGGTCACGCAGTTTGGCCGCTCTGAAATTGCCTTCCGCCGGAAAGCCGCTATAACTAATCGCATGATGAAAATTTTCCCGCCCCACTGCTCCGCTGGCCTCGCGGCGGTTTTTCTATTGACCCTTTCCGCGTGCACAAGTTTTGCGGACGGCGGCTACCAAGTTTTTGTTTCCAACGAAAAATCCGGTTCCCTCACCGTCATCAGCGGGAAGGATTTTTCCGTCGTCACCAATCTTCCCGTCGGCAAACGTCCGCGCGGCATCCACGCCAGCCCGGATGGCAAAACGGTTTATGTCGCGCTGAGCGGCACGCCCATCGAACCGCCGCCGCAACTTGACGCGAACGGCAATCCGATCCTCAAAAAAAATTCCGACGACGATGAAGACAAGGCGAAGGCCGACAAATCCGCCGACGGCATCGGCCTCGTGGATGTCGCCGCGAAAAAGTTTCTCCGCAAAATTTCCGCCGGCTCCGACCCGGAGCAATTTGTCTTGAGCGCCGACGGTTCGCGCATCTACATCGCCAACGAAGACGTGGGCGCGGCGACAATCCTCAATGCCACCAATGGTAAAGTCATCACGTTCGTCCCCGTCAGCCGCGAGCCGGAAGGCGTGGGCATCAGCCCCGATGAAAAATTTTTCTACGTCAGTTGTGAGACCGCCGGGGATGTGTTTGCGATTGATGCGAAGACCTACAAGGTCATCGGCCACTTTGTTGTGCATCCGCGCCCGCGCAGCGTGGCGTTTCTGCCGGACGGCTCGCGCGCTTTCATCCCGTCGGAATCCACCGGCGAAATCAACGTGGTGGACACCGCCACGCACACCGTTCTGAAAACGATCGCGTTGCCAAAAGGTTCGCGCCCGATGACCGTGAAAGTTTCGCCCGCCGGAAAAAAAATCTACGCCAGCACCGGACGCGGCGGCACCGTAGTCGTGCTGGATGCGAGCACTTATGAATTACTGAACACGATTCCCGTCGGCAAACGCCCGTGGGGCCTGGCGTTTTCGCCGGACGGAAAATTCCTTTTCACAGCCAACGGTCCGTCGGATGACGTCTCCGTGGTAGATCTGGCCACGGGAAAAGAAATCACGCGAGTGAAATCCCCCGGCAGTCCTTGGGGTATCGTTGCGGTGCCGGATGCGAAGTAAGGTTTACTCCCCAACGAGAAAAATTTCCTGCGCCGTGATGCTCTTGGTGCAGCCAGGCTTGAACGCTTTCGCGCGCACAATCGTCGGCCCGGTCAGGCGGATGGGTTTTTCGTAGAGCAAATCATCGGTCGTCGGCACGGTGCCATCAAGCGTGTAGCGAATGGTCGCATCCGGCTCGCTTTTCAAAACCACTTCCACGGACTTGGAAAAATTTCCGCCGCGCGGCAAGATTTCCGGCGGCGGGAGGACGTGCGGGCCGGGCAAACTCCCAATCCACTCGCGCAACAATTTCATTCCCCGTTCGTCAATCGTGTTGCGCGCGAGTGGCGGCATCTTGAACGCCTCGGTGGTGTTCGCACGCATGAACAGAATTGAACGCCACACATCGTTCGGCGCGATGACGCGGGCGCCGTCAATGCGCTGGTCAATCAGCACGCGTCCACGAACCAGACCTTGTTGCGCGAGTGGCGTTTCGTAGCGGGCATCAAAATTGGCAACAGTTCCTTGTGGCCGGTGGCAATTCGCGCAGTTCGCGTCGAGATAGGAGCGGGCGCGGTCTTCGAGGCTTAGTGACGTGTCGTCGAGCTTGGCGAGTTTGGGGAAATTTTTTATGTCGGCGTCGGAAAAATTCGCATCGAACAGACCGCGATGATTCCACGCGGACAATTCATTTTCACTCACGCCATCGGGATATTTGAAATCGTGGTTCAACTGTCTAGTCTTCACACCAAGAACGAAGCCAGCGTTCGCGGTGTGGCAGGTGAGGCAATCCGCGCGGCTCGGATAATACCATGACTGCGTGCGCACGCCGGTCGCGGTCTTGACCGAAATATCCTCGGTCAAATTCGTCTCCAACAAATCCGCATCGCTATTGTCCGTGCGCCATTTGTAAGTGACGCCATAAACGCCGCCGCTGTTGTCGCACACCAGCAGCCGCGTTTCGAGGCGCCGTTTCAACTGCGGTTGCGCTTCGTTGGTGACGATTTCAAAATGTTTCACGAACACCGTGCCTTTGGGAAAAGCCCATTCGCCCGTCGGCGCGAATTTTATTTTTTGATTTTCTGGCAACGAAACCCAGCGCGTTTTTTCCGCGCCGTCAGACCAGAAGGAAACGATTAAATCGTAAGGCAGCAAATTTGTTTCCGGCACTAGATCCGCCGCGTCAAGAAATGCGCCGGTTTGCGAAAGCAGTTTTGGCAGCGCGCCGCCCGCCGTCGCGGGCATTTGCAAATAAGCCGTGGTGGACGGTGGTTTTTCTTCTGCCGCAAAATTTAATCTCACCGCTGCGCCCAGTGTGCCGGTGAAGCGGCGCACGGTTTTTTGCACCGTGCCGACCGAGGTGTAAGTGATCTGTCCGGCGGGGTAGGCCACGAGATTGACGTAATCGAACGGCTTTGGTTTTTGACCGCGCGCCTTCGGCAGATCGGTGAGAAAAATTGTGCCGACGCAGACCGACGCCGGCTCGCGGCTCTCAATCAAATTATGCGCCCGCGCGGCGGACACCGTTCCCGGAATCAGCCAAGATTCCGTCAGTGGCGGACGCAGCAGATTCGTGTAGCCGCTCTCGATCACGAGGCCGTCCGGCAGCACCTTGATAATTTTTCCGCAGATGAGCCGCCGGCCCTGGATGCAATCGGCGCGGATTTTTTCGGAGTGCGCAAATGCTGCCATCGGCGGATCAGCCTGATTTGACGCGGAAAAATCATTCGTCTGCGCCAGCGCGCGGCTAGTTGCCAGCGCGGCGAAAAAAAAGAGGACGAAAATTTTCATCAATGGTTCTGCCGGAAAATCCCGCACGGCGGACAAATTAAATCTTCGCCGCGTTTTTGTCCAACCTTGCTGTGGTGCGGCGGGTCGTTGCGAACGCCGGGTGTGTGGTGGCGGTTTTCGCGCTGCGAAAACCAGCGCCGCGTCCAGCGGCGCAACGCGTCTGAAAAAATCGCGCGTCTGGCCCGCCGCCCGCTGCTGCGCGGGCGGAGTTTTCGCAGCGCGAAAACTTCCACCATTCAGGGGCAGGGTCGCGATGATCGCACTTTGATGCTGCCTGCGATTCGCGTTGAACCTACACTGCGCGGCTGATGTCCGTCGAACTCACAGAATCGCTTTTGAGCAGCGCCGCCGGTTGGGACGTGGTGAAGCGCGCGCGCGCCTATCTCACGCAGGGCGAAGTGGTGAGTTCGTATTGGGCACCGCCGCTGCTGCGCGGTGTCGTGCAAACCGAAGGTGTTTCCGTGCGCGCTTCGATGGTCATTCACAACGGGATTGATATCGAAAATCTATGCAACTGTCGCGAGGCGCGGCAGTGGGGAAAAATCTGCGCTCATGGCGTCGCCGTTGGATTGCACTGGATTGAAGCGCAAAAAAAAGCCGCTGCGCCCGCTGCGGCGGTGGCGAAACCGATTGCGAAAAAAACTCCGTCATTGCTCCGGGCGGCGGCGGGAGAACCAGCGGAGTTGTTTTTGATTCTGCCACCAAATTTTGAATCGGCGGCGGCGCGCGGAAAATTGATGCTCGTGGTCGAAGCCAAATGGGGTGGCGGGCGCTGCCCGCTGAACGCCTTGCCGAAGGGTCGCCCCTTCGCCTTTTCTGCCGCCGACAACGCGGTGATTGACGCGCTGGAAAAAATCACCGAAGGCGAGACGCCCGCAATTCTTCAGCTTGATACGAAAGATTTTTCCGCGTTGCTGCCGCTACTTGTCGGCTGTGAAAATCTCACGCTCGGAAAAGCGACTGCCGTCGCCGTCACGAAAACTCCGCTGTCATTGCCACTGCGCGCGACGTTGGAAACCAATGGCGAAATCACGATCACGCTCAAAGAAAAAAATGCGCCATTGGTGATGGTCGGTGATTGGGTTTGGCGAAACAATTCGCTGCAACCGCTCGCGTTGCCGCCGGGCATGGAAGAGATTTTCCAGAAGCCGGTGCGAGTGCCGCGTTCGCAAGTGCCGCAGTTTTTGAGCCAGCACTGGCCGCAGTTGTCCGCCGCGAACATCGAAGCGAATTTCAAAATTGAAGATTTCACGCTCGAACCGCAGTCGCCGAAATTTCTCCTCGAACTCAAGGGCGGTCTCACGCAACTCCGCGCGCGGCTTCAGTGTGCCTACGGCTCGCGCATCATGACGGTGGGTGTGACGGCGGCGGATGAAAATATTTGGCTGCCCGACCCCGAAGTGGCGACACGTTATTCCACGCGTGATTTCATTGGGGAACGCAATGCCACCGCGCGTTTGCAGCGCAATGGATTTTCCGCGCCGGACAGCGAAGGAAAATTATTGCTCGCCGGGCAAAACGCCGTTCTCAATTTCCTCGCTCGCGAATTTCCCAAACTCCAGCGCGAGTGGAGCGTGACGCTTGACGAGCAGTTGGAAAACCGCACGCTGAAAAATATCGAACGCGTCGAGCCGCAGTTTGAAATCACATCGTCGGGGGTGCAGTGGTTTGATCTTGGCGTTGTTTTCACGTCGGGCAGCGGCGAAAAATTTTCGGCGGCGGAAATCCAGCGGCTGATTTTGTCAGGGCAAAATCATACGCGCTTGAAGAACGGCAAAATGGCGGTGATTGATTCCGGTGCGGTCGAGGAATTGCAGGAAGTGTTGCTCGATTGCGCGCCGCAGCAGCACGCGGACGGTTATCGCATCAGCAACGCGCAGGCAGGCTTTCTCGAAGCCACGCTGAAGCAGCACAGCGACTGGAAAGTCGCAGCTCCGACCGCGTGGCGTGATCGCGCCGCGAAGCAAAGCGGCGAGGCGCAACTGGATTGTCCGCCGCTTGGTGAATTGGAAAAGGTTCTGCGTCCATATCAAAAACAAGGCGTGGCGTGGCTGCGCTTTTTGCGCGCGAATGGGTTCGGCGGAATTTTGGCAGATGAAATGGGACTCGGAAAGACCCTGCAAACATTGGCGTATTTCAATTCACTTCAAAATTCACGAATCACGAATCACGAATCAGGCTCCGCTCCTCATTTAATTGTTTGCCCGACGAGCCTCGTTTTCAACTGGGTGGCGGAGGTGAAGAAATTTACGCCGGAACTGAAAATTCTCGCGCTGCACGGAACCGAGCGGCACAAATTATTTTCCGAAATAAAAAATGCCGACATCGTGGTGACGAGTTACGCGCTGATCCGCCGCGATGCGGAAAAATATCGCGGGCTGGAATTCGACACGACCGTGCTGGACGAGGCGCAGCACATCAAAAACCGGCAGACGCAAAACGCGCAGGCGGTCAAGGCCGTGAAGTCAAAACACCGCCTCGTGCTGACCGGCACGCCGATGGAAAATTCCGTTTTGGATCTGTGGTCTATCTTCGACTTTCTCATGCCCGGATATCTCGGCACGGCGAAAGATTTTCGCGAGCGTTACGAGCTGCCCATCGCCAAAGAAAAAAATGCCGAGGCGCAAACGCGGCTCGCGCGGCGGCTGCGTCCGTTCATGCTGCGACGCTTGAAGCGCGACGTGGCGAAAGATTTGCCCGCGAAGATTGAACAGGTTTCGTTCTGTGAACTGACGCCGGATCAGCGCGGTGTTTATCAGCAGATTTTGGAAGCGAGCCGAAAAGAAATTTTGGAAGCCGTCGGCGAACAAGGTTTGGCGAAGAGCCGCATGGTGGTATTGAGCGCGCTGCTGCGGCTGCGCCAGATTTGCTGCGATCTGCGTTTGTTAAAACTCACAAATCCCAATGAAGAATTGACGGAATCTGCAACTGCTGGTGAGGCGGATGAACCGTCAGGCGGCAATCGCATCGTCTCCCTCTCCTCCCCCAAAGGAGGAGAGGGCCGGGGTGAGGAGGCTTCTTATTTGCCAGCTAAATCCCCCTCACCCCAACCCTCTCCCCGCTCGGGCGGGGCGAGGGAGAAAGCTCCCGCGCTCTCGGCCACATCCGGCAAACTGGATTTGTTTGCCGAGTTGCTGGAGGAAGTCATTGATGGCGGTCATCGCGTGCTCGTGTTCAGTCAATTTGTTTCCATGTTGACGCTGCTGAAGGAACGACTCGCGGAAGAAAAAATTGAGTTCTGCTATCTCGACGGCGCAACGACAAATCGCGGCGCGGTGGTGGAACAATTTCAGACGAGCGCGATTCCGGTTTTTCTCATCAGCCTGAAAGCGGGCGGCGTGGGTCTCAATCTCACGGGCGCGGATACGGTGATCCATTTCGATCCGTGGTGGAATCCAGCGGTGGAAGATCAGGCGACCGACCGCGCGCACCGCATCGGCCAAGCGCGCGTCGTGACGAGCTACAAACTCATCACGCGCGACACGGTGGAGGAAAAAATTCTGCTGCTGCAAAATCGCAAACGCGAAATCATCCAAGCCATGATTGGCGGCGAGGAGGAATTTGCGGCGGCGTTGAATTGGGAGGAGATCCAGGAATTGCTGGCGTAACGGCTTAGAAATTGAACTGATGGTTGAAATGAGCAAAGGGAGAATTTAGGGGCGATGGCGGAATGGGACGCGATGTGGCGATGGTTTTTTAGCCGCGGATGAAACACGGATTAGGGAAATAAATTATTCGACGACCTCCCGCACCCCGGCCCTCTCCCCAAGGAGGGGGAGAAACGTGCGCCGCGTTTTTGGAATGTGATGCGGCTGGATTGGGCGGACAATCATCCGCAAATCAGAAAATGTGCAAGGGCGACTCCTTCATTCCGGGGGAGAAGGCGGGGATGAGGGCGGGCGTTGAAACTAATTTTGCCGCTTCGCGACTAGGTGAGGGGCGGCGACGCGAAGGGTTTTGGCAATGGCGGCGCGCGTTGGACACGTTGGGTTTTCTAACCACAGATTGAACACAGATGAAACCCTGATTTAGTCAATCAATTCCAATAAAATGATAATAGGCGGTCTGCGTTTTTGGGTTGTAAGCAAAATACTCGTCCTCACTAAAAAATCCTTTTAGCCCGGACTCATTGGACGATGAATAGACGCGCAAACCTGTGTTTCCTCCGTGTTCATTTGTGGCTAAAAAGAATTTAACGCTTTTTCAATCCGCCCCATCACTTTTTCTTTGCCCAAAACTTCGAGCAGATGATACAGGCTTGGGCCGTGGGGATTGCCGGTGAGAGCGAGACGCGTGGGGTGGATGAGCGCGCCGGCTTTCACGCCGACTTGTTTGGCGGTTTCTTTCAACGCGGTTTCTAACGTGGCGGCGTCGAAGGTGTTCAGCGCGGCAAAGGTGTCGCGAAGTTTTTCCAGCAGCGGTTTGTTTTCGGGAACGAAACTTTTCTTGGCGGCTTCGGCGTCGTAAATAATTTCGTCGCGGAAATAAAATCCGGCGTAGGCGGGCAGTTCGTTGAACAATTTGAATTTGCCTTTGCAGGTGTCGAGCGCGGCTTTGACGTAGGTGAGCGGAAATGTATTGGTGTCCATCCCGGCTTTCGCAAAGGCGTGGACGGCGAGTTCGTAAAAGCGGTCGTCGTCGAGTTCGCGCGCGTATTCGCCTTGCAACCACAGGAGTTTTTCGTAATCGAACCGTGCGTTGTGCCGGAGAATCTGCGGGAGGTCAAAGCGGGCGACGACTTCGGGGAGCGAAATTTTTTCGAGATTATCTTTGGGCGACCAGCCGAGGAGGCAGAGATAATTGATGACGGCTTCGGGTCAAAATCCGTCGTCGAGATAGCTGGTGAGCGAGGCGCCGGTGTCGCGCTTGCTCATCTTGGAGCCGTCGCCATTCAGGATGAGCGGGATGTGAGCGTAGTGCGGCGGCTTGACCCCGAAGGCCTGGAAGAGCGCGATGTGCTTGGCGGTGTTGCTCAAGTGATCTTCGCCGCGGATGACGTGCGTGATGTCCATCTCCAGATCGTCAATGACGTTGACGAGGTGAAACACGGGTTGGCCGTCGGAGCGCATAATGACGAAGTCGGGATCAAGTTCTTCGCGGTCGGTGAGCGGGCGCAAAACATTGCCGACGACGAGGTCGGGAATGAGAATGGGTTCACGGGTCATCTTGAATTTGACGGCGCCTTCGTGCTCGTAGGCGAGGCCGCGCGACAAAAGTGCTTCGACGCGGGCGAGGTAATTGGCTTTGCGTTGCGATTGGAAATACGGGCCACGGTCGCCTTTGCTTGCGCCGGTGGCATCGCCGGTGAGCGGGCCTTCATCCCAATCGAGGCCGAGCCAGCGGAGGCCGTTGAGGATGACGTCCACGGCTTCTTGGGAATTGCGCGCGGCGTCGGTGTCTTCGATCCGCAAAATAAACGTGCCGCCGGTGTGGCGGGCGTAAAGCCAGTTGAAGAGCGCAGTGCGTGCGCCGCCGATGTGGAGGTAACCGGTGGGCGAGGGGGCGAATCGGACGCGTGTTTTCATGGATTTATTTTAACCACGGATGGCCGCGGATGCACACGGATAAAAAATGAAAAGTTGACGGGAAATTTTTCATGGGTGGTGCCGACATAAAATTTTGCAGAGACGCGCGCCGCCATGGCAAGGGAACCAGCAAATGAACATCGCCAATGGCCACATGATTGTGAACTAGACGCGCGGCACAATTTTGTTATGATTCAGCCGTGTCGAACCACACCAAAGGCGCGGGTCAAAACAGTCCCGCCAAAAATCCGCCGTTCGAGGAGGCGTTGCAAAAGCTCGAAGCCGTCGTTGAGGCGATGGAGTCAGATGATTTGCCGCTAGAGACGCTGCTGGCAAAATATGAGGACGGCGCGAAGTTGGTAAAAATTTGCCAAGAAAAATTGGCCGAAGCGGAATTGAAAATCCAGCAGTTGGAAAAAAACGCAGCGGGCGAAATGAAACTGAAGCCGCTGAATTTGTCCGAAGAAGAATAAGGCATCCGCAGATTTCGCAGATGCCCGCAGATTAAATTCAAAACAGTTTTTTTAATCTGCGAAAATCGGCGTAATCTGCGGATAAAATAATTTTACAAAAAATATGAGTCGCTACCTAGACATGGTTGACGCGCCCGAGCACGTCAAAAAACTCACCATCCCGCAACTGCAAGAACTCGCGGCGGACATCCGCACCGAGCTGATCGAGGGCCTCGCCAAAGGTGGCGGCCATCTCGGTCCTAATCTTGGCGTGGTCGAACTGACCATCGCCTTGCACAAAGTGTTCACCACGCCCAAGGACAAATTTGTCTGGGACGTGAGCCATCAGGTTTATGTGCATAAAATTTTGACCGGACGCAAAAGCCGTTTCCGCACCATCCGCCAGACGGATGGCTTGAACGGTTTCGCGCTTCGCACCGAGAGCGAGCACGACAGTTTCGGCGCAGGTCATGCAGGCACGGCGTTGTCTGCCGCGCTTGGCATGGCCGCAGCGCGCGACAAGCGCGGCACGGATGAAAATGTCGTTTGCATCTTCGGTGACGCGGCTTTGACAAACGGCATTTCCTTCGAGGCGATGAACAACGTCGCGCACACGACGAAAAAATTCATCGGCATTCTCAACGACAACGAATGGTCTATTGCCAAAAACGTCGGCGCGATTTCTGGCTATCTCAACAAGCTCATCACCAATCCGAGCTACAACAAGCTCGCGAAGGAATTTGAAAGTTTCGTGCGCCGGTTGCCGAAAGGCGAACTCGCCATCCAGCTCGCGCATCGCGCCGAGGGCGGCGTCAAGGGCGCGCTCACGAGCGTCGGTTTGCAACAGACCACGCAGGCGATTGATACCGACGGGCGCGGCGGTCACGGCAGTCCCGTTTTCTTCGAGGAAATGGGGATGCGCTATCTCGGCCCGATTGACGGACATAATTTACCGCTATTAATCAGCACGCTGGAATTTGCGAAACAGTGCGATCATCCAATTGTCATTCACGTTTTGACGCAGAAGGGCAAGGGCTACGAAGCCGCGTTAAAATTTCCTGAAAAATTTCACGGCCTCGGTTCTTACGATGCGAAGACTGGCGAAACGCCCGCTTCAAAACCCGGCACGCCGCCCGCGTATCAAGACGTGATGGGGCAGACGATGGTTAAGCTCTGCAAAAAAAATGTGGATATCGTCGGCCTCACCGCTGCTATGCCGACTGGCACTGGCATGAAACATTTGGAGAAGGCGATGCCCGACCGTTATTTCGACGTCGGCATTGCGGAAGAACACGGCGTCATCTTTGCCGCCGGCATGGCGACGATGGGATACCGCCCGGTCGTGGCGATTTATTCCACGTTCCTCCAACGCGCTTACGATTGCATTCATCACGATGTTTGCTTGCAAGACTTGCCCGTGATTTTCGTCATGGACCGCGCTGGCCTTTCCGCCAACGACGGCCCGACGCATCACGGCTTGTTCGACATTTCGTATCTGCGTTGTTTCCCGAACGTCATCGCGATGGCTCCGGCCAACGAGGACGAACTTGCCGACATGATGCTCACCTGCACCACGATCAATCATCCGACCTTCATCCGTTATCCGCGCGGCACGGCGGAAGGCGTGCCGATGAAACCCGAACCGCAGCTTATCGAAGTCGGCAAGGCGAAGATCACGCAGACGTTTGCGAACAATAAGAAGCGTAAAGTCGCGCTGTTCGGTCTCGGACCGATGCACGCCATCGCGCTCAAAGCCGCCGCGCTACTCATCGCCGACGGTTACGACTGCGCCGTCATCAACCCGCGCTTCACCAAGCCGATTGACGCCGCCGCGCACGAAGCTTACGGCCACGAAGCCGACCTCGTCGTGACGCTGGAAGATCACGTCCTCATCGGCGGCTATGGCTCGGCGGTGCTGGAATTGTTCAGCGAGAAACACGTCAGCACGCCGGTCATCCGCATCGGCTGGCCGGACAAGTTCATCGAACACGCCACCACACAGGACGAACTGCGCGCGAAATACGGCCTATCTGTCGAGAACACAGTGAACCGCGTGAAAGCGCAGTTTGCGGAACCAGCCTTGACGAAGAAGCAACTCGCGATTGCGTGAGATGAAATTCCGCCGGTCAAAAGCTCCATCGGCGTTCACGCTGATGGAGCTTTTAGTTTGTATCGCCATCATCGCGGTTCTGGCTGCGCTGTTGCTGCCCGCACTTTCCCAAGCCAAAAAAAGAGCGCAGCGAATTCAGTGCGTCGGCAATTTGCATCAAATGGGCATTGGCCTGCACAATTTTCTCGCCAACGGCAATGGCTACCCCGAAATAATTGCGGTCAAGGCTGAGGGCAACAAAACTTGGGCTGGTCAACTGCAACGAGAGGGGCTTGGCCTCGATCAACATGAAACAAATTTAACAAATTTTTACAAAAAAGAGGTGTGGGTGTGTCCCTCTGCTCGGTGGAACGCCAAAGTCTGGAGCATTTATGGGTTTCCCTGCTGCTACGGCTACAACCGAGATGGGAGTTCCTACCCTGTAAGTGGAACCAACGACTACTTCGGCCTCGGAGGTCACTTTGATTCAAAGGCGCTTATATTCATACCAATCACCGAATTCGAAGTGGCTGTGCCAAGCGATATGATGGCAATCGGAGATAGCTTGGATGCCAGCATTGAATTTCAACGCGATAGTTTGACTCATTTAGAAACATACGGAAACACCCTTGCACGCCACCAAGGCAAAGCCAACGTGGTCTTTTGCGACGGCCACGTTGAATCGCCGACGTTGAAATTTCTCTTCGAGGACACCAGCGACGAAGCCCTGCGCCGCTGGAACCGCGACCACCAACCCCACCGCGAACGCCTCGCACCGTAACCCGAATCCGTGCGTTCGTGTATTCGTTTGCCGATGCGGGGTTAATTATTTATTCTTCGCTGATTAAATGGACCAATCACGTTACATCGCCCAGCACGTCGTCAACCTGCCCAAGTCAGGCATCCGCGATTTCTTTGACATCGTCGCCAAGATGAAGGACGCCATCTCGCTCGGCGTCGGCGAACCGGATTTCGACACGCCCTGGCACATCCGCGAGGCCGGCATCTACGCCATCGAAAAAGGCAAGACGCACTACACCTCAAACCTGGGTTTGATTGAACTGCGCCGCGCGATCTGCGATTACGTCGGGAAAAATTTCAACATCAGCTACGCGCCGGAGAACGAAGTCATCATCACCGTCGGCGTGAGCGAAGGGCTGGACCTCGCCTGCCGCGCGCTCATCAATCCCGGCG
>JANYCI010000048.1 GCA_025360325.1 Limisphaerales bacterium | reverse complement strand
TGTTTGACGTGCCACACGCCGCAGTCCGGCTACGTTCTTGGCATCAACACGCGCCAGCTCAACGGCAGCATGACTTATCCGGCGACGGGAAATTCCGACAACCAGCTCCGCACGTTGAACCGGCTTGGCTTGCTGAATCCGGCGTTCAACGAGACGAACATTGCCAGCCTCACAAAAATGTTTGCGCTGACGAACACCGGCGCGTCGCTCGAACTGCGCGCGCGTTCTTATCTCGATGCGAATTGCGCGCAATGCCATCGCCCCGGCGGCGTGGGCATCACCTTTGACGCGCGGTTCGACACGCCGCTGGCGAGCCAAAACCTTGTCGGCACGCTCGCGTCATCGTCGCTCGGCATTGACAACGCACACATCGTGCAGTCGCGCGACATCTGGCGTTCCGTGCTGCACGTCCGCATGAACACGGCGACGAATATTTACAAAATGCCGCCGCTCGCGCGCAGCCTGATTGACGCGAACGCCGTGCAAGTTGTCGGCGACTGGATCAACAGCTTGGCTGGCACGCCCGCGCTTGCGCCGCCCGTCATCGCGCCGCCCGGCGGGACGTTCACCTCGCTCGCCAACGTGACGCTCGCCGCGCCGGACACGAACGCGGCAATTTATTTCACATTCGACAACTCGCTGCCGACGACGAATTCATTTTCCTATGCGGCACCGCTATCACTCACGAGCAACCTCACGCTGACGGCGAGCGCGTTTGCGACCGGCTACGTCAACAGCGTCACCGCGAGTGCGATCTTCACGATTCAGCCGATGCAATTCACGACGCTCGGCTTTGCGACGAATGGGGGATTTCAATTAAACTTTCTTGGTGTGCCCGGCCAAACATATATTTTGCAAGCGAGCACGAATTTAATAAATTGGCTGCCGCTGAACACTAATGTGGCCATGACGAATTTGTTCCAACTGATTGATCCGAGCGCCAGCAATTATTCTCGCCGCTTCTACCGGGCGCTCAAGCAATGAGAACGCTTCCGAACAATTTTAGACTTGATGTCGCGGCGTCTCGGCCGAGCGCTACCGGATTCAAAATTATTTATGCGGCTTTCTGCCCAAAGCCGCTACGCCGTGCGTTCACGCTCATCGAACTGCTCGTCGTCATCGCCATCATTGCGATTCTGGCGGCGATGTTGTTGCCCGCGCTTTCCCGCGCCAAACAAAAAGGCCAGCAGGCGGTCTGCCTCAACAATCTCAAACAGATCGGCCTCGCGTTCGCGATGTATCTTGGCGACAACAACAGCCGCTTCGCCGACCGGCGCGATTTGAAAACTGCTTTGCCCGGCGGCTACAAGCCGTGGGCGAGCTGGCCGGCCACGTCCGATCCGCGCGGTGGCTGGGCACCAATTGTCTTGAAAGATTCCGGCGCGAGCGACGCGCTGTGGTCCTGTCCGCTCGCGATCAATTCTCCCGTCGGCAACGTGGTGCAATCGTTGCAGCTCGGTTCCACCAATGCGTTGAATGCGCCGAGCGTCCGCTACTGGCTCTGGCGTTTTGACCGTCCAGATGATCCGGTGGGTTCGGAAGATTTTTGGGGCAAGACCGAAGCGAAGGCGGTCTCGGATTTGGTCACGGCGGCGCTGACCGACGCCACGCTGGGAACCGTCAATGGCGCGAGCGATGTGGAACTCGCGGTGGATCCGTATTTTCCCAGCACGATTCCGTCGGTGGACCCGGCGTTGAAAGGCCGGACGATCCACGCGGGCGGACGCTGTCGCGTTTTTCTCGACGACCATGTGCAGTTCATCAAGGACACGCGCACGCCGCTACAGTGAATGTTTTCGTCTGCTTTGGTTTCTGTATCGCCCCTCAATGGCCAAATTGTCGAGTGGTGGCGGTTTTCGCGCTGCGAAAACCAGCGCCGCGTGCAGCGGCGCAAAGCTTTTTGAGAGTGGACGATCTCCGTGCGCCCGTTCCGCCCGCTGCTGCGCGGGCGGAGTTCTCGCAGCGCGAGAACTTCCACCACTCGGACTGGGCAGAGATGCGCCATCTGGTTTCCGTTTGTAAAATCAAGTGTTTCCGTTGGGCGTTTTTTCTGCGATAGTTCGGCTTCCGTTTTTCATCGTGCAAATTTCATCCGCCATTTTTCATTGCAGCGCGCCGGATCTCGACGCGTGTCCCGACGAGTCGTTGCCGGAGTTCGCTTTTATCGGCCGCTCGAACGTCGGCAAGTCGTCGCTGCTCAATTTTCTCGCGGGCGAAGTGGGACTCGCGCGCGTCTCGCCCAAGCCGGGGTTCACGAAAATGATCAACATTTTCACGATGAACAAAACGTGGCGGCTGGTGGATTTGCCGGGCTACGGTTTTGCGACGGGCGCGAAGAAGGACAGCCAGCGTTTTAACAAGGCGGTGGCGAATTATCTAAAAAATCGCGCAAATTTGTGTCTGGTCTTTGCGCTGGTGGATTCTGGTTTGACGCCGCAGGACATTGATCTGGAATTCATCGAATGGCTCGCGCGCAACGCCGTGCCGTTCGTGCTGGTGTTCACCAAGACGGACAAGATCCCTCCCGTCGAAGCGCAGGCGAACATCGCCGCTTTCAAGGAACGCATCGCGGCGTGGTTCGTCGAGTCGCCAACGAGCTTTACGTGTTCCGCCAACAACGGACAAGGTCGCCAGGAGTTGCTCGGCGTGATCGAGGAGATGATGACCGCGATTCAGGCGGAAGCGGCGGCGGCGGAAAAAATCGTCGCCGAGAAGAAAAAGGCGCCGACGCGCAAACGCGGTCCCGATTTGCAACGGCCTTGGTAATTCAGCGAAAATAAATTTTCTGTTGGCACGCCGCCATGCGATGCCGTATTTCTTTCGCATGAAATATTCCATGCTTTCCATTTTGCTCGCGCTTGCCGTCGTTACCAGCGGTCGTATCAATGCTGCGGACGCGCCGGTCAACACGCTCACCGACTCCGAAAAGGCCGCCGGCTGGCAATTGTTGTTCGACGGCACGAGTTTGAACGGCTGGCATAATTTCAAAAAAGAAGGTGTGCGCCCCGGCTGGCAAATCAAGAACGGCACGCTGGTCTGCGTGGATCCGCACAACGCCGGCGACATCGTTACTTCAAATCAATTCGCCGCGTTCGAATTGCAACTGGATTACAACATCTCGGAGGGCGGCAACAGCGGCATCATTTTTCACGTCACCGATGAAGGCGGTGCGGTGTGGGCGACCGGTCCGGAATTTCAGTTGGAAGATAATAAAAAAGCGGCCGACCCGATCCGCTGCGGCTGGCTTTACGCGTTGTATCAGCCGCCGGTGAATCCTGATACTGGAGTGATACTGGACGCCACCAAGCCCGTCGGCCAGTGGAACCACATCCGCCTGCTGGTGACGCCGGAAAAGTGCGTGCACGAAATCAACGGTGTGAAATATTTTGAATACGTCATCGGCAGCCAGGATTTCAACGACCGTGTCGCCAAAAGCAAATTTGGCAAGATGCCGCTGTTTGCCAAATCAGCCGCCGGTTATCTCGCGCTGCAAGGTGATCACGGACAAGTTTCGTTCCGCAATATCAAGATTCTGCCGTTGGATAAAAAGTAAGCGCGCAATAATCCAGACATTTTTTTTGCGAACAAAAAAAATGCCGCTCCGGTTGAACTGGAGCGGCATTTTGCCTGAATAAAAATTATTTCCCCGCCGCGCCGAAAACGCTTTTCAACACGTCCGTCGTGCGCGCGACCGGATTGGCGCGGATATTTTTTTCCTCCTCGGCCACCATCTTGAACAGTCCATCCATCGCCTTGCTCGTGACGTAATTATCAACGTCCAATGGGCTGGTGGAGCCGCCGGACTTTCCGCCAAAGAGGCTGCCGAACGCGCTGACCGCTGCAAATTTCCCCGTCAACTCCTTGTAGCGCGCCGTCGCGCCGACGGAGTCCGTCGCCTTCTTCACGAGCGGCAAAAACTGCGCGTGCAAATTGGTTTCCGACGTGCGACGGAAAAATTGCGTCGCCGCATCGGGCGAACCCGACAGGATGTTGCGCGCATCGGTGATGCTCATTTTCTGGATCGCGTCGCCGAACACTCCCGCCGCCACCGGCACGGCTTTCTCCGCCGCGTGATTCATCGAGGCCACAAAATCATCCACCATCTGGCCCTGACCGGCAAGCCGCAGGCCGCTCTCCAATTTCTGCAACGAGCCGGGCAGCGGAATTTTCACGTTCGGGTTCGAGAGATAGCCTCCGTCGCGTCCGAGCGAAACGACGGCGTTCGAGACGCCTTTGCCCAATGCTTCCTTCAAACCGCCAGCGATTTTGTCTTCCGGCAGCGCGGCGATGGCGGCGCTCGCGGCGTTGGTCGAAGAAAAAACTTTGGTAAGCGAATCAAAGAATCCGGCGCGAGCCGAAACCGACACCAAGGAAATTCCAAGCAGCACGGACAGGGTTTTATTTTTCATAAATGTAAAATGAATTGTGGTTTTAGCGTGACAGCAACGGCTGCTGAATCAAGCGCAAAACAGGGTGTTGGTATTGCTTACGTCGGTTCCCTCTCCCTTGTTAGGGTGAGGGGTCAAGGCTCTCGATTATTCGTAGCCGACGATACTTGCCACGCTGCCCCCTCACCTCAATCCTGTCCCCCGCTGGGGGGATAGGAAGCCGGCACTCCATTTTAAAATCATTAGAAAAAATTCGCCTTCAAACTCGCGCGCAGTTCCGGCATTGTGTGGAAAATTTATGGCCGCCAAAACCAAATCCTTCGACCTAAACCAATTTCTCGTCACGCGCACCGAGGCCGTCAACGCCGCGCTCGATAAATTTATTCCGAGTGAAAAAATTAAGCCCGCCACGATTCACAAGGCGATGCGCTACTCATTGTTCGCGGGTGGAAAAAGAATGCGCCCCGCCGTGTTGCTCGCCGCTGCCGAAGCGTGCGGTGGCACCGACAAAGCAGCGATGCCGCTCGCGTGCGCCGTCGAGTGCATCCACACCTACTCGCTCATCCACGACGATTTGCCCGCGATGGACAATGACGATTTCCGGCGCGGCAAGCCGACCAATCACAAAGTTTTTGGCGAAGGCATCGCCGTGCTCGCGGGCGACGCGCTGTTGACGCAAGCGTTTGAAATCACCGCACACGCCAAAAGTTGGCCACGCTATTCGCACCGCGATTTGGTTTTGGAAATCGCCAAAGCGTCCGGCTCGTTGCAACTCGTCGGCGGACAGGTCGCGGACTTGGAAGGTGAAAATAAAAAACTTTCCATCGCCGAATTGAAATTCATTCACGAGCGCAAAACTTCCGCGCTGCTCTGCTGCTCTGTGCGGCTCGGCGGCATGAGCGCGAATTGCACGCCCGCGCAACTCCGCGCACTCACCGACTTCGGCTACAACGTCGGCCTCGCGTTCCAAGTCATTGACGACATCCTCGACGTGACGCAGACCAGCGAGCAACTCGGCAAGACGGCGGGCAAAGACGTGGCCGTGCAAAAAGCGACTTATCCGTCCATCGTGGGTCTGGAAAAATCGCGAAAAATCGCAGCAGATTTGACGGCCAAAGCATTCGCGGCGCTGAATATTTTCAAAGGCAAAGCTGTGGCGCTGGAAGCACTGGCGGAATTTTTGTTGAAGCGGGAGAAATGACTTTGATTGCTAGGGCTTTTTCTGGAGCAACTCAACCGTGTGCGAAAGCAAATCTTTGCCACCAATGTCACCGTGTCCGGGAATAACTATTATTGTGTCCCGAAATTCATTTTCAACCTTTGCGACCGTTTTTGGCCATTCACTCAAATCGGCATCCTTGGTGTAGCCGAGCGATTTATCTTTCGCGGCTTTAACTAGACAACCGCCGAACAAAATTTTTTGGCGCGGCAGCCAGGCGACAATGTTATCCGTGGTATGTCCGGCTCCGGGATATTCCAGTTGCACAAGGATTTCGGTGCCGATTTGCAAATCCAGTTTTTCATCAAAAGTTTTCACCGGCACGGATAATCCCGCAGCTTTAGCCAACAGAGCCGTCCGCCGTGACGATACTGTCAGCAGATGACGGCGCATCACTTCGGTGATTCCGCCCATCCGGTCGTTGTGTGAATGAGTCATCACCACGCAGGCAATTTTTTTGTGAAGGTCGTTTTCAATCCAGTCGAGAATCTTTCCGGTTTGTTCCGGCGTCCAGCCGGTGTCAATCAAAATGGCTCCCGCGTCATGGGCCACGATCAAGCCATTGGCCGGATAACGGCCAAGGCCGGGATAATTTGTATATGTAATGTGGCACCAAACACCATCTGACAATTTTTCGATTTGGACGCTCTCGGAAAGCTTTATGATTTCAGCAAAACAATTTGGCGGCGTAATCAGCAGGTTAACGAACAAGGACGCAAGGAACGCGATGAAATTCTTCCTTTGATTCATTGTCAGCACGGCGAAAAATTATGCCGAGACAATGTTGCAGGCAACTCGAAAATATTTCACTCGCTCCACTCGCCGGTTTGCAGCTACGGCTTGAGTTTTTCCTTGAGCGTTTCGCGTCCGCAATTTCGGAGCACCGTCGGCGCGGCATATTCAGAAGAACGCTGCACCCGGCAAACGGCTCGCCTGACATTAGACTTTTGCTTGGCTGCTTCTGTGCTATAATTTTTCTCCCATGTATCGGACGCAGGATTTACACGTCAAAGAAATTGTTCCGCTGCTCTCGCCGCGCGCTATCAAAGCCATCGCGCCCGTGAGTGAAGCGGTGAACGCCACCGTCGCGCGCAGTCGCGAACGCATCATCCGCATCTTGCGGCAGGAAGACCCGCGTTTGCTCATCGTCATTGGGCCTTGCTCGATTCACGATGAAAAATCTGCGCTCGAATACGCGGAGAAATTAAATGCGTTGCGCCAAGAATTTGCCGACCGCATGGAGATCGTGATGCGCGTTTATTTTGAAAAACCGCGCACGACGATTGGTTGGAAAGGTCTCATCAACGATCCGCATCTCGACGGTTCGCAGGATGTGGAAATGGGTTTGAAACGGGCGCGGAAATTGTTGCTCGAAATCACCGGCCTCGGTTTGCCGACGGCGACGGAATTTCTCGATCCCATCGTGCCGCAATACATCGCCGACCTGGTGACGTGGGCGGCGATTGGCGCGCGCACTACGGAATCGCAGACGCATCGCGAAATGGCGAGCGGCCTCTCGATGCCGGTGGGTTTGAAAAATTCTACCGATGGCAGTTTGCAAGTGGCGATTGATGCGATGGGCGCGACGCGCAATTCGCACAGTTTTCTCGGCGTGAACGAGGACGGCGTGACGAGCGTGGTGCGCACGAACGGCAATCCGAACGCGCACGTTGTTTTGCGCGGCGGACGGGCGATGACGAATTACGACGCGGCAAGTATTCAGTTGGCGGAGGCGAAACTCGCGGCGGAAAAATTGCCGCCAGTGTTGATGGTGGATTGCAGTCACGCGAATTCGGAAAAGAAATTTGCGAAGCAGGAAGATGTCTGGCACAGCGTCATTGAGCAGCGCATCGGCGGCACGAAATCGCTCGTGGGCATCATGGTGGAAAGCCATTTGAGCGAAGGTAATCAGCCGATTCCCAAAAACATTTCCGAGCTGCGCTACGGCGTGAGCGTCACGGATTCGTGCGTGGGTTGGGAAGCGACGGAGCGGATGCTGCGCTGGGGTTACGAGGCGTTGGAAAAAATTATTCCGGGCAAAGCCGTGGCGGCCTAGTGGCTTATTTCAAAACTGGTGGGGCGGGCGTCCTCGCCCTACCAAATTGAGCCACTGCCGACTTTGGGATGGATTCCCGCTTAATTTTTTACAACACTCCGCGATATGACTTCACTCGTAAAATTGTTGCTCGAAGGTGGCAGCCTGAACACCGCGCAGATGGCGCAGATTCTCAATCTGTCCGAAGCCGAATTGAATGGCCAGCTTGAAGCACTCAAAAAGGACGGCGTGCTGCTGGGCTTCCGGCCCGTGCTGAATCTCTCGCATGAAGACAGCGGCGTCGTCCGCGCCGTGATTGAAGTGCGGATCACGCCGGAACGCGGCGGCGGCTTCAATCGTCTGGCCGAGCGCATCAGCAAATTCGACGAGGTGGAATCCTGCTACCTCATGTCCGGCGGCTACGACCTGCTGGTGTTCGTCAACGGCGCGAGCTTGCAAAAGGTCGCGGCGTTCGTCTCGGAAAAACTTTCCACCATCGAGGGCGTGCTCTCCACAGCCACGCATTTCATGCTGCGCTCCTACAAGGAACACGGCTTTCTGCTCGGCGGCAAAGTGGAGGAAACGGAACGGCTCAAAGTCGCGCCGTGAAATTTTTTGGAAATCGTTAGGCAATCTCGCGCGCGCTTAAAACTTGGTTTTAATTTCGGATTCACACATTATTTCATTTCAAAATGAGCAGTTTGCTTGTTTTCATTGTCCATGACCCGAAACAATAATTTTATGTCATCAAAAATTCTACGTCCGTTTTTCTTCGCTGTGTTCACCGCGTCGTTTGCCTTGGCCGCTTCCGCCCGCGCCGCCATCGCGCCGGCGGAAAATCTTTTGCCCGCCGACACGCTGGCGTTTATCACCGTGCCCGACTGCGCCGCCCTCCGCGCCAGCACCAAGACTTCGCCGCAGTTGATGTTCTGGAACGACCCGGCGATGAAGCCGTTTCACGACAAGTTCATGGCCAAGTTCAATGAAAAATTTATCGCGTCGTTCGAGAAAGATTTGGGGCTGAAAGTGGATGATTTTCTCGCGCTGCCGCAGGGTCAGCTCACGCTCGGTGCGACTGTGAACGGCTCCAACGGCCACGACGATGTGCCGCCGGGCGTCGTGCTGCTGCTGGATGCGAAAGGCAAAAGTGATTTGCTCAAAACGAATCTGGCCGCGCTCGTAAAAAAATGGACGGACGCCGGGCGCACGCTCCGCACGGAAGATTTTCACGGGATCAAGTTCTCGGTGCTCACGCTGAACACTAACGACCTCGAAGCTATTTTTCCGCATAAGCCACCGATGCTGGAAATGGGCAAAGAGCCGAAGCCGGAAAAAGCGAACGAACTTTATTTCACGCAGTTTGAATCGCTGCTCGTGGTCGGCAATTCGGCGAAAGTAGTCGAGCCGATCGCCGCGCACTTGACGGGCGGCAGCACGCCAGCGATCGCGGATGACGCGGTGTTCGCCGCCGACAAGCCGGGGCAGTTCGGTGGTTCACCGCTCTACTTCGGCTGGTTCAATGGCAGTAAGTTTTTCACGATGATCGCCGACGCCTCGGCCGATGAATCATCCGATCCCGATCATCTCGTGCCGCGCATGGAAGTGGTGAAGGTCATCGGCGCGACCGGTCTGGGCGGTTTGAAATCGGTGGGTTTTGCCGTGCGTGAAACCAGCGAAGGCTGGACGTTCGCGATGCACCTCAATGCGCCCGAAAGCTCGCGTTCTGGTCTGATGAAAATCCTCGCGCTCCCGGCGAAGGACGCCAACGTGCCGGCCTTCGTGCCCGCCGATGCCGTGAAATTTTCGCGGGTGCGCCTCGATGTGAAAGCTACTTGGGCCGAGCTGCTAAAAATGATTGCCGGGATTTCTCCGCAAGGTTTGGCGGGCTTGAACAGCGGGATTGATATGGCCAACACCTTTGGCCAGATGAAAAATCCCAGCTTCGATCTTCGCACTGCGCTCATCAACAATCTCGGTGATGATCTCGTGAGCTATGGCAAAAATCCCACGGGTGATACGCTGGCCGCGCTGGCGAACCCGCCGTCGTTGCTTCTGCTTTCCGTGGCCAAACCGGAGGAGGCGATCACGGCCATCACGACGCTGGCCGCCATGTTGCAGCCGCAGGATGACGCAGCCAAGTCCACGCGGGAATTTCTCGGCAAAAAAATTTATACCATCGCTCAACGGCCCGCCCGCAAACTCGGTTCTGACACGCCGGAACCGCAGGCGTTTTACGTCGCTGCCAGCGGCGGCTATCTGGCCATCAGTGCCGACACGGGGATGCTGGAGGAATTTATTCGCAGCGCGGATAAGCCCCCGAAGCCGCTGCGTGACAATGCGCGGATCAGCGATTCACTGTCGCACGTCGGCGGTGCGGGCGGCGGAATGTTTGGCTTCCAGAACCAACGCGAGACGTTGCGCCAAAGTTTCAAGATCCTGAAAAATTCTACCCAGGCCGACACCACGTTGCAGATGTTCCCGGCGGCCTATCGCGAGTGGGCGGATTTCACGCTGCTCCCGGATTACGAAAAAGTGCAGAAATATTTCGACATCTCGATCTACGCCGCCAGCGCAAACAGCGACGGCATCACGGTGAAAGCGTATTCGCCGCGCCCGCCGGGACTGTGAGACTGATGGTGTGGTAGGGCGGCGCTGCCGCGCCGCTAAAACGTGGCCAGAGCGGCAGCTCTGCCCTACCGCTTGCCAAATCAAATGAACCTGCCGCGCTACTTCCGCCTCTACGCCGCGCTTTGGAAAAATTCCGTCGCGCGCGAGATGTCGTTCAAGGGAAATTTCATCCTTTGGATTTTCGTGGAGGTCTTGTGGTTCGCGTTGCAACTTTCATTTGTCAGCGTCATTTTCGCGCAGACGGAAACCGTCGGCACCTGGACGAAGTGGCAGATGGTGCTGCTCGTGGGCGCGAGCAGTTTCATCCAGCAGATTTACCAAGCGTTTTTCCTGACGAACTGCACAAACCTTTCCGAACTCGTCCGCACGGGCAAGATGGATTTTCTCCTCGCGCTGCCGGTCAATACGCGCTTCCTCGTCTCGCTGCGCGTGGTGGATCTCGGGGCGTTCGTCAACGCGTTGTTCGGGCTGTGCGTGATGATTTTTGCGGCGATGAAATTGCACCTGCATCCCACGCTGGGGCAACTCGCGGGCTTTACGGCGCTGTGCCTCGTGGGGATCACCATTCACTATTCGCTCATGTTCCTCCTCGCGAGCGTTTGTTTTTGGACGGTGCGGGCGCAAGGCATCGTGTGGGGCTATTTCCAAATGTTTAACATCGCACGACTGCCGGATGAGGCGTTTCAGGGTGCGTTCAAGGCGGTCTTTACTTTTGCGCTGCCCGTGCTGCTGGTGAGCAATGTTCCCGTGCGTGTGCTGGCGGACAAAATATATTCACCGTCCGCGTGGCTCGCGCTGCTCGCCTTGGGCGTGGTGTGGGCGGTGATTTCTGAATGGTTCTGGCGTTATTCCTTGCGGCACTACACGAGCGCGAGTTCGTGAACAAAATTTTTCCATCGCCAGTTTTGGTGATGGCCGTTGGCGGTCGTGGGTGAAACCAGTTTGCCTTTTTGCGCGTCCAACCGTCATCAACCATGAATAGATATTGCTCCCTCATCATCGCGGTCATTTCGGTTTTTGCCATTCAACTCCGCGCCCAAACCAATTCCCCAACCGACTGGATTGATGCCGACACCGGCCATCGCGTTGTGCAGTTGTCCACCGAGCCGGGCAGCGAGAGTCTTTACTTCAACTTGAATCCGTTCACGCCGGACGGCAAACGCATGGTCATCACCACCTCCAACGGGATCGCGCTGGTGGATTTGCAGACGCGGGCGGTGGAAAAAATTATCGAGGGTCGCGTCCACATCATCATGGTCGGACGCCAGACCGGGAAAATTTACATCGGCCAGGCGGAAATCATCGCGGGCGTGACGAACCGTTGGATTTGTCGGATTGATCCCAACACCAAGGCCGTGGAAAAAATTCTCAAGCTCCAGCGCGGGCAGGAAATTTCCACCGTCAATGCCGATGAGACGTTGCTCGGCGGCACGTTCACCGAGCGCAGTGACTGGGGCACGAATAATTTTTTCAGCGGTGGCCCGAACCGGCGTAACGACCTCGCCGCGCAAAATATTTATCGTGGCAAAAAAGGCGCGATGATGGAGGATCGCCTCGCCAAGCGTTATCCGATGGAATTATTTTTCTACAATCTCACGACCGGCGAGACGAAAAGTTTTAATCGCGGCACGGATTGGTTGGGTCATTTGCAATTCTCTCCCACGGATCCGAAGCTCCTGATGTTTTGTCACGAAGGCCCGTGGCACAAAGTGGATCGCATCTGGACGATTCGCACGGATGGCTCGGATTTGCAGCTCATTCATCAGCGCACGATGGTCATGGAGATTGCGGGCCACGAATTTTTCAGCGCGGATGGAAAAACAATTTGGTATGACCTACAAACGCCGCGCGGCGAAGATTTCTGGGTGGCCGGTTGTGAAATCGCGACGGGCAAACGCACTTGGTATCATTTGCAGCGCGACGAATGGGGCGTTCACTTCAATGTTTCGCCGGATGGAAAATTATTTTCCAGTGACGGCGGCGATGACAAGATGGTGGCGCACGCCGACCACGGCAAATGGATGTATCTCTTCCGCCCCGAACTCATCGATGACAAATCCGCTGGGAATGTGGAGACGAAAAATCTCATTCAGACTGGCGTATTCCGTTCCGAAAAACTCGTCAACATGGCGAAGCACGACTACGCGCTCGAACCGAACGGAATGTTTTCGCCCGACCTAAAGTGGCTCATCTTTCGCTCGAACTTGAGCGGCGCGAATCAGTGCTACGCGGTGGAGTTGGCACCGGCAAAAAAGAACTAGCGGGCAGGATTCATATTTTTATTTGACGTTCGCTGCCGAGCCTTTAACGTGCGGCGCATGAAGATTTCACCTCGACCGACTATTGCCATCCCAGTCGCTGTCCGGCCCACGCCTCGACGCAAAAAAACTTTCCGTGTCTGCATCGCGTTTGCACTTCTATTCGCCCTGTGTGTGGCGCGGGTGGAAGCGCAGGATGATGATTATCTCACTATCATGGGGGTTACGGATCAGGCTGATGCCTTGAAGACCGCTGGCAAAATTGCCGAGGCGCACGCCAAATACATCGAGGCGCAAAGGGCTTTGGCGTCGTTCCAAACTGCGAACCCCGGCTGGAACGCCCGGACGGTTTCTTATCGTCTAAAATTTTTGCAGGAAAAAATTGCCGCCACCGCCGCGACGTCCGTGGCGTCTGCGGCGACGGCCCAAAATGATTCCTCTCAACCATCGGTGAAACTTCTCGCTGCGGGTAGCGAACCGCGCAAAGTTCTGCGCTTGCATCCCGCCGTCGGTGACAAACAGACTATCGTGATGACCATGAAAATGGCTATCGAGATGGGCATGGCCGGACGACAGATGCCCGCCATGGACATCCCGCCGATAGCGATGACTATGGACACCGAGGTGAAAAATATTTCTGCCGAGGGCGAGATCGCGTATCAGTTGACGATCACCGACGCCACGGTGGATGCTGGCACCAACGTCACCGACGTCATGGCCAACGCGATGAAGACCGGGTTGGACGGCATTCGCGGTATGACTGGCAGCGGCAAGATGACCACTCAAGGTATCGTCAAGGCGATGGAGATGAAACTGCCTGCCGGAGCCGCGCCGCAGTTGAGCCAGACCATGGGGCAGATGAAAGATTCTTTCGCCAGCTCAACCATTGTCTTGCCCGAAGATGCCATCGGCGTGGGCGCCAAATGGGAATTTCGGACCCGGCTCAAATCACAGGGCATGAACATTGACCAGACCGCCGCTTACGAAGTTCTGGCCGTGGACGGCGACCAACTCACTCTCCGCAGCACCATCACGCAAAGTGCTGCCAACCAAAAAATCGAAAGCCCCGCCATGCCGGGTATGAAAGTGGATCTCAATAAAATGACCGGCACCGCCACTGGCTCCACCACGCAAGATTTGGGCAAAATTATGCCCACCACCGGCAGCCTCGACAACAAAGCTGACATCAGCATGGGTATGAACATTGGTCAGAAGAAGCAGAGCATGGACATGAAGATGACCATGAAGCTCACGCTAGAAACGAAGTAAATTGTTCCGCCGGAAGGAAAGCCTTCACCGAACGTTCTCCCTGACGGCGCGGGAACCGTCGCTAATTTTTTTAATGCTTCGACGTGTGCCGGATGTCTAGTGCCTCGCAGAGATAGACCACTTCCTCGGCGATGTTCTTGGCGTGGTCGGCGATACGTTCCAAACTTTTGGCGGCCACAATCCAATGCAGACAGCGGCCAATCGTCTCTGGGTTGGCGGTCATGTGCTGCGCGAGCTGTTGGTGAATCTCTTTGTTCAGTGCGTCCACTTCCTTGTCGCGCGGAATGATGGCGCGGGCGGCTGCGGAATCGCGGTGCACAAAAGAATCCAACGCGTCCTTCACCATCGTGAGCGACAGCACGGCCATGCGGGTGATGTCGAAATTTAATTTCACGGGCGGTTCCTGCGCCAAATCGCGGGCGCGTTTGGCGATCTTGGTCGCCTCGTCGCCGATGCGCTCCAAGTTTTGCGATACCTTCATGGCGACGGTGATGAGGCGGAGGTTGCTCGCCAGCGGCGCCTTCGTCAGCAGCACGATGGCCATCTCATCAATCTCGACCTCGAACTGGTCAATGACGTTATCGGCCTCACGCACGCGCACGGCGAGGTCGTAATCGCGCTGAACCAACGCTTGCACGGACTGGTTCACCGACATCTCCGCGTGGCTCGCCATCAGCAAAATTTTCTGCCGCAGTGCATCCAATCCCGTTTCAAAATGATTTTCCATAAATTATTTACCCAAAATAAATCAGCCGAAGCGGCCAGTCACATAATCTTCGGTTTGTTTCTTGGACGGATTAGTAAAGATTTTTGCCGTGGTGTCGAACTCAATCAACTCGCCGATGTAAAAAAAGGCGGTGTAATCCGAGATGCGCGCGGCCTGTTGCATATTGTGCGTGACGATGACGATGGTGAAATCTTTTTTTAATTCCAAAATCAATTCTTCGATGCGCGTCGTCGCGATCGGATCTAGCGCACTCGCCGGTTCGTCCATCAAAATAATTTCCGGCTTGATGGCGATGGCGCGGGCGATGCACAGGCGTTGCTGCTGGCCACCGGATAAACCCAGCGCGCTGGTGTGCAAACGATCTTTCACTTCATCCCACAACGCCGCGTTGCGCAGACTTTGTTCAATGCGGCCGTCTAGCTCGGACTTGGCTTTCACGCCGTGCAGCCGCAAACCGTAGGCAACATTCTCGTAGATGGATTTCGGAAATGGATTTGATTTTTGAAACACCATGCCGACGCGCTTGCGAAGTTCGATCACGTCCACGTCCGGGCTGTAAATATCGTGGCCGCCGATCTTGCAAGAACCTTCGATGCGCACGCTGTCAATCAGGTCGTTCATGCGATTGAGGCAGCGGAGCAGGGTGGATTTGCCGCAGCCGCTCGGCCCGATGAACGCCGTGACGACCTTCTCGCCGAGGTTGAGCGAAATATTTTTCAGCGCCTTGCTCGCGCCGTAATAGAGCGAGAGCGACTCGATTTCAATTAACGCGCTGCCGCCCGGCGAATTAGTTTTTGCTGCCGGCACATTCAGTTTGGGCATGGAAAGTTCAGCCATAAAATTTTAGCCAAGTGCGCGGAGTTTTTTGCGGACCCGCGCGCGGATGATGATCGCCACGATGTTCAGCGCGAACGTCAGCACCAGCAGCACCAGCACGGTGGCGTAGAGCAGGGGACGCGTCTGCTCGATGTTCGGCGATTGCGTGGACAAAACAAAAACGTGGTAGCCCAAATCCATGAACTGATCCGTGACGTGGTGCGGCAGCGACGCCATGTAATACGCGACGCCAGTGAAAAGAATCGGCGCGACTTCGCCCGCCGCGCGGCTCACCGCGAGAATACCGCCGGTCAAAATACCCGGCAACGCTTGCGGTAAAACGACGCGCAAAATCGTTTCTAGTTTCGTCGCACCGAGTGCCAGACTCGCTTCGCGCAAGCCAGGTGGAATGGCTTTCAACGCTTCCTCGGTGGCGACGATGACCACTGGCAGCGTCATCACTGCGAGTGTGAGTGACGCCCAAATCAACGCGGGTTGACCCCAGACGGCACTCGGATTGTGCAGCAACTTGTCCATGTTTTTGCCGACGAAATTGATAAAAAATCCGAGGCCGAACAATCCAAAAACAATGGATGGAACGCCCGCAAGATTGTTCACCGCAGCGCGGATGATGCGGGTGATGATCGAGTTATTAGCCGCGTATTCCGTGAGATAAATCGCGGTGATGACGCCGACGGGGATCACAAAAATCGTCATCACGATCACGCGGAACGCCGTGCCAACAATCATCGGCAGCACGCCGGTGGTTTTGATGTCGAAGAAATCTTTCTGCGGAATCGTGGAGATAAAATGCCACGAGAGGCCGCTCCAACCGTTGTAGACGATGTTCACCAAAATCACCGCGAGGATGCCGATGATGAACAGCGTAGCCAATCCGGTCAGGCCGCTGAAAAAGAACGACCAGAAATCAAACCGTTCGGCGCGGAAATGTTTGGCCTGCGGTGCGCTCATCGCTTCCCCTCCAATTTATTTTTGAAACGATGAATGACAAAATCGCCAATCATGTTCGAGACGAATGTAGCGGCAAACAGCAGCGCGCCGAGCATGAACAAAATCCGGTAATGCGGTCCGCCATTCACGGCTTCCGCCATTTCAGCGGCGATGGTGGTGGTGATGCTGCGCGCGGAATCAAAAACGTTCCACGACATCACGCTCGCGGAGCAGACCATCAGCACGATCATCGTCTCGCCGATGGCGCGACCAAAACCGAGCACGGTGGCCGCGAAAACGCCAGGCAGGGCGGCGGGTAAAACGATCTGCCACGCGGTCTGCCAGCGACTCGCGCCGAGGGCGAGCGCGGCCTGCGTGTAAGCACGCGGCACACTCGTCAACGCATCTTCGGCGATGGAAAAAATCACGGGGATGACGGCGAAGCCCAGCGCCAGCCCAGCGACGAACGCGTTCAATCGCGTCTGATAATGAAAAATGTTTTGCAATGCGCTGGCCATGACGATCAGGGCGAACACGCCCACGACGACGGAGGGAATTCCTGAAAGCATCTCAATCACCGGCTTGACGGTTTCGCGGACGCGCGGACGTGCGAGTTGCGAAACATAAATCGCCGCACCAATCGCCAGCGGCACGGCAAAAAACAATCCGATCAAAGTGATTTTCAGCGTGCCGGCAAAGAGCGGGAGGAGGTTGAATTTTTTGATTTGGCCGACGGGCTGCCAGATGTGTTCCGGCTGGTCGTAACCGTTCCATTGATGCGCCTGCAAAAGGTATTTCCAATCAGTCGTGTTGATGCGCGCGTCGGGATCGTTGCGGAAATTTTCGGGCACTTCGTTCTGCTCGTCAATCTTGCCTTGCATGAGTTCCAGCTTGGTTTCGCGGCTCACGGATTTGAACTGCTCGGGGGTCAGGTCGAGGTAGCGCTGGAGTTCGGCGGGCGAATGTTTGTCCATTTCTGCAACGGGAATCGTCGGCTGGACAAGCGCGGTATTGGTTTCGCCAAAAAATACGGGGATGGCCTCGCGCGCGACGAACAGAAAAATCAGCAGCACCATCGCGATGGCCGAGAGCGAGACGAGAAAAATAAATTTCTCCGCGAGCCACTCGGCGGGGCGCGCTTGGTGCCCGCGATGAATCCCCAGCCAGCCAGCGGAACGTCTGCGTTGTTCGGTATTGGAACTCAATTGCCAAAAAGGTTAAACGGGCGGCGCGATTTTCTCAATGAGAACCGCCCCGCCCGCGTGAATGACCGGTGGAGGAACCAGTGATCAAATTAGTTGCTCCGCAAATTTTTCGGCAGCGGATAGTAGCCGACTTCCTTGGTGTATTTTTGGCCTTCATCGCTGCGGATCCAATTGAGATACGCGGCGATTTCGCCTTTATCCTTTGCGGGGTCAAGATAGACATAGAGATGTCGCCAGATTGGGTAGGTTCCGTTCACCACCGTTTCTTCGGTCGGTGTGATGGCGGGGGAATTTTCATCTTTTTTAATCGCGAGCAGTTTGGTGCTGCCGCCGTAAGCTGCGCCGCCGTAGCCGATGGCGTTTTTATCCTTCATCACGGCCTGCACGATTAGCGCGGTGCCCTGCTGGTTCTGTGCGCTGGCGGCAAAATCCTGTCCCTTCAGAACGTGTTCCTTGAAGAATTCATAGGTGCCGGAACTGTTCTCACGGCTATACAGGATGATGGGGGCGTCCGCACCGCCCACGCCTTTCCAGTTTTTAATTTTGCCGGTGAAGATGTCCTTCACCTGATCCAGCGTGAGTTCTTTCAACGGATTTTCCGGGTTCACATAAACGGAAAGGCCGTCGAGTGCGACCTTGTATTCCGTCGGGCGCGAACCGTTGAAGACCACGCGGCATTTGGCGATTTCTGCGGCCTTGGCCGGACGCGACGCGTCGCATAAGTCGGTCTGCTGCGCCTGCAACGCGGCAAAACCGACGCCGGTGCCGCCACCATTGACTTTGATTGCCACGTCTTTGTGTTGTCCGCCATAAACCTCAGCCCATTTTTGGGCGAGGACGACGAGCGTGTCGGAACCTTTGACCGTGATAGTGCCTGCCTGAAGATTTGCGGCGAGTGCCGCAACCGACAAGAGCGTTAGTATTTTTTTCATAGCAGTAGTTATGACAGAGTTTGTTTGGGAATGTTAGTTACGATTCGGTGACAATTAAAATTTCCACATCGCGTCCGCTTGGATGCGACTGATCTGGCTGTCCGAACCGGACGGGAACGCGTGAATGAGTTCGGTGCCGAACCACTTGACCGAGAGCGTGAATGAATCGCTCAACGAATAGGCGAACTTCACGACGTGGCCCTTCGTGTCGGTGCCGGAACCGTAGCCGATGCCGTAGCCACCGGAGGTGCTCGCCGCGCCGTAAAATGCGCCGAAGTCCGAGTCCGTCAATTCTTCCCAAGCCGAGTTGGCTCCGAGCCATTTGTAAGTGTAGGATAACTCCCACGTTTTTTTCTTACCCGATTTGCCAAACGTGATGCCCGCCGACCATGCCTGATTGTCCGCCGCGTCCGGCGCGCTAGGATTTTGAACAAATTCGCCGCCGAGCTTGACCGGAAATGCGCCGGTGTAGAAGGGCGCGCTGTCCAGCAGGTAAGTCACGGAAGCATCCACGATAATCGGGTCATATTGATAGACCAAATCGCCATTCACGCCGCTGCGGGTGTTGCCGTTCTGCTGGTTGGGCACCGCGCCATTGTTCAACGACGACCGGCTCACCATCGGCAAAAAGGCCGCGCCCATGGAACTGCTCCACTTCGCGTTCCACGTCGCGTCCCAACGCGCCTGCACGCCGAATAGCCAAGGATCTTTTTCAGTCGCGGAAATTTCATCCAGCATGAAACCACCAGCATTGAGTTTCACGCTGTGAACATTGTTGATCTGATATGCGAACTGCGCCGCGAGACCTTCCGGCGTGTAGTCCGGATCCATCGTGAGATCGGACAACACAAATGGATTTTCCATTTTGCCAAACGTGAAGCCGCCGGAGAACGACCCGTTGAATGGCGTCCATTTGCCATAAGCCTGATCAATATAAATGTTCTTCTTCGAGCCGTTATTCTGGAATGTGGTGTTGCCGGAGATCGGGTCGCCCTCGTTATTCGCGCCGCCCTTCGCCGCGTCCGACGAAGTCAGGCGGAAGCCCGCTTCAAAATTATCCTGCATCGAAATCACCATGCCCGCGCGCAGCCGATAGCGCAGCCGGTTGCGTTCCGCAAACGCGCTGTTGCCGCTGCTGAAGTTTTCCAGCCGTCCGCGAATGTCGCCGCTGATTTTGTAACCCGTCACCCAGTCCGGCATCCCGGTCTTGGCCTGCAACGCCGTGTTGAAATTTTTATCCGCCTCGTCGCGCAAATCCTTCGCTTCGTTCGCCGTCAAAATTCCTTTGTCCACCAACTTATCAATCAGCGCGTCGGAAGATTGCGCGTGGGATTGCGAAGTGAACGCCGCCAACGCCGCTGCGCCAGCCAGCAGGGCCGTGTTGGAAAAATTATTTTTTTTCAATTTGCTCATGATGTTTGGTTTGAAGTGCGCGGGCAGAATGAAGCCTCCCTGTTACAACCAGATGGCGGCCATGTTACAATCGTGTGACAAAACGGGCGCTGGGTGACCAAACCAGCGATCATTATTTCTCGCCGTAATTGATCGCCATCGCGCCGCCGAGTAGGTTGATGACTTGGACATTTTTCAATTTCAATGCTCGCATCTTTTCCGCCACCGCCAGTTGCGCGGGATAATGTTTTAGCGATTCCAAAATGTAAGCATAAGCCTGTGCATTGCCGCAGAACAACAGGCCGATGAGCGGCACCGAAAGCCGCAGATGCGTGAAATAAATCGCGCGCCAAAGCGCATTCGCTGGTTTTCCAAAATCCAAAACGATGATCCGCGCGCCGGGCTTCGCCACGCGAAACATTTCGTCCACGCCGCCTTCCCAGCTCGTGAGATTCCGCAAGCCGTAACCGACGGTCACGATGTCAAACGAGTTTTCCGCAAACGGAATTTTTTGCGCGTCGCCTTGAATGAATTTCAAATTTGAGATTTGAGATTTGAGATTCCGTTCGCCGGCGACTTCGAGCATTTGCGGACTGAAATCGAGGCCGGTGGCATCTGCGCCGCGTTGCGCGAGCGCGAAGGTGATGTCGCCCGTGCCGCAGCAGAGATCGAGTGCGCGCGTGCCGGGCGCGGCTTGCGCGAGCTTCACCACGCGGCGCTTCCACAGCCGATGCAGGCCGAAGCTCTGGAGGTCGTTGAGAAAATCGTAGCGGCGGGCGATGCGCGCGAAGAGGTCGTTGACCTTGGTCGCGCGGGCGGCACCGGCATCATAAAATTCATTGCTCACGATTTGATTCTAGCGACGAAAGACGGTCGAGGCAACGCGGAGAAATTTTTGGTAGTGGGCCATATTAGTTTAAGCGTGGTGGGGCGAGCGTCCTCGCGAGCCGCTTGGTCTAGCGCCGCCCGGTTCGCGAGGACGCGCGCCCCACCAAATCAAAATTAAGGCACCGCCCCACACTTAAACCCATTGACACGCACGGGATGAATTTCCAAAATCCGCGCTCGTTCGATTCAACAACATTTAACCAAATAAAAAATTATGCCCATTCCCGTCGGCTCCAAAGCCCCTGATTTCACGCTCAAATCCAAATCGCCCGCCGATGTGGAAATTAAATTGAGCAACAACTTCGGCAAGAAAAGCACCGTGCTGCTGTTTTTCCCGCTCGCGTTCACCGGCGTTTGCACCACGGAAATGTGCAGCCTCTCCGCCGGTCTCGATGCGTATGCAAGCCTCGGCGCGGATGTCATCGCCATCAGCGTGGATAGCCCGTTCGCGCAAGCCGCATGGGCGAAGCAGGAAAAAATCACCCTCACCCTCGCCAGCGATCTGAACAAGACCGTGACCAAAGCCTACGATGTGGTGTTCCCGATGCTCGCCGGTGTGGGTGACACGTCGGCGCGCGCGGCCTTCGTCATTGATAAAAACGGCGTGGTGCAATACAGCGAACAAACCGCGACGCCGAAAGATTTGCCGAACTTTGAAGCGGTCAAAGCGGCTTTGGCGAAATTGCAGTAACGGCAACTTGTTTTCCGCAAAGGGCGAAAGGTTTTTCCTTTCGCTCTTTTTTCTTTGCTGCAATTTACATCTGTAAATAATCGCCTTGACAATATTTACAGTTGTAAAGATAGTCGCGTCATGTCTGCACCGAATGTCGAACTCACCGAATCCGAATGGTCGGTCATCAAGGCCGTCTGGGAAACCGAACCTTGCACCGCGCCCGTCATCCAGGAAAAACTGTTTAAGCCGACGGGCTGGCATTACTCGACCGTTCGCACCTTGATGGATCGCATGGTTGCCAAGGGTGTGCTCAAGGCGAAGAAGGAAGGCAAGCTGACTATTTACAAATCCGCCGTCACCCGCGCGCAGGCGCAGCACGGCGAGATTTTCTACGCGCTCAAACACGCTTTCAACGGCGCGCTCACGCCGATGGTGCAATGTCTGCTGGATAGCAAAAACCTCAACGCAGCGGAACTGGCGGAACTGGAATCGCTGATCAAGGCGAAGAAAAAATCCTCGAAGAAATAATCCACACCAAGGTGCGACATGAATTCTCTCATCGAATCTTTGAACCAGTGGGGCGAAAATTTTTTAAGTTTCGCGTGGCCGATGCTCTGGCAATCAAGCTTGCTCATCGTGGCGTTGCTCGCGTTTGAATTTTTGTTCCGCCGCCGGTTGCGCGCGTCCATTCGTTATGCACTGTGGTTGGTCGTGCTGGTGAAATTGTGCGTGCCGCCGACGCTCGCGTTGCCGACGAGTCCGGCATGGTGGTGGCACGCCACGCCGCCGCCGGTCGCCGCCAAACCGCTGCCGCACTTCACCGTGACCTACACCGATGCGCCGTTGCCGGAAATGCCGCCCGCGCCGCTGCCGGTTTTTGTTTCGCCCCCGCCGGTGATGACTTTCGCCTCGTGGCTATTGGTTGTTTCGGCTGCGGTTAGTTTTACTTTGTTCGGTTGGATGCTCGTGCGCTGGTGGCAGGTCGCGCGGATGGTGCGTCGGGCAACAACGGCGGAACAATTTTCGGAAGCCCTCGACGACGCGTGGCGGCTGGCCGGAACGCCGATTTTTAGATCGGCTCGTTTCACAAATGCAGACGAACTGCCCGGTCTGAAGACCGGCGTTCCGAACGCGCGGCAAACTTCGGTGCGCTTGAAAATTGTCGCAGGCCGAATTTCTCCTGCCGTGTGCGGATTGTTTCGCCCCACGATTTTGCTGCCGCAATCGCTCGCGGAAAACTTTTCCGACGAACAACTGCGCGCGGTGTTGTTGCACGAATTGATCCATCTGCGCCGCCGCGATGTGTGGGTGAATTGTTTGCAGGCGCTGTTACAGATTTTTTATTGGTGGCATCCGCTGGTCTGGGTGGCGAACGCACGCATCCGCCGCGTGCGCGAGGAAGCCGTGGACGACGCCGTGATGCTCGCGCTCCGTGACGAAGCCGAGACCTACGCACCGACGTTGCTGGAAGTGGCGAAGCTCGCGCTGAACCGTCCGCTCGCGAGCCTCGGCCTCGTGGGCATCATGGAATCGCGGAGCGCGCTGCGGCAGCGCATCGAGCGGCTGATGGATTTCCACGCGCCGCGTCACGCGGGGTTGACGTTGGTTTCGCTGCTGGGAATTTTGGCGTTCACTGCCGTCGCCGTGCCGATGGGTGAAGGGCCGGCTCCACAAACAAATGAAGTCCGGCCATCTGCACCACCGCAAAACAGTGACAGCGTTACGATTGATGGATCCACCGGTCGCGGCGAAAATAGATTTTCACTGCACCGTGTAGTTCTACTGCCGCCATTGACCAATCCACCGACCATTCTGGTCACGGCGCATTTTTTCCACATGAGCGGAGTTGATTTCCAAAAACAATTCTCCGGCTGGAAATTCAAGCACGATGCGGCGAATGTCGGCTCATGGGTTGCTGCCTGGCCACAACCGTTTTCAAGCATTCTCTCACAGTTGAAATCTTCCGGCCTCCAGCAATTCAGTGCGCCGCGCGCAGTGACGATTAGCGGTAATGCCGTAACCATGTCCATCGGCAACGGCACGAATGAAATCAAATTCAACTGCACGCCGGAGGCAACGAATGGCCTTGTGAATCTGACGCTGGCTTACCGGGTCGTGGAACCACGGGATGGAAATTTGGTGACGAATCAATTCCACACGGTCGCCTTGCTGCAAAACCATGGCGGCATCTTTGTTTCTTCGGCGGACGAGCTTGGAGAAGGTGCCAGCAATCTCGTAGCTATCGTGGGGGTGGAAATTGTCAAGAACTCGGCACCGCCCCAAAATCCTTAGTGCCTGTCTGAAAAAGCGAATTAGCGATTTGCGGGAAAATATTTCTGCAAAAAAACGCATAAAACACTT
>JANYCI010000043.1 GCA_025360325.1 Limisphaerales bacterium | reverse complement strand
CCGCGAGTCCGTGTGTTGGGTGAACTCGCGGACAAGGCTGTCCGCGCTCCGTGAGCTTAATTTCGGCGACGTTGGATGGATTCATTTTGAAGGCAGGGTTGAGTGTGGGCGCAAGACTTCGCGTTGTAGTGCGGTGTTTTCTGACTTGCGATAAAATGGCGCGCGCTTGAGCCAGAGCCGTAAGGCGTGCCAGTGGATCAGGAAAATCACCTTCACGGTGACGAGCGGATACTTGAGCGTGAACCACGAAAGATTTTTGTTGGTCAGCTCGGCGCGCTGGCCGGTGAGCGTAGTGATTAAGATTTTTTCTTCGCCATCCGCCTTCGCTTCGCTCCGGCGCGCCAGGTCAAGGTCATCAATTTTCACGTCGAGTTTGCCGCCGGGAATTTTCAGTTTGAAATCAAAGCTCAAATCCAATTCGGAAAAGGGTGAGACGTAAAACTGTTTGGGGATGATTTTTTTGAAGGTCAGGCCAGCTTCCAACTCCTCGCGCCGCAGCAAAAATAATTTCATTTCGCGAAAGGTGTTGCCGACTTCGGCGACGGCGCACAGCGGTTTGCCCGCTTCATCAAAGCAGTAGTAAATCGAAATGGGATTGAAGACGTAGCCAAAAATACGCGGCAACGTCAGCAGCATCACGCGGGCAAACGGGCCGAGGTCAATTCCGTTCTGCCGCAGGAAGGCACCGAGGCGCTCCTTCAGCGGATTTTCCCCGGCGGGTTCGTGGTCGGCGTCGCGGAAGCTGTAAATATTTTTGCGGTTGTAGCTGAATAGAAAAATTTTCTTCGCGACGAGTTCCACCTCATCCAAGTCGAGGTAGAACATGAAGAGGTCATGCTGAAAATGATGAACCTTCGGCGCGAACCGATGGTGCATCACGGAACATTCGTAGAGGCAGGAGTTCATGTCGCTGGAGTAACCGTGCGTTGCCATTTCGCCAAGACGCGGGGAACGTTTCTCCCTCTCCGCGTTGCGGAGTCGGCGGAGCAATGGGGAGAGGGCCGGGGTGAGGTGAGGGTGTTCCACCAATTAATTCCCCTCGCGTAAAAATTTTGTTTCACGCTCACCCTCACCCTAGCCCCCGGGGAGAGGGAACGACGATTGGATGACGCAGGTGAAACGAATACGTTCGGAGTTATCGCCGCGTATTGGTTGTTCCTTGAATAATTAGTCATGCCCAAATCCTTTCGCCGGTAAGCACGCGGCATAACTCCAGCGCGGACGTGAAGGCGTCCTCGTGAAAGCCGTAGCGAAAATAACTGCCGCAAAAAAATACGTTGGTCATGCGTTCGTTCAGTTGGGGCAACTCGCGTTGCGCCCGGATGGCACCCAGACTGAACAGCGGGTGCTCGTATTGGATACGCTTGAGAACCCGGTTTGGATTCACGGAATTTTCACCGTTGATGGAGACAAAATAATTCTGCCGGTCGGAAACGCCTTGCAAACGGTTCATCCAGTAAATCGTCGAGGGCGAAATTTTTCCATCCGCAGCGCGGTCAGTTCGGTAGTTCCAGGCCGACCAGCACATTTTTGTTTTGGGCATCACGGACGCGTCGGTGTGCAGCAGCGCGGAGTTGGGCTGGTATTTGAATTCGCCAAGCAACTCGCGTTCGCTGGCGTCGGCGTCGGCGAGCAGCTTTAGGGTTTCATCCGCGTGGCTGGCGAAGATGACGTGGTCGAAATGTTCCGCGCGACCGGAAACGTCGGTGACTTTCACGCCGCCATTTTCGCGATGAACACTGGTTGCGCCGTTTTTTAATTTTATGGTTTCGCGGAACGGCGTGGTGATTTTTTCGACGTAGGATTTTGCGCCGTTAACGACGGTGTGCCACGGGTGCTGCGTATGCAGGCCGAGAAAGCCGTGATTGTAAAAAAAACGCAGCAACGTGACGGCGGGAAATTCCAGCATCCGCTCTGGCGGCGTGGACCAGACGGCGGAACTCATCGGCACGAGATAAAAATTGAGAAAGTCGTTGCCGTATTTTTTTTCACAGACGTATTCGCCGAGCGTGTGATTTTGAAATTGCGGCGCGGACAAGGCCGCAATCGCCTCGGTGTTGAAGCGGTTGATCTGGAAGATCATTTTCCAGAAACGCGGTCGGAACAGATTTTTCCGCTGGCCGAAAAGGTGATGGAGGCTCGTGCCGCAAAACTCCAAACCGGTCGGCAGATGTTGGACGCTGAAGGACATGGGCGCGGGTTTGGTGGCGACGCCGAGTTCGCGAAACAGCCGCGTGAGATTCGGATAAGTGACTTCGTTGAACACCATAAAGCCAGTGTCAACCGGCACGGAGCGATTTTCTTCCGGCACTGAAATCGTATGGGTGTGGCCGCCCGCGTAGTCGTTTTTTTCGTAGAGCGTCAGGTCGAAGCGGCGGTGCAGGAAATGCGCACAGCCCAGACCGGCGATGCCGGTGCCGATGATGGCCAGCCGTCGTTTCACGCGCGCGAAGAATGGTTGGCCGAAAGATTTTTGCGGGCACGAAGCGGATGATTAGTTTCATAGGCAGCGAGGGGCACGGGCTTGAGGTTCCAGATGAGGCCCGTCCACGAAAGCATTTTTAGGCAGTAGTAGGAGATGTCAATTTCCCACCAGTAAAAGCCTTGGCGCACGGTGCTCATGTGGCGGTGATGATTATTGTGCCAGCCTTCGCCGAGCGTGATGAGGGCGAGGAGGAAACTGTTGCGGCTGTCGTCGCCGGTTTCGTAACGACGTTTGCCGAGCAGATGCGCGAGGGAATTGATGCTGGAAGTCGCGTGAAATAAAACCGTGGTGCTGATAAAAAATCCCCAGACGAGCAACTGCCACGAGGTCACGCCAAGCGTGGGGAAAAATGCGCCGAGAAAATGTCCCAGCGTGAACAACGCGACGGCGAACAGGAACGGCACGAGCGTGTCGAAGCGGTTGAGAAAAACGAGTTCGGGAAATTTGGCGAGGTCGCGCACTTGCGAGTAGTCCGTCGGAAAATTCCGCGCGCTGGTGATCCAGCCGATGTGCGACCACCAGAAGCCGTGCTGGTGCGGCGAATGAGCATCTTCGGCTTCATCCGAGTGTTTGTGATGATGGCGGTGCTGATAGCTCCACCAGAGCGGGCCGCGTTGCACCGCGGTCGCGCCGAGCAGCGCGAATAGAAACTGCGCCGGACGCGAGGTGTTGAAAGTTTTGTGCGAAAAGTAGCGGTGATAAAAGCCGGTGATGGCAAACATCCTGACCAGATATAAAACCACCGCGAACGCAACGGCCGTCCAGCTCCAGCCGGCGAGAAAAATTCCCAGGCAGCCGAGGTGTAAAAAAATAAACGGCAGCACGCGGATGAATTCCACCTTGTCGGGTTTGGCGCGGATGGCGGCGAGATCGTCGTTGCCGTAGTCGGTATCAAACCATTGCGTCAGCGAGGTGCAACCGCGTTGTAATGCCGTTCGGAGCTTTTTCATAATCAACCAATGGATTTTCGCTTTCAGTTATTAATTCGTCTGTTGCCTGACTTTGGATGCAATAATAAAAATTGCATCCGTTTAGGCCAGCCAATCGTTTAGCTAATTGAATATGGCAACTTGTCAGTGGCTGGCTAGTTTGATATGAGCCTGTGTGTATGCAACGATTTAGGCAACGTCTTTCGCGTCTCTTACGCGCGGCCGGGGCGGGCGCGGTCAATTTTTATTGAACGCGTGAACGACCCGGCGTCACCAGCACAGGATGAGGAGCTGCTCCGGCGCATCGCGCGGCAGGATCGCGCGGCCTTTGCGGAATTTTACGACCGTCATGCCGCGCTGATGTTTTCGGTGGCGGTCAAAATTCTGAATGACCCCGGCGAGGCGGAAGACGTGCTGCAAGAAACCTGCGTGCAGCTTTGGGAAAAAGCCGGCAACTTCGATCCGCAACTCGGCAAGGCTTCGAGTTGGGTCGCCACGATGATCCGCAACCGGGCGATTGACCGCATCCGCGCTGCGCAACGCCGCCGTCGGCTTGCGGACGAGGCGGGCGCGGAACTAGCCATCACGCAGGAAGTGGATGGCACTGTCAACGAGGCTGTCCACGGTTTCGACAAGGCAAAAATAATCCAGTCCGCCATCGTGGCCTTGCCCGCCGAACAGCGGCACGCGATTGAACTCGCGTTTTTTTTCGGGCTGACCCAAAACGAGATTTCTGAAAAATTGTCCGAACCGCTCGGCACGATCAAAGCGCGCATCCGGCGCGGCCTGCTGAAACTGCGCGACCAACTGGAGGGCGTGTTATGATGGACGAACGCCGGGAAGAACAGGCCGCGCTACACGTCCTCGGCGCGTTGAGCGAAACCGAGGCGCGCGAGTTCAGGCAGGCGATGCACGCCGATGCGGAATTGAAACAATTTGTCGCGCGCTTGAGCACGGCGACGGGCGCGCTGGCGGGAAACATTCCGGTGGTGGAACCGCCGCCGCAGTTGCGCGCCAAAATTCTCGCGCGGATCGGTGCGCCGCAGAAAATGATTTCGCTGCCGGAACGCAAACCGAGTTTTCTGAACTGGCTGCCGTGGGCGTTCGCGACGTGTCTGGCGGTTATCTGTCTGCTGTGGGTAGCCATTGATGATAGCCAGTTGCGCGTAACTACCTATGGGCAGAAAATTCAAATCGGGAAATTGAACTACGAGTTAGATCGTCTTGCTCATTCATTGCAATCGGCCACAAATGATTTTCAACAAATCGTCTTGTCGTTGCAGGCGACGAACCGGCTCGCGAACATGAAAATCGCGATGTTGAATTCGCTGTTGGCCGACGCGCCGACGGCGGTGGCCGTTTCGCTCTGGGATGAATCGAAGCAGGAAGGCGTCTTTGTGGTGCAACATCTCAAGGCGTTGCCGCCGGAAAAAGATTACCAGTTGTGGGTCTTGGAAAATGGCACGACGCCAGTGGACGCGGGCGTATTCCGCGTGGACGCCAATGGCGGCGTGCGCGTGGAATTCAAGACGAAACAACTGATCAAGGTCGCGGGAAAATTTGCGGTGACGGAAGAAGCCAGTGGCGGCGTGGCTTCGCCGACGATCAAAAACATGGTGCTGGTCAGTAACTGAACGGGGCTTCGGGAAAATGTGGCCGGGCTAAAATAATTGCATCCGACTTCCAGTCCGGGGCGTTAGTCATCTAGTCGGGCATAATGGATTATGCTTTCCCGAATTTTTAACCACCATGCGCGTCCGCGAATTTTCAACCGAACTCTGGCTGCCGCTGCCGCCGGAGAGATTATTTCCCTTCTTTGCCGACGCCGCGAATCTCGACACGCTCACGCCGCCGTGGCTGAATTTTCATATCGTCACCCCGCTGCCCATCACGATGCGCGCGGGGACTTTGATTGACTACCGGCTGCGCGTGCGCGGCGTGCCGGTCCGCTGGCGGACGCACATCAAAATTTGGCAGCCGTCGCATCGTTTCGTGGACGAGCAAATTCGCGGCCCTTATCGGCAATGGATTCACGAGCACACGTTTGAGCCGCGCGCGGGCGGCACGTTGACGCGCGACGTGGTGCGCTACGCCGCGCCGTTTGATTTTCTAGTGCACCGCTGGCTGGTGCGGCCGGACGTGGAAAAAATTTTCGCGTATCGCGCGGAAGTGTTAGCCAAGAAATTTTCTAATCGTTGAAATGGACGTATGAGCACAGAAAAAACTCCCGTGATGGTAATTGTCGGTGGTGCCGGCGGCATCGGTTCCGCCGTCGCCCGCCGAGTGGCGGCACGCGGTTGTCGCGTTGTCATTACTGGTCGCAACGCCGAACGATTGGAAGAAGTCGCCGCTGAAATCAACGCACAAACCATCCCGTTTGACGCTCGCGACAGCGCCGCCGTGGACGCGCTGATACAATCCGTGCTGACCAGTCACGGCCGCGTGGATGGCGTGGTTAATTGCGCCGGTTCAATTCTGTTGAAGCCCGCGCACCAGATCAGCGATCAGGAATTTGCTGACACGATTGCCACCAATCTCACGACCGCGTTCAATCTGGTGCGCGCCGCCACGCGCCTAATGATGAAGCAGGCTGGGGGCGGGAGCATCGTGCTCTGCTCCTCGGTCGCCGCGCGCCGCGGATTGGTGAATCACGAAGCCATCGCGGCGGCCAAGGCCGGCGTTGAGGGCTTGGCCCTCGCCGCCGCCGCGAGCTACGCGCGATTTGGAGTGCGCGTGAATTGTGTCGCGCCGGGTTTGACGCGCACAGAAATGACCCGCTCGCTGACACAAAATGAAACCGTCGCCAAAATGTCCGCCGCGCTGCATCCCCTCGGACGCATCGGTGAACCGGCAGAAGTCGCCTCCGCGATTTGCTGGCTGCTGGACGCCGAACAAAGTTGGGTGACGGGTCAAGTGATCAGCGTGGATGGCGGACTTGGCCGCGTTCAGGCACGGAGTTAAAACGATTTTGTTCACCTCGATCAAAAAAAGCGCTTCTCTTATTTGATTCAATTTTTCCAATATGAATGTGTCGCCCACAATTGTTTGGTTTCGGAATGATCTTCGGCTCGCGGATAACCCCGCGCTGCACGCCGCCATCCAACGTGGCGGAGCGATTGTGCCGGTGTTCCTGCACGCGCCGGAAGAGGAAACCCCGTGGTCGTCGGGCGGCGCTTCGAGTTGGTGGTTGCATCAATCACTCGGCGCGCTCGATAGCTCGTTGCGAAAACTCGGCACGCAACTCGTGATTCAGCGCGGAGCGACTTTGGAACATTTACTGGCGCTCGTGAAACAGACCGGCGCGGGCGCGGTGTTTTGGAATCGCCGTTACGAACCGGCAGTGATCGCGCGCGATACCCACATCAAAACCGCGTTGCTCGCCGCTGGCGTGGCGGTGGAAAGTTTCAATGGCGCGCTGCTGCACGAACCGTGGACGATTCAAAATCAGAGCGGCAAACCATTTCAAGTCTTCACCCCGTTCTGGAAACATTGCCTCACCAAGCCCGCGCCCGCCGCGCCGCTGCCCGCGCCAGAAAAAATAGTGGCTCCCAAAAAATGGCCGGCAATGGAACCGCTCGCCGCGCTGGAGTTGGAACCAAAAATAAAATGGGCGGAAGGAATATGCGCGGCGTGGTCGCCCGGCGAAACCGGGGCAGCGAGCCAGCTCAAAAATTTTCTCGCCGCCGCGTTTGCTAATTACACCGTTGACCGCGATCGCCCTGATTTGACGGGCACTTCGCGACTCTCGCCACATTTACATTTCGGTGAAATCACGCCGCGCCAAATCTGGCACGCCGTGCGCGAGCACGCCGAGGCAAAACAAATTCCCGAAATGATTTGGCGCACGTCACAGTTTCTCGCGGAAATCGGCTGGCGTGAATTCGCGCATCAATTGCTGTTCCATTTTCCGCACACGCCAACCGAGCCGTTGCGCGCGGACTTCAAAAAGTTTTCGTGGCGCGTGGATGCGGCGTTGCTCAAGGCATGGCAAAAAGGCCAAACCGGTTATCCCATCGTGGACGCCGGGATGCGCGAGTTGTGGACGACCGGCTGGATGCACAATCGCGTGCGGATGATCGTGGCCTCGTTTCTCGTGAAGGATTTGCGGCTGTCGTGGCGCGAAGGCGCGGCGTGGTTTTGGGATACGCTCGTGGACGCCGACCTCGCGCAAAACACTTCCGGCTGGCAATGGACCGCCGGCTGTGGGGCGGATGCCGCGCCGTATTTCCGCGTATTCAATCCGATGAGCCAGGGAGAAAAATTTGATCCGCGCGGAAATTATGTCCGTCGCTGGTGCCCTGAATTGGCGAAGCTGCCGGATGAATGGCTGCATCGTCCGTGGGAAGCGCCGCCGGAAATACTCGCGCGTGCTGGCGTGCAGCTTGGCCGCGATTATCCGAAACCCATCGTCAATCACGCCGCCGCGCGTGTCGCTGCGCTCGCCGCATTTGCGGAAATGCGAGCGACCTGATGACGGATTCGCCGCGAGGTTTTGCCTTGTCTCCGCCCGGCGGTATTTCAACAATCGTCGGTATGCCCCTCCGCTCGTTCGCCCGTTTTTTTTAATTTTCGCTGGTCATTATTGGCGCGGCGATTTTTTCAGATCAAACCGCCGCCGCGCAGGCCAGTCGCCCCAGCGTGACTGACCGGCCGGAGTTGATCTACCAGCCGCACGGAAAATTTTCCAACCACCTTGCCCGTCCATTGCGCTACTGGCCGGTCGGCGGCGACTTGGTCATCACGAACGGCGCGGAATTTTCGCTCTACTTGCCCGGGCGCGGCGGCAACTTGCGCCTCGGCATCAGGACGAAACTCGGTGTGAAGTGGCTGAATGACACGGATGAAATCGTCGCGCGTTATCGCCCCGGTTCGATGGTTTATGAAATCAAAGACGCGCTGCTGATGGATACGCGCACGTTGCGGTTGACGGTTTTGCCGTTGAGTGAGGCGAGGGGAATCATCGTTCGCGCGGAGCTGGATTATCCGTGGTTGCCCGTGGAACTTATCTGGGCCTTCGGTGGCACGAACGGCATGAAAGGCAAAGGCGGTGGCGACATCGGCTTGATGAGCGTGACGCTCGCACGGTAAGGCTGGCCGGATGTTTGGCCGATTCACACCCGCGCATCTGGGATTATTTCCCCGACCCCAGCGAATTTTTCCACGCCGCTACCGCTAATTTTATTTCCCCCGCGCAGTTTGCTTTTGGTTTCACAAAACGCGGGATGAACCATGGAAAACTGCCGATCAAATCTGGCGTCACCAAAATTTGTCCATCGCAATCCGGCCCGCTGCCGATGCCGATAGTCGGCACGGAAATCATTTCGGAAATTTCCTTCGCCACCGGCGGCGTCACGAGTTCCAACACGATGGCAAATGCGCCCACCTCCGCCAAAGCCTTGGCATCATCGATCAAATTCTGATGTTCCGCCTCCTGCTTGCCTTTGATTTTGTAGCCGCCTTCTTCCAAAACGTGCTGCGGCAACATTCCCAGATGACCGCAAAACGGAATTCCCGCCGCGATGATGGCTTTCACCTGCGGCAAAATTTCCCGCCCGCCCTCGGCCTTCACAAATTCCGCGCCCGCTGCAAAAAGTTTTTTGGCATTAGCCACCGCATCAGAAATTGTCTCGTAACTTTTGAACGGCAAATCGCCGCCGAGCAGCGCGTTCGTTTTCGCGCGCGCCGCCGCCCGGACATGATGCTCCATCTCCGCCATCGTGACGTGCGTGGTGTC
>JANYCI010000012.1 GCA_025360325.1 Limisphaerales bacterium | reverse complement strand
TCGATGATGCCAGCGAGTATTTTGCCGGTGGCGTTCAGCGAGTATTCCACGCGCAACATCTTGCCGGGAAATTCGCGGCGCGAGATCAGTTCGTAATCCAGAAGCTTGCGCAGGCGTTCGTTCAGCACCTTCGTCGAGATGCCGGGGATGAAGCGCTCCAGTTGGCCGGGCCGGTTCACGCCGCGCGCGATGGCTGCCAGCACCGCCGCCGACCATTTGCAGCCCACCACGTCTTCGAGCCGCCGATAACCGTTCCGTTCCTTCAACGAGAGTTGCTTCGAGGCTGTTTTCGATTTCATGGCGTGAGATTATTCCAAAACTTTCCGCGCCGGAAGCGGGAACAATTCCGTGACCCCTTACCGAATCGTGCCCTCTTGGCGTTTTCCAAAACTCTGCTCCAATGAACGCTGACGTCCGGCTGAAGCCGCGCGCCAGTTCCGAAACCAAAAGAAATCAAAACCAAACTTGAAAATGAAAACCAAAGCTGTCTTCTATCACGCGGGCTGCCCGGTCTGTGTGGCCGCCGAACAAAACGTCGCCGCCGCGCTCGACCGCTCGCGCTTCGACGTGGAGATCGTCCACCTCGGCCAGAGCAAATCCCGCGTGGCCGAAGCTGAAAAGGCCGGTGTGAAATCCGTTCCCGCGCTGGTGCTTGACGGCCAGCCCTATCACATCAACTTCGGTGCTGGCATCGAAGTGCTCCGATAAACGGCAAAGCCCGCAGGAGAAAATCCTGCGGGCTTTATGGCAACTACTTTTCACGCCTTCCGTTCTTTGATGCTCGCCAGAATCTGCGCCACGACCTCCGCCTTCGGCTTCGCGCCTTGCGGGCCGCCGTGGTGCAGGCGCACGCTCACCGCGCCGGCTTCCAGGTCGCGACCGCCGATGACCAGCATCGTGTGAACGCGGGTTTTTTCCGCATCCGCAATTTTTGCTTTGAACGGCGTCGCGCTGAAATCGGATTCCACGCGAACCATGTTTGCGCGCAACTCATTCACGATGCCTTTGCCGTATTCGATGAGCGCCGCGTCGTCATTGAGCGTGATGACGCGCACTTGATCCGGCGCAAGCCAGAGCGGGAAGTTGCCCGCGTAATGCTCGATGAGAAAACCGATGAACCGCTCGTGCGTGCCGAGCGGCGCGCGATGGATGCACAACGGCGTCTTGTTGGTATTGTCCTTGTCGCGATACGTCAGGCCGAACTTGGCGGGCACGGCGAAGTCCACCTGGTTCGTGGCGATGGTGAATTCGCGGCCGATGGCGCTCCAAACCTGCACGTCAATCTTCGGCCCGTAAAACGCCGCTTCGTTCGCGACCTCGACGTAGTTGATGCCGGATTCGATCAATCCCTTGCGTATCGGATGATTACGTGGTTCAACTTGGGCAAAACCTTTCAAATTCAACTCGCGTAAAAATTTTCCGTGAAATCGTTTAAGGCTCAATGCCAATTCTTTGAACCACGCTTTCGGCTTCAGCTTTGGAAAGGCCGAATGTGCAAAGGAATTCGACAACTTCCACTTCTTTGGGCCGAAATATCTTTCCTGCTTCCACTGCACCGAACGGCGCAGCCTGACCGCCGATGCTATTCGCCTCTTGGGAAAATCCGTAGCGGAAAGTCCCGTCATCTTGCGGCGTTATCCAAACAGACGGCGGTTTCTTTCCGCCGCTCGTTTGCAAAATGTCTATCAGAGTTCCGTTTGCGAGGTAATCAACGAGGTTCATGTTTGAAGCATTTCGATTCATTGGCTGACGCCGTATTGCTGATAGATAAAAGCACGAACTTGTTCCTTTTGCGCATCGTCAAGCCGGTTGTAGGAATCCTCGACCATTGAGGTCGCCACCTTTCCGGCAGCATAACTTGCTCCGGCAGTTGCCAGCCCAAACGCAAAAGCGCCAGGGCCTGTTTCAAGTCCTGCCAAGAAGCCAACACCAAAGCCGAGCGCCAGAGTTCCAATACTGACGGTGTGCTGAACTTTTGACACTGACCGCTGGCGTGCCGTCATCTCGTCCCATTTATAGTAATCGATTCCAATTCCGAGTCCTTCCCCGAGGATTACACCAACGATTCCAGCGCGCCCGCCCCATTTCGTGATGCTCCCAAGTTTAGCCAACGTGCTTTCCGTTGTTGCGAATCTTGAGCCGAGCTGTGCCAGACCGGACGCTGTGAAACCGCTCCCAGCAGCAAGCAGTGAGCTTTGCTCGCCAATTCGCAGATTCGTCGTGAGGTCATTTGCTTCTGATTGAGCGGCGTCCAAGATCCCCCGAGTTGAGGTGTAGAGCAGTGCGATGCCCGCTCCTGTGCTGAGTGCGCCACCGGCAAGTTTCACACGCGCCTCGACAACGCTCCGACGGTCGAGGTCATCCAAGACCTTTGAGAATTCCGTCTGTTTAGTTTTTTCGTAGGTCGGAACGCCTTTTTGCCGCGCGTATTCTTTGATGGCCGGAATCGTTTCCTGACGATTTGCCCATGCCTGCAACTCACCAGTCCGTTTATACTCTGCAGCCATCTTGTCAATCTGCCCCTTGATTCTTTCCAAGTCAGCGCGTTGCGAGGCTGGCTTCACATCCTTCACTTCAACACGGGCGCGTTGCCCGGTTTGCCTGTGGCGCAAAACCAAATCTTTATCAGTCCGTCCGTAGGGCGCGTTCACCGGCTGGTCCACACCCACAAGTTGAAAGCGCGGGTCTTGGAAGGCCTTCGTTGCATACAGTAGCGTCCGCACCGCACCCTTTGCCTGCTGCTGCGATAATGAACTTAGTGCATTCAGATTCTTGGTGACGCCCGGAGTCGCAGGGTCGA
>JANYCI010000002.1 GCA_025360325.1 Limisphaerales bacterium | reverse complement strand
GCCGCGCCATCACTCACTTGTGAATTTAACATCATCGTCACGAGCAATTCGCGGCTCGTGGTTCACCTTGAAGGCGACGTGGCGGCGTGGCAACGCCGTTTGAAAATCATCAGCTATTCCAAGCCAAAACCCGCCAACGCCATTCCCGATCTGGACAGGCAGGTTTTGAAAAATGAGGCGTCCGGCGTTTTGAATTGGATGCTGGACGGGCTTTACGCGCTCCGTGCCGCAAATTGGAATCTTGCCTTGTCGCCCGACCAAAAATTGCGCGTGGATGAATTGTTGCTGGAAAGCGATTCCGTGAATGAATTTTTCAAAGATCGCTGCATGGCCGACAGCACCGCCGAAGGTTTGACCATTACCGATGCGTTTGCCGCTTACGCGGATTATTGCATGAATCGCGGCTGGACAGGCGTGAGCCGGAATAATTTTGGCCGGGATTGTCAGGACATCGTGCAACGTCAATTCCGCGTGGCCGTCCGGCATGACATCACCGGCACGGACGGAAAAAAACAACGCGGTTGGAAAGGTTTTCGGCTTAAACGCGAAGGCGAAGAAGAACCCTGTTAATTCCCATGAAGCTATTTTTGATTTTTCAGTGTGAAAAAAAAGTGTCCGAAGTGTCCGCGCGGACATTACGGAGACCTTTTTCTGACTCCGCTCCGATTAAACAAACATCCTAAAAATTATGAATCCGAAACAAGTCGTCCAAGCTGCTCCCGCACTCGTAAGCCTTGCCGCCATCGCGCCGCCGGTCGTGATCGGCGGCTTAATTGGCTTGGGTATTGTATTTGTCCTCAAAGCTATTTTTGACAGTGACAAGGAAAAGCAACCAGAAGCTATGCCAGCGAAGCCAGAAGCGGAAGCCAGCCGGAAACCAGCGGAAACTGCCGTATTCCGGCCAATTCAGGCAGCGATTCCAGCCAAGCCGGTTGCTGTCGCTCCGGTTTTATCCGCTCCGCGTCCGGCTTCCGTGCCTGTCCAACCCGCCAAGCCCGCCCCGGCTGCTTCCGTTAAAACCATCCCAAAAATTCCATCCATCCAGATTCCACCGCCCGTTGTCCCACCCGTGTCCGTTCCGTCCGCGCCAGTGCCAGCCAAGCCGCCGTCCGTCGCCAAAAAACTTATCACCCGGAAAGATTTGGCTGCGATCTTTGAAAATGGCAAAAAAACTTTGGCACGCTCTGCCGCCGTCGCAGCTTTGCGGCGGCTCGGCTTTGGCAAATCGGCGGCTTACGCGGCGTTATCGCCGGATGGACGGTTTTCCACTTGGCTGACCATCGCGCCGGACGGAATTATTTCTTGGAAAATCTGATGTTTTCCGGCGGAAACCGGCGGAATTGAACGGAAACTGGCATTTCTGATAATTTCCGCGTGTTAAAACCCCACAAACCGGACGGTCTTTGATGCACATGGTCGGACGCGGAAAACCAGATTTTCGCATCTGACCGATGCAAATTAAAATGTCCGGCCACTGAAATTGAACGGTTCTGAAAGAAACTCTGTAAAATAAAAAACCGGCTGATTTTTTCAGCCGGAATTAAATCAAAAAATTTGCGCCTGAATTTTTAGGCAATTTCAAATTTTTTCCCGCGCAGCTTTTCAATTCCCAAAGAGAGAGCGGATTCCACCAAAACCCGGATGCGGGCATTGCAGTTGGTGAAATGTAATTTTTTCAAAACTTCCGGGCTTTGGCTGACAAGGTTGGCAATCAGCGCGTTCGCAAACGAACTATTCATGTTGCGGACACCGTGAAAATCCAACGTGATGCCTTCGTAAGTGTGGACAAAAGGATCAATGCGGGAGAATCTAAAGGCAGCGGCTTTTTCTCCATCTGCCAAAAAATTTCCGAAATCATCAGCCAGTTGGATTTGAAGCATCACGAAAACAATTTACCGAACTTCCCGCCGTCTGGCAATAGGCCGACCGAGGTTTTTACCTGGGTCATTAAATCCGGGAAACTTCTGATTTTCGCCCGGACGAAAGCCAAGACGCAAACTGTCCCCTGATAATGACTTGGCAATAGTCTTTGCTGCGGAACGCCGTTTCCTGCCAGTTGTGAAAACACCCCTTTCCCGCTTGCCAAGAAGAAATGTCCCCCGGTTTGCAGACAAATTTCCTTCATCAAAGTAAGCCCAACACCCGCGTTGACCGGCTCGCCCCACGGCGACGGCAAATGCAGTTTGGATGAAACTTTCGGCTTTAACGCCGTCGCAATGGCGTCCGTGTCTGTCCAGTCGGGCTTGTAATGTGGCGAATGGTTGTCAGCGAAACTTCGCAGCACACCGATTCCATGATCCGCGATTGCCACGCGAATCAAATCTGTCCGTCCCGTATATTGTGCGGTCACGAAGCCCGGCGCTTTGGCGTGTTGCAATACGTTGTTTGCCAATTCTGAAATCGAGTATTGCAGCACGTCGAAAAGCCCGCTTTCGTCTGGGTCATCCACATCGGCGTCAGGAAAAATGCAATAGGCGATGTCTGTGGAAAGTTTTTCCACGTCCGACGATCCTTTGCCGCCAATCTTTCGCAGCTCGACAAACTGGCTGCCAGCGTCGTTCCTGTGAAAATCTTCCGGTATATTCAAACCACAAACGGAAAAGAAATTGATCCGCTGCAAATAACGAAACGCCGGACATTTTTGCGAAACATCCA
>JANYCI010000359.1 GCA_025360325.1 Limisphaerales bacterium | reverse complement strand
CATTTCATCCTCACCAATCCCATCACGCGCCGGCTGTATCCGCGCTTCCTGCATTTTCTCGACGGCCAGAACATCGAGCGCAAGTTGCAAGACCTCGCGCTGGAAGACACCGCGCGCTACATCGAGGCGAATCTGGCGGATGTGGCCGCGTTCAAAAACGATTTCGCGCTGCTGGAATTCGCGTTGAAAAAAGTGACGCTCGACGGCCTCCATTGCGAGTTCGGCGTGTTTCAAGGCACCACGATCAACCACCTCGCCGGGCTTACGACGAAGACAATTCACGGCTTCGATTCCTTCGAGGGTTTGCCGGAATTCTGGCGACCCAATTTTGACAAAGGCCGTTTCGCCGTCGCCAATTTGCCGTCCGTGCGTTCCAACGTGCAACTGCACAAAGGCTGGTTCAACGAATCCATTCCGCCGTTTCTCGCGGCGAACAAAGGTGCCGCAGCGTTCCTGCACATTGATTGCGATTTGTATTCTTCGACGAAAACTATTTTCAACGAGTTCCGCGACCGCATCCGCCCCGGCACAGTGATCGTGTTTGATGAGATGTTCAATTATTCCGGCTGGCAGCAAGGCGAGTTCAAAGCCTTCAACGAATTCATCGCCGCGACCGGCATGAAATACAGTTGGATCGGCTACTGCTGCTATCACGAGCAGGCGGCGGTGATTATCAAATAGTTTGGGCCGAATAGCGCCATGAGATTGTTTTCACGCACTTATTCCGCAGGATGGATTGCCCTGATTTCAGTTGTTGCTTTTATTTTAAGTTTGGAATTTTTTGCTGCGCTCAATTTTTTCCATTTTAGGTTATCTCCAGCGGTGGGGGAGTGGCCAGAATATGTCATCTTTGGCTTTTCGGTTGGCCTGTTAATATTTAGTATTTTTTTATGGATGTGGGCACGATTAGATTTATGGCTACGCGTTTTACTCACGTTTGTTTGTTTGTTGGTATTGCCAGTCATATTCATCGTGTTCACGGCTTTGTTGAGTGGTCTGATTGGAGGATTGATGTTTTGAGAACAATGCTGCCCAACAAAACAACAGCCGTTGATGCTGTCAGTTCCGCTATCGCGATTCGCGTCGCGAGCCGGCAATGACTCGGCGCTGTAAATTTGCCATCGTGAAAAATTTCCTGCTTCAGAAAAAACAATTTCTCCTCTACTGCCTCATCGGCGGTTCTGGCACGGCGGTCACTTGTCTGCTCTACGCGCTGCTCGTCCAATACGCCGGGCAAACCGTGCAAGTCGCCAACGCCATCGGTTATTCGGCGGGCACGCTGCTCTCGTTCGTGCTCAACGCGTGGTTCAACTTCCGTGTGTCTGACCGGATCGCCCAGCGCCTTGCCGTTTTTCTAGGCATAGCCTTTCTCGGCTGGCTCGCGTCAGCGGGTTTGCTTCATGTCTTGGTGGGGCAATGGCACTGGAATGCGCTTTACGCTTACGTCGTCGTGATCCTCGCCGTCCTGCTGTTGCAATATAATTTGAACCGCCTGTTCTCTTTCCGCAAAACCACCTGATGAGCGCACCAAAAAAAATCCTGATCATCGGCGGCGGCTTCACCGGCCTCACGGCGGCGTTGCGCTTGTCGGCTGATAAAAACTTTTCCGTCACGCTCGTCGAAGGCGCGCGCGAACTCGGCGGACTCGCCGGCGGTTTTCAAATCCAAGGCACCTCGCTGGAGAAAACCTATCACCATCTTTTCCTCACCGACACTTCGATTCTGGGTTTGGTCAAAGAACTCGGCTTGTCAGAAAAACTCATCTGGTGCGACAGCTCGGTCGGGATTTTTCGCGATAAAAAAATCCATCCCTTCAAGACGCCCGGCGATCTGCTGAAATTTTCCCCGTGCAATTTTCTCGGACGACTCCGCACGGGTTTTGCCGCGCTGTATCTCAAGCACCAAAAAAACTGGCGCGGCTTTACGCGCGTCACGGCGCACGACTGGATGACGCGTGCGTGCGGCGCGAGCGCGATGGCGAGCATCTGGACGCCGCTGCTAAAAGGAAAATTTGACCGCCACTTCGACAAGGTTTCGATGGCGTGGTTTTGGGCGCGCATCCACACCCGCGCCAACTCGCGCAGTGGCGGCGGCGGCGAAAAGCTCGGCTATTTCAAAGGCGGTTTCAACGTCATCACGGTGGCGCTGGAAAAACAATTGCGCGCGAATGGCGTGAAGATTTTGACCGGCACGCTGGTTGAAAAAATTTCTGCCGAACGCACCGCCGTCATCAATGGCGAAACGGTTTCGTTTGATTATTGTCTCTTCACCGGCCCGTCGCCTGCGTTCGCAAAATTATTGCCCGCCGCCGATTCGCTCAATGATTATGCGGCAAAACTCCGCAGCATCGAGT
>JANYCI010000320.1 GCA_025360325.1 Limisphaerales bacterium | reverse complement strand
AAAGCGCCGCGACCGAACTGGCCGCCAACCAAGGCGGCGACAAAAGTTGGCGAGAAAAAGCCGGAACCAAAGCAGGCGGTAAAACCAGCGCGTTCCCCGCGCATGGAACGTCTGCGGTCGTCTCTCCAATCGGCCAAGCAACATTTCGACAAGGTCAAGGCGCGCAGTCACAAGGGGAAGGAACCAAAACCGCAGACCCGCCCGGTGAAGGTTGGGAATTCAAAAATTTCCGACTGGAAAGCGCACTTGAAACAGAACGCGCAGCGCATTGTGAACAACGTCGCCAAGCAGAAACAAATACAGGCTAGTCAGAAAGTTCAAAAGACGGTAAAACCACCCGTTGTTACACCCCCAAGGAGAGTTAAATAAAATGGCCAACGATAAAATTGATCAAATCTTGGAAGCCCGCAAAAAGCCGGCGGCGGAATCCATGGACGGCGAAAAGTTTTTCTCCATCCCGGCCATCGGCGACAAGCAGGAAGATTTTTTGGAGTTTCGTTTCAGGACCGGTGTTTATACCTGTTTTCCCTATTCCGGTTTGACGTGGTTCAATTATGATCCCGACGGTATCATTGACATTGAATTCAGCGGCTACAAGGCGCAGATCAAGGGGCGCGGGTTGTTGCCGTTGTTTCACGGCATCAAGGCTAAGCAAGTGGCTTGGGTCAAAGAGGCCGACTCGGAAATGCAGGACAACGACAAAAACGAAAGTTTCGTTCAAGAGATCGACATCATGTCACCGGAAGATTTTGTCCCGCCAACTGAAACCAACTGAACATGAATTTCAGCTTCATTAAAAAAGCGCCCAAAATATTTTTGGTCGCGTTTCTTTTGATTGGGACCACGGTGTTATTTTGGTTTTGGTGGCAGGGGCGCCAGGCAGCGAAAAACCATCCTTCGGGAACGGCACCCGTCGCCGTCGAAAACCGGGCGCCGGTGGATTTTGCCGCGAGCTTGGGCACTTACTTCATGGCGGACGATGACCTTTACGATGCGGTCGCCGGTCAGCTCGTCGCGAAGAATTTTATCGAAGGCACGCTGCCGCAGCGCGTGGCTTACGAGCCGCAGTCCAAAAAATTTATTGGGGTTTTCCAAAACGGCCTGATGCGTTATTCGCTGGCCGGCAAAAAAGAGGCGGAACTGTTTCCGCCGGGCACGCCGGCGCTCACGCCGGAATCCAAGACACTCATCTACGCCAAGAACGGCGATGTGTGGTCTGCCGACGTGGACTTGGTGGCGTTCAAATTTTTGAACGAGCACAAGGTCACGTCCATCGGGCAGTTTGATGACCCGCACTTTGGAGAGAACATTTTGCTGCTGACGGATAAATATGCGTTATGGGGCATCTTCAACCGCCACGCCCGCATTGATCTTGCCACCGGCGCGGTGAAACCGATGCAGGTGCAAATACCCGTCAACGCCAAAACCCGGTCACCAGACAGTCAGGTGGTTGTTGGCGTGGCGGCGGGGAATTTTGTCAGCTACAACTTTGATGAGGATCGCGGCAACACCATCCCGCTCCGCCGCGCCAGCCACACGGATGCGCAATGGCTCGACAACAACCGCTGCCTGCTGCTCATCAGCCACACCGGCGTGGGGTTGTATGACCGCCGCACGGACAAGTTGGAAGAACTCTGCACGCTGCCCAAGCCCTGTAATTTTTTGGCCGAGCCATCTCCCGGCAGCCGGTATGTGTTCTGCGGCGGTCAAAACGGTGCGGGTCTGATTGATGTGGAACAAAAAGCCGTCGTCCCCCTGGGCATAGACGCGCGAAATTGTGTGTGGCTCGACGGAGACACCATGCTCTGTTCCTGGGAGGGCATGGACACTGACCGGCGGGGAACTTGGATCAAAAAGGTCGGCGGCGAGCAAAAACGCATCTGCGATGAACCGTTTTTGGCTGCGAACAACTTAGCGCCCGTCCTCGTGCTGAAAGATGCGGGGCTGGCAGTTTTTCAAACCAAAAAAGGACTGCAAAAAATCAGACTGGATGGCAGTGGATTACAAAGTTTTGTCGGCTCGCCGATGAACGTTGGGCGGCTTTCCATCATTGGACGGGTGCCTTGACCGCGCTTTTTTCAGGGACGGTTGCTGGAAAATCACAATCAGCCCGCAAGTATAAAAAAGTTAAAGTTTCGGTTGGATGCCGGTTCTGCCTGACGTCTACTTGTGATAAAATACATTATCACAATTAGAATGAGGGGATATGGGCGCAGTTCAAAATTCGGAAATTTTTCTTCATAATTCAGGTCGCCGTCTAACGGCAATCGAATTTCAACATTTGGCGGATGTGCCTCCCGAAGCTGAATGGTTTGCCAACATCGAAAATCATAACACCAAACGGGCGTATAAGAATGACGTGGGTGATTTCATGCAATTCGCCGGTGTCGTGGCGTCGTCAGATTTTAGATTGGTCAAACGGTCACATTTGATCGCGTGGCGCCAGCAGCTTGAATCGCGGAATCTGGAGCCGGCCACGGTGCGTCGCAAGCTGTCGGCGGTCGCGTCGCTGTTTGACTTTCTCTGTGAAGCAAACGCCGTCGCGTTCAATCCGGCGGACGGAGTGAAACGTCCGAGTCACGGCGCGAACGAAGGCAAATCTCCGGCCTTGGGCGATGAGCAAGCGGCGAAGATTTTGGAAGCGCCCCCGCCGGACACACTCAAAGGTCTCCGGGATCGGGCGATACTTTCCACGCTGCTGTTTCATGGATTGCGCCGGGCAGAACTGTGTGCGCTCACGGTAGGCGACTTGGAATCCCGGCGCGGCCTCCTGCATTTTCGAGTGAACGGCAAGGGCGGCAAGATTCGATTTGTCCCCGTGCATGCCCATACCATCCAACGGGTGAATGATTATCTGGCCGGCGCGGGACACGGCGACGATGCGGATGCGCCGCTGTTTTGTCCGGTGCGAAACCCGGTCACGGGCGAGTTGCGAAAAGCTTTGAGCGGCAGCGCAGTGTTTGAAAATGTGGTAAAAAAATACGCACGGCAAATTGGCATCGAGGCGAACGCAATTTGCGTCCACGGCCTCCGGGCAACGGCTGCGACCAATGCACTGGATCACGATGCGGACATTGCGAAAGTGCAAGAATGGCTCGGTCATTCCAACATCGCCACGACGCGGCTTTACGACCGGCGGACGATGAAGCCGGAAGACTCACCAACATTCAAGGTGAGCTATTGATTTATCGCGTGTGCTGCGGTTGCGGGTTGGGTGAATACCAGCCACAAAAACAACCGCACAGTTCGGCGGTAAGCGGTTCAATCATCAGGTTTGAAAATTTCCGACGCGAGTTGCCGCGTTCCTGAATAAAGGAATCAGCCGTGGTCGCCGAATCGAAGATGAACAATTTGCTTTGATAGGTTTTACCGGTTTCATCTTTAATTGAGGCAAAGCCGGTGCGGGCGTCGCAAGCATAGTAAGGAGCCAACGGATCGTCGGCGTCGCAACGCACCACAAAATAATTTTCAAACCACTCTCGCTCCTGATCCATCAAGCTACATGATAACAGGAGAAGATTTAATTTTGATTAACGGCGGCAAGGCTTCACGGTTTTCCGCCCGTGAAGCTAACTAGATTTAGGTGGTAGCGGGTTCCTTTTAAGCTGCCCGTGCTGATCAACGCGCCGATTTGCACCAGATGTTGCAAATCGCGGGTGGCCGTGGCCGGGGAGGTTTCAGTGATCGCGATGTAATTTCTGGCGCTCAACCCGCCTTTGAAACCCGCCGGTTCTTCGCGGAACATCCGCAAGATGACTTTTTCCTGACGGGCATTGAGTTCTTTTTTGAAGCCGTCCAGAAACTTGGTTTTGGTGATGAGCAAATCCAGCAATTTTTGCGTGAGCTCCTGCGCCTGCAAGATTGTTTCCGCGAAATAAACCAACCAGCCGGTGATTTCGTTGTGCTGGTTGCTTTTTTCCAGCCAAGCGTAGTAGTCCTTCTTGTTGCCGTTGATGACGGGCGAAAGCGAAATCAACGTCGGCTGATTCAAAGACTGTGACAGTGATTTTTCGCAAATTGCCCGGCCAATCCGGCCATTGCCATCTTCAAACGGGTGGATGGATTCAAAATAAAGATGCGCGATGCCCGCGCGTAACAGCGGCGTGAACGGAGTTTTTCCGGCGCGGGCGGTTTGATTAAACCACGCGATGAAGCGTTTCATCTCGTCGGGCAAGGTTTTGGATGGCGGTGCCTCAAAATGGACTTTGGGAACATGAATCGGCCCCGAAACAACCTGCATGGCTTCTTCGGTGGTCCGATACCTGCCGACTTCTTTCAAGTCCCGCCGTCCTTGCATCAGCATGGTGTGCCAGGAAAAAAGCAATTGATCGGACAAAGGACGGTCAAAATGATGGAACACGTCCAGCATCATTTCAGAAATGCCCTGCTCGGCAGGGGGGATTTTTCGGCTGTCAGTTGACAGTCCGAAATTGCGCCGGATGGAGGATTGAACACTCTCGCGGTTGAGGATTTCACCTTCGATCTCGGAAGTTTTCAAGGCTTCTTCACAGATGATTTGCACCGTCAGCGCCTTTTTATCCTCTTCATTGATGTGCTTGATAACCCCCGTGAAAATTCCGGCCTGATGCAGAAATTGATGCTCCAAATGGGTGATTTTGCCGGCATCAAACGAAAAATGCGGCCAATCTTTCTGCTGCCAATTCCAGCGCTGGTGTTTTGTCATGAGGAATAAACCAAAGTTTTATTCCTCACGATTTTGCATTTATTGATGGATAAATCTAGTGGTTTTTAACTCAAAATCGGAAATAGCCCGGCATTCGTCATAAAAATGTCACATATTCCCGCTAGGCTGAAAGCGAGGAATAGACTGATGAGCATTGTAGATTTCCAGGAATATCGGAATTTGAAGGACACGGCTTTGGCCTTGGAAAAGTTGCTGACTGATTCACCGCTTGGGGTTAACCCTGTGCTGCAAACCACGCTGGCGAACATCCAGCGGCGGCTGGAAGTTTTGGAGCGGGAGATCAAGCAGGATGAAATCAAGGAGCGCGCCGGGCAAGCGGTCGCCGCTGCTGCGGCTGAAAAAGAAGCCGCGCTGAATGCGAGCGAGCGTGGAATTTTCTGCGATTTGCTGCGGCGAGATTATTTTGCGAAGGCTGATATGCCGCAGGTGAATTCGTTCTACAAAAACATTTGGGATAAATTGACGGATGACGGCAAGGGTGAAATTAGTCGCCGGCTGTGGGAAGGCATCCGGCACGGCGAACAACCATTTTCTGATCTGGCGGACGACATCAAAGAGAAAGAGGCGGAACGGCTGCACAAACTTTTCACAAACGCGACCATTGAAGTCGGCGCGATGGCACAAGTTCCCGAAAAAGATCGGAGCGATTTTATCCGCGCTTACGAAGGCGGAAACAAAGAGGAGGCGTATCGCATCCTCGACCGGCAAAGTTTCACCAACAATGTTTCGGTCGCTGCTCCGCGCGAAATCGAAAATGCCCCGGTTGAAAAAAATCGCGAGTCGAAAAGTAAATCCATCGAGGCCGTGGCTGCTGCACCCATACTGGAAATCACGGAACAAAAAAACGATTCAGAACCGCAAGCCATTGGCAAAATTGACCTTGATTCCATCAACCTCGACAACTTGAAAGTAGCCGACAAAGCGGCGCAAGGCATTGCCGCGCCCGCCCTGCGTTCGGATGCGTCGGTGAAACGCAGCCTTTGATTATTTATTCAAGGCGGTTGCCGGCTCTTTATCCAAAGCCCATTCCGCGATACCAGCTTCAAGTTCCGATTGCGCCATCTTGCCAACGTCCATGAATACGCTGGTGAGGGCAGCTTTGATGCGTTCGGCGTCTGCCGGTTTCAAGCCGTCGTCGAGCCGCTTGAAAAGTTTCATGGTCACGCCATGAATAATAACGGCATAGCTGATGGCGTCACGCGTGGGAACGTCGTTGCCTAGCTCGTCAATTTGCCTCTGGTCGAGCTTCAAGCGTGTTACGAGGTTGGATTTGAGCAAATCAAAACCAGCCGACTGATCTCCTGCTTGCGCCATCCGGTCAAAAACTCGCGCTTGATGTTCGTTAAAAATTTCAATGACGATTGTGCCGCTGTCGCGGGTTCCTTTGATGGCGAGCCGCATATTATGGCCGACTTCTTTCGCGAATAATTCCAGATCAATTTTCGGCGAAAGCAGATTCCAGTTTTTTGCAAAACGGGCAAGGTAGTCGTCAGTCATGTAGGCGGGGCAATGACTCTGTGGCGGCTTGCCATATTTTTGCTGATACTTCGCCTCGATGCGTTTGTGTTCGCTTACGACATGGCGCAAATAGGCTTCGGGGCTGCCGTAAAATTCGAGGCTCCCGGCAATTTGCAGGAAAATCTCGGTGAGATTTTTCTGCGCGGGCCTGAAGCCGTTGGTCGGGTTGAATGATTGGAAGAAGTCCGGTGATTCTCCCGCCAAAATCGGCGCTTGGCCGGCGAGAATCAGCCCGAACAAGAGAGCAAAGATGGTTTTCATATATGCTGTGCAACGCACGCCAGAAACTAGCCTGCTCTCATTTTGGATGCAAATTATTTTGCTATCAAAATGAGAGCATGACGAAGACGATTTATAGCAATCTGTCTGGACTGTTTTGTGATCACATTCGCGAACTGCGTAAAAAGGCCGGCATGACGCAACGCGATCTTGCCAAAGCCGTTGGCCGGGAACATGGCATGGTGGCGCGAATTGAGTTGGGGGAACGGCGGGTCGATTTCGTTGAAGCCTATCAAATTTTTCTCGCACTCGGAGTCAACCCGGAGCGGGAGGCGGCGACTTTAATACGAAAATTGGAAAAAGCAGCAAAATCACTTTCATAAAATGAAAACCTCAACTGGCGACAGGGCGGCGTTCTCCCCGGCAGAATTTGCGGCGTTGTTTGGCAAGGAGCAAACGTGGGGCTATCGGCAGCTATACAGCGGCAAAGTTAAGGCCACAACCGAGTATGGGCGGACGATGATTCCCGCGTCGGAAGTAGAACGAATTCTGGCAAGTGCTGGAATTTACGAGGGCATAAAGACTAAGGCACCGCAGTCAAAAACCGACATTCAGAAACTCACGCCGAAACTCGGCGGTGCCTGGCAGCGTTATCTTTTGGAGCGCCGACAAGCGGGCGCAAAAAAATCTACGGCGCAAACTGCCGCAAAAGTTTCTGCGTCAAGCGGGCGCTTGCCGTGGGCTGGCAAAGTTCGCAACGAAACGGCGGCGCGAATGGGTGGTCAGCCTAGGGTGAAACGAGTCAAAAGTATTTAGGCGGCAAGTTGGGCGAAAGAAACTTTTTGCGCCTGGGCAATGCTGTGTTCGCGGCGCAAGTGTCCGTAGGTTTTCATCGCCAGTGCGCCGCCGTCTTTGTGTCCAAGCCAACGGGAAACGGTCGGAATGTCCACGCCGCTTTCAATGCACACAGTCGCAAAGAAGTGACGCAAGTCGTGATGAGTAATCCGAGTCATGCCGACTTTTTTGGCGGCACGATCCATCGCCTTTTGACATTCATGCACCAAAAAAACTTTGGTGTTGTTCGGTTCGTCCGTGCGTTTCTCCCGCATTTTTTCAAACAATGCGCGTGCTTGAGGAATCATCGGGACGCGGCGAATCTCGCTGTTCTTCGTTCCTTCCTCCGGGTCGCCTTTGACAGTGACTTCTCCGGCGGCGAAATCGAGGTCACGCCATTCGACTTGTGCTGCCTCGCTGATGCGGCAACCCGTAAAAGCGAGTCCTTGGGCAAGGTCAGCGCAGTTCCGCGAGTCGCGGCTGTTGCCAGCCTGCATTTCAGGAATGAAGGCGGCAAATTGTGCCCGGCTGGGAAGCTCAAGTTGTTTTGGCCGGACAGGTTTGCGCTTTAAGGCAAGGGCGGGGTTGGAATAGATCACGCCCTCCTCAATGGCAACTTTGATGACGTGAGAGAGCAGCGCCAGCGTGTTGTTGTAACGAGACGGTGAAGCGGTTTGCGAATAACGCGCCGCCCAATCGCGGCACGCGGCGGGCGTGAGGCGTTTGATTTCTGTTTTCGCGAGTTCCGGCCAGCTTTTATTCAGGGCGTTTAGAATCTCCTGCCAGTAACGGCGAGTGCGGCGTTTGATGCTAACGTTTTCATTCACGCGCTTCATGTGAAGCGTGGCAGCCTGCTCAAACGACATTTTGGCATTTGCCGGGTCAAACTGCTGGCCCTTGCGCTCGCGATGTTCTTTTTGCAACGTGGCAAGCCGAGCTTCGGCTACTGAGAAATGGGAGGTCTTGAGGGACTTCCAAATCTCTTTGCCATTAAGAAAAAGTCGTGAATAATAGCGTCCGTTCTTGTGGCGAACGAGGTTTTGCAGTCGCGTCGTTTCCCATATTTTCGCGGTGCTGTCAGTTTTCATCCTGCACCGTAGAACATGACCGTAGAAAGCGCAAATTAAGAGTGGTAAAAAAGTCGCTTTTCATTGGAAAAGCTCCCATAGCTCAAATGGATAGAGCAGCGGATTTCTAATCCGCGTATCACGGTTCGATTCCGTGTGGGAGCGCCAACTTTCCTCGGAAAAATTTCAACAGAAGCAAACGAAGGTAACGAAGTCCGGCGCTTCGTTGCCTTTGTTTCCTTCTGTAAAAAATAACTGCGACCTTTCCGGAGGTTTCCTATTTTGCCGGTTCCGGCAGATACACCATTCGCGTGGGCTGCGTCGGCGCGTAGGCGTTGCGCTGGATGATTTCCGCGCGGTTGAAACTTTTGTAGTCCTTAATCGCCCCGACGTGCGCGAGGTTCACATAGTTGCGCAGCACGCCGTGACCGTTCTTGGTGCAATCGCTAAAGTGCGCCTGCACGTAGCCGAGGCCGTTGCCGGAAAGGTTCGAGGAAAAATATTTTAAGCCGGAAATTTTATTCGTGTCCTTCGCGTCGTCGTGTAGCCAGCCGAGGAAGATTACCGCGTGTCCGCCGCTCGGGGTGCTGCTGTAACTCAAAAAATCTCCCGGACGCGCCTCCGCAAAATTCGTGATGCTCCGGCCGAGGCCGTAGCTCGTCACGGCGCGCGCCTCGGAATCGCCCTTGCCTTCGATATACCAAAATTGCAGCGCGTTGAAGAGATCGTTGAACGTCATGCCGTTGAAATCATCCTGCTCGATTCCGCTTTGGATGTTGCGCAACTTCATAGCGCGCACAAAAACTTCAAACGTGAAACCGCAGCAATAGCTGCAGCGCGAACCATCGGGATACGCCTTGGCCACGACCATGCCTTTGAACCATTGATCCTGCGTGACGCCGTTGTAGAGGTCATATTCGCGCGGCTTCCAACTGCAATGATATTGATACGTGCCATCGAGCGGATAGCCGCTGATGACTTTCAGGACGAACGGATTTAGCGAACCCTCGTCGTCGTTGGTGACGATTTCTTCGCGGGCATAGGCTTTGGCGAGCGAGGCATCTACGGGCGAGAACCCGCGTTCATCCACCGGATAAACGCGCGGCGTGTAAGTGGAACGGCGCAGGCCGGGATCTTTTTCTTTCTCGCGCGATGAGAGGGAGATGGTTGTGGGTGCATTGGTCACAACAGTCGTATCAGATGCAATAGCTCCCGGTAAAGGCAGGGGGTCAGAACAAACAATGTGCTTGCAGCCGGTGAGAAAAATTGCGGTGATCGCAAAAATGGGCAAAATGAGTTTCATGATTGGCTGCTCGAATAATCTAGTGTTCCTTACTTCTTATGATTATCCGCTGCTTTGCGGCGTGGGCAATAATTAATTTTTCAATCTCCCGATTGAGCATAGACGCCCGCAAAAAATTTCCGCATCATCCCCGGCGATGAGGATGCTTTTCGTGGCGGATTTACATTACGCGCTCAAGCAGTTCGATTGGTTGGTTGCCCATGCGGCAGACTACGATTCCATCATCATCGGCGGCGACTTGCTCGACCTCGCATCAAGTCTGGATTTCGATGTGCAGATCGTGGTGGTGGAAAAATATCTCGCGCGCATCCGGCAGCAGACGCGCTTGCTCGTCAGCTCCGGGAATCACGATGGCGATTCGCGCAGCGCGGCCGATGAATCCGTAGCCCGCTGGATTCAGGAGTCGCGCGCGGACGGTCTGCTCGTGGACGGCGACAGTCTGCAATTGCCCGATGCGCTCATCACCATTTGTCCGTGGTGGGATGGCCCCGATTCCTGCGCGAAACTGGCGGCACAACTCGCGGAACAGGCGCAGCGAGTTGAAAGCCGTTGGATCTGGGTGCACCACGCGCCGCCGGCGGAATCGCCCGTTTGCTGGACCGGAAAAAAATTCGGCGGTGATGAGATGTTGCTCCGTTGGATCAAACGATTTCAGCCGGACATGGTCTTGAGCGGGCACATCCACAATTCTCCGTTTTATCCTGATGGCGCGTGGGTGGATCGCATCGGCAAGACTTGGGTGTTCAATCCCGGCAAACAAATTGGTCCTTGTCCGAC
>JANYCI010000311.1 GCA_025360325.1 Limisphaerales bacterium | reverse complement strand
GCCGGCAATGGCGACCGCAAAACTCTCGACGCCAGCACGATCGTTATTTTTGGCGCGAGCGGCGATCTCACCGCGCGCAAATTGATCCCCGCGCTCTACCATTTGTGCAAGGATCAGTTGCTGCCCGCGACCTTCCGCGTCATCGGCTTCGCGCGCCGCGAGAAAACGGACGACCAATGGCGCACCGAACTCCGCGCCGCGCTCGACCAGTTTTCCCGCACCAAACCCGTGGACGAAAAAGTCTGGGCGGAATTTTCCAAAAACATTTCCTACTGCTGCGGCGACATGACGGATTCCGCTGCCTACGCCAAATTGGAGAAAATGATCACCGGCTTTGGCGATCCGCGTCTCCGCCAAAATTTGCTGTTCTATCTCGCCACGCAGCCGAGCCAGTTCGGCATCGTCGCCGAGCAATTGCACCTCGCGAAACTGTTGGTGAAGGACGGCAATGGCACCGCCGAGCGGCTTGTCGTGGAAAAACCGTTTGGCCACGACCTCGCCTCCGCCACCGTGCTGAACAACGAACTCACACGGTTCGCCCACGAGCGGCAGGTGTTCCGCATTGACCATTATCTCGGCAAGGAAACCGTGCAGAACATTTTGATGTTCCGTTTTTCCAATTCCATTTTTGAACGCCTTTGGAACCGCGAATCCGTGGATCACGTCCAGATTACTGTTTCCGAAAAAATCGGCGTGGGTGATCGCGGCGGTTATTACGAGGAGGCCGGTGCGTTGCGCGACATGGTGCAGAACCACATGTTGCAAGTGCTTTCGCTCATCGCGATGGAACCGCCCGTCTCGCTCGAAGCCGAAGCCGTGCGTGACGAAAAAGTTAAATTGCTGAAATCCATCCGCGCACTCACTCCCGAAGATGTCGCCAAACAAATTGTGCGCGGCCAATACTTCGCTGGCGCGGTCAACGGCGAGGCACGGCCCGGCTATCGTCAGGAAACGAAAGTGAAGCCGGATTCAAACGTCGAAACGTTCGTCGCGGCAAAACTGCTCATTGATAATTGGCGGTGGAGCGGCGTGCCGTTTTACCTCCGCACCGGAAAAAATTTACCCATGAGCGCGAGCGAAGTGCGCATTCAATTTCGTCCCACGCCGAACGTTTTGTTCGCCGCGCAGTGCGGAAATAAACTCGACGCCAACGCGCTCACGCTCCGCCTCCAGCCGAACGAAGGCATTTCGCTGCGCTTCAACGGCAAGGTTCCCGGCATGAGCCTCGGCGTGCGCCCCGTGCGGATGCACTTCAGCTACGACGCGGAGTTTGGCGCCTACACGCCCGAAGCCTACGAACGTCTGCTGCTCGAAGCCATCGCGGGCGACGCGACGCTCTTCATCCGCCGCGACGAAGTGGAGACCGCGTGGAAGATCGCCGACGCCATCCGCACTGGCTGGCAGAACAAGTCGCTGACGAACCGCGAATTTTACGCCGCCGGCACGTGGGGCCCCATTGCCGCCGACGACCTGCTCGCGCAACTCGGCCACGTGTGGCACGAGCCGCTGGTGATAAAGTAATTTAGCCGCGCAAGAAAATGTCTGTGAAACGCGACAGGATGATTGAAACTCTCAAGGAGCATGTTGTTCCCGTATTGCGTGAAAAAGGTTTCAGCGGTTCATTTCCACATTTTCGCCGTCTCACAGAAACGGTCATTCATTTGCTGACATTCCAGTTTGATAAATGGGGCGGCGGTTTCATTATCGAAATTGCCGTGTGTGCGCCGAAAGGTTTTACAACCAATTGGGGCAAATTCATTCCTCCGACAAAAGTTAGAGCTTGGGACATTAACAAACGGTTTCGGCTTGGTGCTCCAGACGAAGAGAGTGATGGACATTGGTTTAGATACGAAAAGCGTGGATTGCTTTCATTTGGCGATCCATTCGAAAAGGCCGCGTTGGAAGTTTTGCCATATCTCGACAAGGCTGAAAGCTGGTGGAAGCAAGCGCGTGCAATTGATCAGAATGAAAAACCTTGAATTACTTTCCTTCCCCAGCGCCGTTGCCCGTTTATGCAAAACTTTGAACTGATTTCCTTCGCCACCGCCGACGAACTCGCTCGCACCGCCGCCGCTGCTTGGCTGGAAGAAATTGAAACGGCCAATCGCGCGGGCATGCCGCATTGCGTTGCGCTTTCCGGCGGGCGCATCACGCAGAAATTTTTTACTTCGGCGGTGGAGCAGGGCAGGGCGCGGAATGTTTCCTTCGCCAACGTCCACTTTTTCTGGGCGGACGAACGCTGCCTGCCGCCAACCGACCCGGAGAGCAATTTCAAAATGGCGAACGAACTCTTGTTCGCGCCGCTTAACATCGTCGCTGAAAAAATCCATCGCCTGCGCGGGGAAGATGCGCCCGCTGCCGCTGTAAAAAATGCGGAAGCTGAATTGCGGCGCATCGTCACGGCCACCAAAAATAATTTACCGTCGCTGGATTTGATTTTGCTCGGCATGGGCGAGGACGGTCATGTGGCCTCGCTGTTCCCGAACGCAACGACGGAAACATTGAATTGCACCGCGCCATTTTTGTCCGTAGATAATTCACCCAAGCCGCCGTTGTGCCGGATTTCATTGAGCTATGCCGCCATCGCCGCCGCGCAGAACGTTTGGGCACTGGTGAGTGGCGCGGGCAAGGAATCAGCTTTCCGCGAAACTATCCGCCCCGATGGCAAGACGCCGCTTGCTCGCGTCATCCAGTCGTGCACCGGTGTAAAAGTTTTTTCGGATATTCAAGAGTCTTAAAAAATTTGGTAGGGCGTCGCTGCCGCAGCACCGCCCTACCAAATCAGGAGGTTACCGCGAAACAAGTTTGATTCTTCATTCTTCATTCTTCATCCTTATTTCAAATGAGCCTTTCCGAACATCGTCAAGCGATTGACAAACTGGATGCACAAATCGTCCGGTTGCTTAACGAACGCACGCGCCATGTGCTTGCCATCGGCGAAATCAAACTCGCGGCGGGCGAGGAGATTTACGCGCCGCATCGCGAACGCACGGTGTTCGACCGCGTCTGCGGCCACAACGCCGGACCGATCACGAATGAACAGCTCCGCTCGATTTATCGCGAGATCATGTCCAGCGCGCTCGCGCTCGAAAAGACTATGACCATTGCGTATTTCGGGCCGGAGGCGACGTTCACGCATCAGGCGGCCATCCAGAAATTTGGCGCGAGCCTCGGCTATTCCGCGCAGAAAACCATCGGCGATGTCTTCACGGAAGTCAGCAAGCGCACGGCGGATTACGGCGTGGTGCCGGTGGAAAATTCCACCGAGGGCGTCGTCACGCACACACTCGATATGTTTGTGGACAGCGATTTGAAAATCGTTTCGCAAATTGTTTTGCGGATTCAGCAATGTCTGATGAGCAACTCGCCGATGACCAAGATCAAAAAACTTTTTGTGCATCCGCAGTCGCTCGCGCAATGTCGCGGCTGGCTAGCGAAAAATTTACCGCGCGTGGAAATTGTCGAGACTTCTTCCAATGCACGTTCGGCGGAGATGGCGGCGAAGGAAAAATTTGCCGCCGCACTCGGCGGTGTGCTGGCGGCAGAGAAATACGGGCTGAAAATTCTCGCGCAGGACATTCAGGATAATTCCGTCAACGTCACGCGTTTCATCGTCCTTGGCCGCCAGTGTAGTCCGCCGACGGGCGACGACCGAACGAGCCTGATGATCAGCGTGGCCGACAAATCCGGTGCACTCCACTCGGCGCTGGCCGCATTTCGCAGCCAGAAAATTAATCTCACGAAAATTGAATCGCGACCGAGCAAGCGCAAGGCGTGGGAGTATTTCTTCTTCATTGATTGCGCCGGGCATTTTCAAGACGCCAAAGTTGCCAAGGCGATCAAGCTTTTAGGTGAGCATTGCAACTTTGTAAAAATCCTCGGCTCGTATCCGAATGTGGAGTGAACGGGAGGGTAAATTCCCTTTTGCAAAACCCGTAAACCATGGTAAATAAAGTGCCATGGAATCAGACCTTTCTCCCAACCGTTATTTCATCTGGGGCATTGATGAATCGCCTTACGGCCCCGTGCCGGTGAACGTCCTCGCCGAATGGGTGACCGACGAGCGCGTCACCGCCGAGACTTGGGTTTATGCGCGCAACGAAAACCGCTGGCTCAAGGCCGGGCAAATACCGGAGTTGAAAAATTATTTCGGCGTGGAAGTGAACTTGCAGCCCGTCACGCCGTCGCGCAAGGGTTTCACGCCCGGCTCGCTTCGTCGCATCAAAATTCTCGCGGAACTCAACGATGCGCAGCTCGCACACCTCGCGGAATTTCTGGAACTCAAGGATAGCAAACAACACAGCGTCATCATCAATCAAGGCGATGCCGGCGATGCGATGTATCTCGTCATGGGCGGCGAAGTCCGCGTGCGCTCCGTGGTCGGTGGCCGCGAAACGATTTTGACGACGCTGACTACCGGCGATTTTTTTGGCGAAATGGCGTTGTTCGATCAAGGCCCGCGCTCGGCGGATGTTGTCGCGAACACGGACGCCACACTGCTGCGACTTTCGAACGGTTCATTTCAGCGGCTCACGCGCGAAGCGCCCAGCCTCGCCACGCCGTTTTTGCAAGCGACCTCGCGGACGCTTTCTTCCCGCATCCGCGCTGACAACAAACGGCTCACGCGCATCACCCAGCAATTTTCGGCGAGCGGCGGGAATTGAAAGTTTGATTCGCGGTTGAAATTTTTCTGGGTTTGTGTGCAAGCTGCCGGGTGAGCCACCTCGCCAAAGCCCGTGAAGTTTTCGACATCGAACTAGCCGCGCTGAAATCCGTCCGCGCGTTGCTGAACGAATCTTTTGACCGCGCAGTCGAAACCGTTGTCGCCGCGCTGAAGCTGCGCGGAAAAATTGTCATTATCGGCATCGGCAAATCCGGTAATGTCGGCGCGAAAATTTCCGCCACGCTCACCAGCACCGGTTCCACCGCCGTCGTCCTAAACAGCGTGGACGCATTGCACGGCGACCTCGGAATCATTAATGACGGCGATGTGATTCTCGCGTTGAGCTATTCCGGCGAGTCGGAGGAATTATTGAATTTATTGCCCGCGCTCAAACGGTTTTCCGTTAAAATTATTTCTTTCACCGGCAACTTAAAGTCATCGCTCGCGAAACACAGCGATGTTTCGCTCAACGTGAAAGTGCCGAAGGAGGCTTGCCCGTTCAACCTTGCACCAACGAGCAGCACCACGGCGATGCTCGTCATGGGTGATGCGCTGGCGATGGCCATTCTTGAGGCGCGCGGTTTTACGCAGAAGGATTTTGCCAAGTATCATCCCAGCGGCGCGATTGGCCGGGCGATGCTGTTGCGCGTCGGCGACATCATGCGCCGTGACGAACGCAACGCTATCGCGGATGAAAATCTGCCGGTCAAAGAAGCGTTACTCGTGATGACCCGCGCCCGCTCCGGCAGTTTAGGCGTGGTCAACGGGCGCGGCAAACTCACCGGCATTTTCACCGACGGCGATTTCCGGCGGCACATGGCGAGCGGCGATAATTTACTTTCCCAGCCGTTAAAAAAAGTGATGACGCCCAAACCGATTTGCATTTCCGAAAACGCACTGGCGGTGGAAGCATTGAAAATTTTCAACGAGCGAAACATTGACGATCTCATCGTCGTGAACGCGAAGAACGAACCGGTTGGGCTGATTGATTCACAAGATTTGCCCAAGTTGAAAATTGTGTGAAGAGCCAAGCCTCCAAGCGTCCGACAGTTTTGATTTTTATGGGTGTGGCTGGCTGCGGCAAGACGACAGTGGCGAAATTATTTGCTAAAAAAACCGGCGCAGTTTTTTACGAAGGTGATGATTTTCATCCGCCGGAAAATGTCGCGAAGATGAGCGCGGGAATTCCACTGACGGACGCTGACCGCAAGAAGTGGCTTCAATCATTGAGAAAAATCATCGTCGCAGCGTTGGCTAAAAAAGAATTCTCCGTGCTGACTTGCTCGGCGCTCAAAGCCAAATACCGCGACGCCTTGGCGAAGAAGAATCCTTGCGTGAAGTTTGTTTATCTCACCGGCTCGCGAACTTTGATTGCCGAACGGCTCAAAAATCGGCGCGGACATTTTATGCCGCCCGCATTGCTCGCGAGCCAGTTTGCCATTCTCGAACCGCCGACGAATGCGTTGGTTTTTAGTTGCGAGCAAGCGCCAAAAAAAATTGTCGCAGAGTTGATTCAAGCGTTAGAACTGGCCGACTGAATGGGCTTCACACTTTTCGGCAGCAGAAACGCCAGCGCGGCGGCGACCAGCATTCCGATTCCCAAAGCCGTGAAGGGGATGGCTGTGCTGCCAAACTCTTTCGCCAACGTGCCGACAATTGCCGGCCCAAAATAACCGCCGGTGTTTCCCAGCGAGTTGACAAGGCCTATGACCGGGCCGAAAACATTGCGCGGCAGCGTCTCGGTCGGGATGGCCCAGAACGGTGCGAGCGCGGCGAACGGACCGGGAATCGCGAAGCACAAAAATGCGTAGGATAACCAAAAATGATCGCGGGTCATCACGCTCAAAATCAAACTCACGCCGCTCAACACATAGACCGCTGCAACGTGGCCGCGCCGTTCGCGCGTTTTATCCGAGTGCCAGGAATTGATGACCATGATGACGGCGGTCAACGCATACGGCGCGGCGAAGAGCCAGCCGTATTGCACCGGGCTAAAATGTTTGGCTTTCAAACTATCCGTGAAAAAAGCCATGCAGCCGTAAGCTGCCGAGTTGTGGAGAAAATTCATGACGATCATCACGAAAATTTCCCGCCGCGCGAGCCGTTGCCAGAAGGGAATTTTTACTGACGGTTCCAGCAACGCTGCTTCGCGTTCGAGCGTAGTTTCCAGAAATTTTTTTTCCTCGGCAGAAATCCATTTCGCATCACGCGGTCGGTCGCTGATGAAAAACCACCAGATCGGCAGCCAGACAAATGGCAGCGCGCCCTCTAAAATCAACATGGTTTGCCAGCCATACGCGCCGAGTAGCCAGCCGGTGATGGGCGCGGACGCGGCGACGGCGAGCGGCTGGCAGAGATTCCAAAACGCATTGGCGCGCGCGCGTTCGGCGCTGGGAAACCAGTGGGCGAGTAAAACTAATGTCGCGGGAAAAACGCAACTTTCGGAGACGCCGAGCAGGAAACGGGCGATCTCAAATTGATAAAAAGTTTTCGCCAACCCGCAGGCAACGGCGCACACGCCCCAAAAAATCAGGCACAAGCTGACGAGTTTTTTCGCGCTCCATTTTCCCGCGAGATGACCGCCGAGGGCTTGCAGCAAAACGTAGCCGAGGAAAAAAATTCCCGCCGCCTGGCCTTTCATTTTGTCGTCCATGAGCAGGTCGCGCATCATGGTAGAAATTTTGGGGTCCAGCGCGAGCGAGACGTTCGTGCGGTCCACATACGAGATCGTATACATGACCAGCGCGACCGGGATGATGCGGAGCCAGCGTTGGGAAATCATGCGCGAATGTTGGCGGAAGCCAAAGTGCCGCGCAAAGTTTAAGTGCCGGGGCAGTGTCCATAATTTTCGGCGGCGAAAATGATTTCACCTCTGACCAGCGTCCGCTATAAATCGGCGATGCAAAATTTTAATCCAATCTTGCTGCTGCCCTTGCTATTCAGCCTCACCGCTTGCACCCACTTGAAAAATTCTACCGCTATGACCACTGGCCAGACTGCTCAAATATTTTCCATTGAACAGAAACAAATCCTCACGGCTGATTATCTTTTATCTTTGCCCGAGGGTTACGGCACTGACACGGCGAAACGCTGGCCGCTGATTTTATTTTTGCACGGCGCGGGTGAGCGCGGCACGAACATTTGGCTGGTCGCCAAACATGGCCCGCCAAAAATTGATTTGGCGAAAAAAGAATTCATCATCGTCTCGCCGCAATGTCCTGAAGGAAAAATTTGGTCAAACGATTTGTTGCTCGCGCTCCTGAACGACATCGAGGCGAAATACCCCGTGGATACGAAACGGATTTATCTCACCGGTTTGAGCATGGGCGGTTTTGGAACGTGGAGCCTCGGCCTGACGCACCCGGAAAAATTTGCGGCCATCGCGCCGAT
>JANYCI010000304.1 GCA_025360325.1 Limisphaerales bacterium | reverse complement strand
AGAAAGTTACTTCTTGAGCGAGTCGCGGATTTCCGCGAGCAATTTTTCCGTGGCGGTCGGTGCTGCCGGTGCGGCAGGCGCGGCGGCTTCGGCTTTCTTCATGGAATTCATGCCCTTAACGACCATGAAAATACAGAACGCGAGAATGATGAAGTTGATGAGGATGGTCAGGAAGTTGCCGTAAGCCAGCACCGGGCCGAGCTTCTTCGCATCCGCCAGCGCGAGGCCAGCGGTGATCTTGTCTGACAACGGCATATAGAGATTGCTGAAATCCACGTTACCAACGGCCTTGCCGACGACGGGCATGATCAAATCTTCGATGACGGAGTTGATAATTTTGCCGAACGCGCCGCCGATGATGACACCGACTGCGAGATCAACGACATTGCCGCGCATCGCGAACGCTTTGAATTCTTGAATCATTCCCATAATAATTTTTGGTTAGGTTAGGTGGAGTGTTTAGGTGGAGCAGTTAGTTTTTGTCGTCTAAAAACCAGACGAATAGCCCTTATTTATAGCGGTTTTCGGCCTGCTGGCAAGTAGCGATTTTTTTGTCGGCGCAAGTGTGGTCAGGGCGGTTTCAAACATTCTGTCGCCTCTGAAAAATGACTTGGGCTGGTCAGATGACGAAGCACGTCTTGGACTGCGGCGGGAAGCGCAGCGCCACGCCGCTTTCGTGCGCCTGAAGATTTCTTTATTCAGAATGATTCGCTCCGTCCGAAAGCGGTGTCGCGGCTGCCGCCTTGCCACCGCAGTCCATGACCTCGCAGAACCAATCCAAGCCGCTTCTCAAGTAACACCACACTTTTTTTGAAAACGTTCTATTGCCCCGGCTCGTCCAAAAACGTCAGCTTCACGCCACCTGCTTTCGGTTTGGAAAAACTGTCGAGCAACGTCGGCGCGCTTGTCGGCGCAGGAGAAATTTCTTTTTTCACTGCCGCGTTTTGCGGATCGAGCGCGGAACGCAGTGCGCCTTCGACGAGCTGGGCGCAATGGATTTTCATTGGCGGCAGCGGGCCGAGTTCGCCGGCGAGTTCTTCTGTTTTCAACGCGAGCGCTTCCTCGGCGGTTTTGCCACGAATCAATTCCGTCGCGAGGCTCGCGACCGCAATCGCCGTCTCGCAGCCGAACGACTGGAACGACGCGCGATCAATCACCTTGCGGCCATTGTCGTCTTTGAACTTCACCCACAGCCGCAGCATCTCGCCGCAATCCGCGTTGCCCACGGTGCCGATGGAATCCGCCCCCGCCATCTCGCCCATGTTCTGCGGATTGGCGAGCGCGGCCTGGATGCGTTTTTGCAGGTCTTCGGTCATGAAAAAAATTCTAACGCAAAGGCGCGGAGAAAAAACTACAATTGTATGCTGGTTTCAACTGAACCGAACTTTGTGTAAAAGTAAACGGGTCATAAAACGGTCAGTCCCACCTGTGACACGAATCGGATATGTGGCGGCCTCGGCTGGCCATTCCACCGGGCTGAAAGCCCGCCATGTGATAGCCCAGACTGGAGCGAGTCCGCGAGCGCAGGTCTGGGTAACGCATGGCAAAAAATCTCCCGGCCTGTCAGGCCGGAACCAAAACCATCATTCAATTTTTTCGCGCGCAAGGTTCCGCCCATTCAGGGCGGGGAAAAACTTGTGTGATCGTTCACCCAGGCCTTCGCTTCGCTTCTGCCTGGGCTATCACATTACGGGCTTTCAGCCCTTGAATTGCGTTCGCAAACCGGTTATCCCATTTCCATGTCCCAATCACTCGCTAACATTGTCGTGCATCTCGTGTTCAGCACCAAGGAGCGGCGGCCTTTGCTCCGCGACGGGGAACGCGGGCAACTGCACGCTTACCTCACGGGCATCTTGAAAAATCTGGATTCGCCGCTAATCGAAATCAATTACGTCCGCGATCACATCCATATTCTTTTCGCGCAGTCCAAAAATCATGCGCCGGCGAAAATCATCGAGCAGGTCAAATCCTCCTCGTCGGGCTGGATCAAAACTCTCGATGCGTGGTATGCAGATTTCGCGTGGCAGGGCGGCTATGGTGAATTCAGCGTCAGCCCGATGCACGTTGACGCGGTGCGCGAATACATCCGCCGCCAGCCGGAGCATCATGCCCAAGAAGATTTTCAAACCGAGTTCCGCCGCTTCTGCGAGAAGAACGGCAAGCCGTTGGATGAACGCTATGCGTGGGATTAAAGTCGGCATCGCGCCACCCGCCGCTACACCTCAATACCTCGGCACATTCCGGTCAATCTCATCCGACCACGCGGTGATGCCGCCTTTGACGCTCTTCACATATTTGAAACCTTGCTGTTTCAAAAAGCTCAACGCCTTCATGGAACGCACGCCGGCTTTGCAGTGCAGATAGTATTGCGTGTTCGGATCGAGTTCGGTGAAGCGTTCGTTGAGCTGGCTCAACGGCAGCAGCGGCACGCCCGCGACTTTGGCGATCTCGTATTCATCCGCTTCACGCACGTCCACGACCTTGATGCCGAGGCTCGGATTGTCCAAAACCTTCTTCATGTCTTGCACGGTGACTTCGTCCGGGTTGCCAAGATTTTCCGGCTCCGGCACGATGCCGCAGAACGTTTCGTAATCAATCAATTCCTTGATGGTCGGATGATCGCCGCAAATCGGACACGCAGGATCGCGACGCAATTTCAATTCGCGGAACTTCATGTCGAGCGCGTTGAACAATTGCAAACGACCGATGAGCGACGTGCCTTTGCCAATCGCCAGCTTCAAAATTTCCGTGGCTTGGATACAGCCGATGATGCCGGGCAGCACGCCGAGCACGCCGCCTTCCGCGCAACTCGGAACCATTCCCGGCGGCGGCGGTTCGGGATACAAACAGCGATAACAAGGTCCGCCGAGATGCGGCGCGAACACGCTGGCCTGTCCCTCGAAGCGAAAGATTGAGCCGTAAACATTGGGCTTTTTCAGCAGCACGCAGGCGTCGTTCGTCAGGTAGCGCGTGGGGAAATTATCCGTGCCGTCCACGACGATGTCGTAGGGGCGGATGAGGTCGAGCGCATTCTCGGACGAGATGCGCGTGTTGTGGATGACGACCTCGACATTCGGATTGATGCCGTTAATCGTTTCCTTCGCGGACTCGGCTTTGGAGCGGCCCACGTCGGCGTCGGTGTGGAGAATCTGCCGTTGCAAGTTGGAATAATCCACCGTGTCGAAATCCACGATGCCGATTTTGCCGATGCCCGCCGCGGCGAGATACATCGCGATTGGCGAGCCAAGCCCGCCCGCGCCGATGCACAGCACGCTAGCGGCTTTGATTTTTTTCTGCCCGGCCAGACCGACTTCCGGCAAAATCAAATGCCGGGAGTAACGACGGATTTCTTCATTGTTCAATTGCATAGTCAAAGGGAGATTATATTAGTTCAGCGGTGGCGAAAATCAAGTTGTGCGATTTCAGGAGGCGTCCCTGGGAAAAATCCCAAAGTGCGGCTGGGCGCGAAACGTCCGCTGCGCTCGGGAATTGATTTCTGGGAAGAACTTTTTTGACTCCGTCCGGGCACCGCGTAACATCCCAGAAAATTTCGTTATGCCCACCTATTATCTTGCTTGCGACCTTGGTGCGGACAGTGGCCGGCTCATGCTCGGCACGCTGGACGCGGGAAAACTTTCACTGGAAGAACTGCACCGTTTTCCCAACGGCCCGGTGAAAACCAGCGGCGCGTTGCACTGGAATCTCGACGGACTTTTCAACGAATTGAAAATCGGGTTGAAAAAAGCCGCCGCGAAAAGTTTGCCGCTCGCCAGCATCAGCAGCGATTCGTGGGGCGTGGATTATGTGCTCTACGACGAACGCGGCCTGCCGATGTTGCCGGTCTGGAGCTACCGCGATTCGCGCACGGCGAGCGGCGTGGAAAACGTGCAGGCGAACATTGAGTGGCCAGCGATCTATGCCGAGACCGGCATCCAATTCATGGCGCTGAACACGATTTATCAGCTTGCCGCCGAACCGCCCGAACGGCTCGCGGCGGCGAAACAGCTTTTGCTCATCGGCGACGCGTTCAACTTTTATTGCAGCGGCGTGGCGCGCAACGAGGTTTCCAACGCGAGCACCACGCAGCTTTACAATCCGCAGACGCAGACGTGGTCCAAGAAAATTTTCACCGCGCTCAAGCTGCGCCCGGAGATGTTCGCGCCGCTGTGCGCCGGCGGCACCAAGCTTGGGCCGATGAAAAAAAATCTCGCGCAGGAAACTGGCTTGGCGCAAATCGAAGTCATCGCGACGTGTTCGCACGACACCGGCGCGGCGGTGGCGGCGGTGCCAGCGGACGGTGCGGATTGGGCGTATTTGAGTTCCGGCACTTGGTCGCTCATGGGCGTGGAAGCGGCGGTGCCGGTCATCAACGAACAGTCGCGCGCGCTGGGTTTCACGAACGAGATTGGTTACGGCGGTTCCGTGCGGCTGCTCAAAAATATTATCGGCTTGTGGATTGTCCAAGAGTGCCGCCGCGCGTGGGCCAAGACGGGAGAAAAATACGATTACGCCACGCTGGAAAAAATTGCTGCCGAGGCGCCGCCCTTCGTCTCGCTCATCAACCCGGATGACGCGCGTTTTTTAAGTCCGGAAAATATGCCCAATAAAATCGCGGAGTTCTGCACCGAGACCGGCCAGCCCGTGCCCGCGAACCACGCCGCGTATGTCCGGTGTATTTACGAAAGCCTCGCGCTATTTTACCGCGTCACGCTCCGCAAACTCGAACGGCTCACCGGCAAAAAAATTGGGCAATTGCACATCGTGGGCGGCGGCAGCCAGGCCACGACGCTCAATCAATGCGCGGCGAACGCGCTGAAAATTCCCGTCCTCGCTGGCCCGACCGAATGCACCGCCATCGGCAACATTCTGGTGCAGGCCATCACGCTGGGGCATTTGGAATCGCACACCGCCGCGCGCGCCGTGGTGAGAAATTCCTTTGAGTTAAAAACTTTCACGCCGGAAAACACCGCGCAATGGGACGCCGCCGCCGCGCGGTTTGAAAAATTATTGAGCTAGTTATTTTTCAATGGCGCTGGCCGGCGCGGCGCTGACTCCGCGCTCGCCATGAATCGGCGCCACCAATATGCTCATTGGCACATGGCCTCCACGCCGCACCCGCGCCGGTTTGCCGCGCTCTTGCTCGCGGCGGGCATCGCGCTGTTCAGCATCGCGTTGAAGGAAAGTTTTTCTGCTGCCAGCTACGACTCGCTGCACTCACTCGCGCAACTCGGTGGAAAAAACTTTGCCGACGACCGCGTGGTCATCGTCTATCTCGATCTCGCATCGTTTCTGCACGAACGGCAAAATCCCGCCGACCGCTGGCCGCGCCAGTTCCACGCGCAACTCCTCGACCGCCTCACCGCCGACGGCGCGCGCGCCGTGGTGTTCGATATGCTCTTTGATTCACCGAGCGAAAATCGCGCGGCGGACGAGGCTTTTGCCGTCGCGTTGAAAAATAATTCTCACGTCATTCTCGCCGCCGAACATAACAATAAAAATTCCCACGAAACTTCCGCCACGGAAATCTGGACGCGCACCACGATGCTGCGCCTGCCGGAAAAAAAATTCGCGGACGCCGCCGGTTGGGGCGTGGCATCGCTCTCGCTGGAGTTGGGCGATGATTTTGTGGTGCGCCGCCACCTGCCGGAATTCGGCAGCGACCAGACGCCGAGCTTGAGCCTCGCCACCGCGCGCTTCACCGGCGCGACGAATTTTTCCGGCGGCGAATTCTGGGTGCGTTACTACGGCCCGGCCATCACGATTCCGCACGTCAGTTTCAGCGAGGCGTTGGACGTAACCGCGCTGCCGCCGAATTTTTTCCACGACAAAATTGTTTTCATCGGCGCGCGGCCCATCGAAGGTTTCATGGACGCGCGGCGGGATGAATTCCGCAGTCCGTTCCACGCCTGGAGCAATAAGGAATTTTTCATGCCCGGCGTAGAAATCCACGCCACGCAATTGCTCAATCTGATTCGCGGCGACGCGCTGAAACGTCTTGCTAACACAGGTGAAAATCTTCTTCTACTCGCCGTCGCGCTGCTGTTTGGCGGTGGCTTGCTGTGGCTGCGGCCCATGCCCGCCACGGTGATCGCGGCGTTGGGTGCGGGAGTTTTTTTATTGCTCGCGCTCGTAGGATTTTCCGCGAATGTCTGGTTTCCGTGGCTCGTGGTTTGCGCGGTGCAGATTCCCGCCGCGCTCTTTGGCTCATGGCTCTGGCAGTTTCAGGAATGGTTTTTCACGCGTCGTAAAATGGAAGCCGCCAAACGCATCGCCGACGCCAAAATCCGCGAGCAAGCCGCGCTGCTCGACAAGGCGCACGATGCGATTCTGGTGCAAAGTCTCGACGGAAAAATTCTCTACACCAATCCGAGTGCGGAGAAATTATTCGGCTGGAAATTTTCCGCAGCCAACGAATCACCGAGCGCTCCCGCCGCTCCTCCCTCTCCCCTCCGGGGGGCGAGGGCCGGGGTGAAGGGTCAGAACGTGGTTGAACAATCAAATGAAATCAGCGCGTCCAGCGACCAAGCTGACCCCTCACCCTCAATCCCTCTCCCCTCCGACGGGCGAGGGAGGTCGGATAGTATGCCGCAAAATTTTGCGGAAATTTTCTCCGCTGATTCCGCGACGGCTGAAAAAGCCCGCGCCACCGCGTTGCGCGATGGCGAGTGGAATGGCGAATTGAAATTGCAAACGCGCGCCGGAAATCTAGTCATCGCCGCGAGCCGGTGGACTTTAATTCGCGATGAAAATAATCAGCCCAGCGCATTGCTGCTCATCAACAGCGACATCACGGAGCAGAAAAATTTGGAGCAGCAATTTCTCCGCACCCAGCGTATGAACACCATCGGCACGCTGGCCGGCGGCATGGCGCATGATTTGAACAACGCGCTCGCGCCGGTGTTGCTCGGCGCCCAGTTGCTGCGGCGCAAATCCGCCAGCGAGGACGATCGCAAATTGCTTTCGCTCATCGAGACCAGTGCGAATCGCGGCGCGGACATGGTGCGGCAGGTGTTGCTCTTCGCGCGCGGACGCGGCGGCGAATTTGAGCGGCTCGAACTCGGTCCGCTCGTGCTGGAACTGGAAAAAATGGTGCGCGAAACATTTCCTAAAAAAATTTCCGTCGAGACTTTTGTGCCGCGCGATCTTTGGCCGGTGTCGGGCAATCTCACGCAGTTGCATCAGGTGTTGCTCAACCTCTGCGTGAACGCCCGCGATGCGATGCCGGACGGCGGCAAACTTTCTTTCGTGGCGGACAATGTGGAATTGTCGGCGGCGGAAATAAATCATCTGCAAGGCCGGATGGAACCAACAAGCGCCACCGCTACTGCTCCCTCGCCCCTCGGAGGTGAGAGGGCCGGGGTGAGGGGAAAGAGTGTGGTTGGACAACCAAATGCCAGCACAGCATCCCACGACCAAGCTGACCCCTCACCCTCAATCCCTCTCCCCTCGGAGGGGCGAGGGAAGTCCGTTGCGATGTCGCCGGGGAAATTTATTTCGCTCGCCGTTTCCGACACGGGCATGGGCATGACGCCGGCGGTGCAGGCAAAAATTTTTGAGCCGTTTTTCACGACGAAGGGTGAAGGCCAAGGCACGGGCATCGGACTGGCGACGGTCGTTCGCATCTTGAAAAGTCACGGCGGATTTTTACGCGTCGAGAGCGCGGTCGGGCAGGGGACGACGTTTGAAGTGTTCATTCCGTGCGCGCCGGAGTTCGCGGCGGCGGCGGAAAAAGTAAGCGAGACTTTGCCGCGCGGGAATGGTGAATTAATTTTGCTCGCGGATGACGAACAGGCGTTGTGCGAATTGGTCGCTGCTGAGTTGTCTGAATTTAATTATCGCGTCGTGCCGGCGGCGAACGGCGCGGCGGCGCTCACGCTGTTCAAGCAACACGCGGCGGAGATTCGTCTTTTCATCACCGACCATTCCATGCCCGTGATGAGCGGCCCGCAAGCCATCATTGAAATTCGCAAATTGAATCCGCGCTTGCCGGTGATTCTGGCCAGCGGCGAAGGCGGCGCAGAAAATCTCGAAGGCGTGACGGAACTGAACAAGCCGTTTGCGCTGGCGGAATTGTTGCAGGCGGTGAGCCGCCGCTTGAAGTGACGTGGATTTTCATTACACTGCGCGCACAGAATTGTGAACGGCCAACCCGCAGAAAATTTCTCCTGCTTCATCGTGGATGACGATGTGGCGTTCGCGACGCTGGCGGCGAACGTCGTCCGCGAGGCGGGCGGCACGGTGACGCTGGCGCACACGCTCGCTCGGGCGCGGGAAATTTCCGCCACGAAAATTTTTGATCTCGTGCTGCTGGATAATCATTTGCCAGACGGCAAGGGCTACGATTTTTTCAACCAAGTTTCCCGCCGTAATCCCGATGCGCCCGTGATGATGATTACCGGCGTGCCGGATTTAAGTGAAGCGGTGGCGCTCACGCGCAACGGGCTGTTCGAGTATCTTACCAAGCCGATTTCCGTGGCGGCGCTCGCCGCTGCGCTGGAGCGCGCGAAGCTGCGGTTACAAGCGCGCACGCCGCCAGCGGACGCTACGGAAATGTTCGGTGAATCTGCCGCGATGCGTGACGTGTTGCAGCAACTCAAGCAGGCGGCGAAGCACGCGACCAGCACGGTGCTGCTCACCGGCGAAACCGGTTCGGGCAAAGACCTGGCCGCGCGCGTGCTGCATCAGTTGAGTTTTCCCGGTGGCAACGCGCCGTTCATCGCGGTGAACTGCGCGGCGTTGCCGGGCGAAATGTTTGAATCGGAATTGTTCGGCGCGGAACGCGGCGCGTTCACGGGCGCGGACAAAAAACGCGGCGGTCTGGTCGCGGCGGCGGCGAACGGCACGTTGTTCCTCGATGAAATCGGCGAAGTGCCGCTGGCGTTGCAGGCGAAACTGCTGCGCTTGCTGGACGCTCGCGAGTATCGCGCGCTCGGCAGCACGGAGGCGCAGCCGTTCACGGGAAGATTTATTGCGGCCACGAATAAAAATCTCGCGGACGAGGTGAAGGCCGGACGTTTTCGCGAAGATTTGCTGTATCGCTTTGATGTGTTCAGCGTGGAACTGCCGCCGTTGCGACAGCGGCGCGGGGAAATTCCTGGCCTGGCGGAATTGCTTCTGGGCCAGCTCGTCAAAAAATACGGTCGCGCCAAGCCATTGCTCTCGCCGGAGGATTTGCAAAAACTTTCCGCGCATGATTTTCCCGGCAACGTCCGCGAGCTGCGCAACGTGCTCGAACGTTCGCTGCTAAAAACTGCCGATGACGCGAAGTGGCTCGCGCTCGACGCGAATTGGTTGAACCGGAGTTCTGCACCCGCGTCCACTGTTGTGGCTGCGCTGGCGGCGATTTCAAATTCTGCCGAGCCGTTACCTGCCGACCGCACTCTGTCACCGATTGAAGCGCAAGAATACCGGCTCATCCGCGACACCTTGCGCGAAGTGAACGGGGGCATCCGCCGCGCGGCTACGAAGTTGGGGATGTCGCCACAGGCGTTGCTGCGCCGCTTGGAAAAGTGGCCGGAGCTGCGCGTAGAGAAGGAGTAGCGCACAAGCAGCTTGCCGGTGTGGCCTTGGTTTTTTAGAAACTCACAGGCTTGAAGCCTGCGCGACTACGAACGGTTCCGCGCTCGGAACACGCGTTCCGTTTTCATTCCGCTTACCTTGACCATTCACCTGCAAATCCACAGGTAATCCCGATTGGCAACGGGATTGCTTAAGATTAAATTTACCGGATGCGTTCCGGGGTTTATGCGTTACTGTTGGCATCTAATGAAGTGCGGCCTGAAAATTTGGCAACGCAGTCGCGTCCTTCAGGGCGCGGCCACGGTATTTTTATTTTGCGTGTTCGCAGCCCTGGCGGACGCCCAAGGTGCTGCCTTTCAAGATTACTTCACGAACCGCGAAACGATTTTCACCACGAATGGAACTTTGATCGGCGACAACTCCATGGCGACGGTTGAAACCGGCGAGCCGAAACACGGTGGCAAAGTCGGTGGTCATTCGCTGTGGATTTCTTGGGTCGCGCCGACGAACGGCGTCGCGACGTTCGACACGCATGGCAGTTCGTTCGATACGCTGATCTCCGCCTACACGCTGAATTCGACGAACGCCACGCAAGTCACGCAGCTTCACGAGGAGGCGCGCAACGATGATGATCCGGGGTTTGAGCCGACCAGCTTGATCCAAATCGGCGCGATCGCCGGCCACAGTTATCAAATCGCCGTGGACGGTTACGAAGGGGATGCTGGCACGGTGTTGCTGCATTGGAGTTTTCTCGCCGCCGCGTCGCCGCCGCCAATCATCGTCAATACGCCGAACGACCTCGCGGCCAAACAGGGCGACCCGGTGACGCTCACCGTGAACATCATTTCGTCCGGCAACATCCAGTTTCAGTGGTATTTCAATGGCCTCGAAGACACCAATCAAAACGGCACAAATTTTGTCATCACCAGTTTGCAGGACACGAACGTGGGTCGTTACCAGATGCGCGTGACCGTGGGCAACGGCAACAACCGCGTGCGTTTTTACACGTCGTCGTCGGAAGTGCAGATCAATTCAGAAGGTTCTTCCAACACGCTGGCCGTGGATAAAATTTTAGATTCATCGGGATCAGCGTTGATTGGCGATGACGGCGGCGGGCCGGGATTTTTTCCGCCCACCAAAAAAGGCTACGCCCCGCCGCCGCCCATCGGCGTGGTGCGCGGCTACAACGGCAGTCAGGTGTTCAACACCACGTTTGCCACGACCGATCCCACCGAGCCAGCGCATTGCGGCAATCCCGCCCGCGCCACCTACTGGCTCATGTATCAGCCGCCCGCCAACGGCACCATGACGCTCGACACCATCGGCAGCACCTATGATACCGTGATGGAAATTTATACTTTCAACGGCCCGCTGGTGGGCTACACGAATTTGATTTCGCTCGCGTGCGACAACGACGGCGTTTCGCTGCACGGGCCGTCGCGCGTGGTCGTGCAGGCCGTCAAATCGCGCCAATACGTCGTCGTCGTGGACGGCATCAATGGCGCGCGCGGCGCGGCGTGGCTGAACTACACGCTCAACACCAACCAGCCCGCGTTGCCGCCGCAAGCCGCGAGTCTCGTCGTCACGCAAACGGTTTTGGTCGGAGCCAATCTCACGCTCGCGCCCGCCATCAGCGGCGAGCAGCCGATGGTTCATACTTGGAAAAAAAATGGCACGAACATCGCGGGCGTCACCGTGCCCGTGCTGTCATTGCCCAACGTCAGCAACGCCAACATCGCCACCTACACCCTCACCACCACGAACGACCTCGGCTCGCTTACCGTGAGCAACATCGTCCGCGTCGTCACGCCAGTGAACTGCACGGTCACAAAAATTTCCGGCGCAGTGAACCTCGCGTTTCCCACGGCGGCCAATCTGCGCTACACGATCCAATCCGCGACCAACGTGGCCGGGCCGTGGGCGCAATGGGCCGCCCCGTTCACCGGAGCCGGGGAAAATTTCTCGACGAACATCGCCGGGCCGGGAATGAATTTTTTTCGCGTGCGGATCGAGTGAGCGTTCGCAGACCGCGTTCCGAATGCGGAACAAAAACTTTTCAGGACGCCCGCGCGCCCGCAAAAACAAAGGCTTTTCAACGTCTCCCGTCCGCTTCAAGCTTTGGCAAGGCGGCTGCTAACAGTCAGCCATGTGCGAACATTTTGAAAACCAAACCGCGCACGCCGGCCAGAACGGAAAACCTGAAGCGGCGAAAAAAGTTCGCGTGACATTTTCCGACGAGGCCGCGACCGGATTTGCGAAGGCCATGAAACAACTGTTCCGCCAAGCGTCGCCAAACCAACCGACCGCAAAAAAATCGGACACTGAAAACAACCATGGCCGTTGACTCACAACGCGGATGCCGTTGGCGGCTGATTCTGGTTGCGCTCACGCTTGGCCAGCTCGCGGCGGCAGCGCAGACGAACGCCGCCAGCACGCTCATCGAGGCGGCTGGCACGGTGGAACTTTTCACGCCCGCCGCGACGAATTGGCAAGGTGCATCCGCCGGCCTCGCGCTTCACGTCGGCGACAAGCTCCGCACCCGCGCCGCGAGCCGCGCCGCCGTGCAGCTCTCGGATCGCAGTGTCGTGCGCCTCGGCGAACTGACCACGCTGGAACTTTTGCCGCCGCGCAATGCGGAGAAAAAACGCTTCAGCCTGTTGCGCGGCGCGGTTTATTTTTTCAACCGCGAAAAGCCAGCGGACGTGGAGTTTGACACGCCGCTCGCCGCCGGGGCCATTCGCGGCACGGAATTTTTGCTGGAAGCCGACGACCAACGCGGCGTTCATCTCGCATTGATAGACGGCCTGATTTCGCTCAAGTCCGCGACCGAGGAAATCAATTTACAACGCGGCGAAGAGTTGCGTCTAGCTGCTGGCCAACCCGCGCACCGCACCGCGCTCGTCAACGCAACGGCCAAAATCCAGTGGGCGTTTTATTATCCCGGCATCCTCAACCCAGCCGAACTTTCCTTCGACGCGCTGGAACAAGTGGCGCTCACCGACGTGCTGAAAAATTATCGCGCGGGAGATTTGCTCGGCGCGCTCGCCGCGTGGCCAGCGGCGTTGCCGACGGAGAGCGACAGCGCAAAAATTTTCCGCGCACAACTCGAACTATCCGTGGGCCGCGTGCCTGAAGCAGAATTTTTTTTAGCAGGCGTTGCCGAAAATTCTACCGCCGCTGCGTTGCGTGAACTCATCGCCGTCGTGCGCGGCGAAACGCAACGTCCCGCACCAGTCCCGCACTCCGCCAGCGAACTACTAGTGCACAGCTACGCGTTGCAAGCCGCTGCTGATTTGGAAAATGCCCGCGACGCCGCCAAACAAGCCGTGGCGCTCGCGCCCGATTTTGGCTTTGCCCACGCGCGGTTGGCGGAACTGGAATTTGCGTTTGGCAACCGCCGCGCGGCACTGGCGGAATTGGATCAGGCCTTAAAAATTTCCCCGCGCCTCGCTGCCGCGCACGCGTTGCAAGGTTTTGTGCGGTTCGATCAAGGCGATGCTCGGCTCGCGCAAAATGCTTTTGACCACGCTCGCGAACTGGATGCCGCGCTCGGTTCGGCGTGGCTGGGACGAGGACTGTGCTTACTGCGCGAACGGAATTTTTCCGAAGCGCGCGCCGCGTTTCAAGTCGCCGCCGCGTTGGAACCGCAACGCAGTTTGTTCCGCAGTTATCTGGGCAAAGCTGCGAGTGAACTTGGTGACGCCCACGCGGCGGAAAAAGAATTTCGCCTCGCGAAGGAACTCGATGCGAACGACCCGACGGCGTGGCTCTATTCCGCGCTGCATCTCTGGCAGGAAAATAAATTGAACGCCGCGATTCGCGATCTCGAAACCGCTTACGACAAGAACGATAACCGCGCGGCATTTCGTTCGCGCGAGTTGCTCGACGGCGACAAATCCGTGCGCAGCGCGAACCTCGCGGCGATCTACGACGACGCCGGTTTGACGGACGTGAGCCGTCACGTCGCCGCGCGCTCCGTCGAAGAAAATTACGCCAATTTTTCTGGCCATTTGTTTCTCGCGAACAGCTACGCAGCACAACAAGATTTGAACCGCTTCGATTTGCGGCTTGAAACCGCGAAGCAAAGTGAGTTGCTCGTCGCGAACCTGCTCGCGCCGCCGGGCGCGGGCAATCTCTCGCAGGTTTTGTCGCAGTCGGATCGTCTGCGTTTTTTTGACACGCAACGTTTGGGCATCAGCTCGCTCACCACTTACGGCAGCCGTGGTGATTGGAGCGAAACGGCGACGGCGTTCGGCACGTTAAAAAATTTCAGCTACGCGTTCGATACGGAACTGCGCCAGTTCAACGGCCAGCGCGCGAACAATGCCGATGAGCGGCGCGATTTTGCGCTCACTCTCAAACAGCGCGTCACCGCCAAAGATGATTTGTATTTTCAGATCGGCGATTTCCAATCGCACGCCGGGGATGTTTCGCAACTCTATGCCCCGACCAACGCGAAGGCCAATTTTCAGGTGCATGAAAAACAGGAGCCGGACATCTACGCGGGTTGGCATCGCGAATGGAAACCCGGCAGTCACACGTTGGTTTTGGTTTCCCGGCTGAATGACCGGCTGACGATTCACGATGATTTGCCAAACACGCTGACGTTGCGACAAATCGGAGGCGTCACGACGCAGGTCATCAATTCGCAGCAGAATGCCGTGCCGCTGATTTTGGACAGTCGCGCGCACTTCGGACTTTATTCGGCGGAGCTGCAACACATTTGGGAAACGGCGCACCAGACAATAGTGGTTGGTGGTCGCTGGCAGCATGGTGAAGTGCAGACCGGCGGCACGCTGAACCCGGCGTTCTCTGGGCCGATCGTGGAAAAGTTTAGTAATCAAGACGGCAGCGGAACGCTCGAACGCGCCAATGTTTACGGCTACTACACGCTGCGTCCAACGGCGTCTTTGAGCTTGATTGGCGGCGTGAGCTACGACCATATCGAGTTCCCGATGAATGCCGATTTCCCGCCGGTGTCTTTGCGCGAAACGACGCGTGAAAAATTTTCTCCGAAAGTAGGCATCTTATTTTCGCCCTGGAAACACGGGCTGTTTCGCGCGAGCTACACCCGTTCGCTCGGCGGTTTGTTTTTCGACAACAGCGTGCGGCTGGAACCGACGCAGGTCGGTGGCTTCAACCAAGCCTATCGCAGTCTGTTGCCGGAAAGTGTCGCGGGACTTTTGCCCGGCGCGGAATTCGAGACGGCCAGCGTGGGCTTTGACCAGTCGCTGAACGGGAAAACTTTTTTTGGCGTCGAGGCCGAATGGCTCAACTCGGATGGCACGCGCGCCCTTGGCACCATCACCAATTCCACCGGCCTGCCGATTTTCGACTCGCCCGGTTCTACTCGGCAGAAGCTTGATTTCAGTGAACGCACCGTCTCGCTCTACGCGGCGCAACTGCTCGGCGATTATTTTTCCGCGAACGCTCGCTTCCGGGTTAGCGAGGCAAAATTGGTCACGGGATTTCCTGATATTCCCCAGACCGCCATCGGTCTCAATCAGGTCTTGCAAGACAACCGCGCAGTGCAGAGCCAACTTGCCTTCGCGCTCAATTGCAACCTGCCGTCGGGCTTTTTCGCGCAATGGGAATCGTCGTGGTATCATCAGGAAAACTTTGGCTACACGCCGGCGTTGGCGGGCGAAGATTGCTGGCAGCATAACCTGATGTTGGGCTACCGTTTCGCGCGTCGCCACGCGGAACTCCGGGTGGGCTTGCTGAATTTATTCGATACGGACTACCGGCTGAATCCGCTGAACCTCTCGGCCGAGCTGCCGCGCACACGCGAGTTGGTGGCTTCCTTGCGGCTGAATTTTTGAGCCGCTCGGTCTGCCACTTGACGCGCTTTTGATTCGCTGTGGGTGCCAGCAAAAAATCTACTCCCGACTCAAAGGTGATTGACAATTCGGGCTGGGCGGTTGAAAAGATGGCATCACCCTAATCTGGATGAGAAATTTTTTTTCGCCTTGTCATCATTGGCTCGCCGCTGCGCTGGTGGTGGGCGGGCTTTTGGGCGCGGTCGGGGAAGGCTCCGTCAACGGCGAAGAATTGCGGACGGTTTCAGCGATCCGCGCGTTGCCGGTGGAGCAGTTGCAGCAAAAAATTTCCGTCCGGCTTGATGGCGTGGTGACGTTCTTTGACGAAGGTTTATTTTCTCATTTTATTCAAGATGACACGGCGGGGATTTATCTGAAATTTCCCGTGGGGGTCACGCTGCCGTTGCTGTCGCCGGGGCAGGCCGTGGAAGTCACCGGCACTGTGAACCCCGGTGAATACGCGCCGGTGGTGGCGGTGGAGCAGGTGCAGGTGACGGGCGCAAAGCCGTTGCCGGCGGCGCAGCCGGTGACTTACGAACAGCTTGCGAGCGGCGTGGAGGACAGCCAGTTCGTGGAGATCGGCGGCGTGGTGCGCGCCATCCGAAAATCGGACGTGCCAGAATTTTTTGAAATTGAAATCGCTACCGGCGGCGGACGGCTACTGATTTTTTCTAAAAACCTGCCGGTGTCGCGACCGGATGATTTGCTGGACAGCACGGTGCGCGTGCGCGGCGTGTGCTCGACCAAGTTTAATCATCAACGCCAGTTGTTTGCCATCCGGCTGATGGTGCCGCGCCCGGAGGATTTGAAATTGGAAATTCCAGCGGCGCAAAATCCCTTCGCTGTGCCGGTGCGTCCGGTCGGCAGCCTGTTGCAATTCACACCGCAGGAAAATTTCAGCCATCGCGTGAAAGTGTCCGGGCGCGTGACGTATTTTGTGCCGGGCAGCACGCTGTATTTGCAGGACGAGGAACGCGGCGTGCAGGTGCATACGAAGAGTCGCGAACCGCTGGCGGTGGGCGATGAGGCGGAGGTGTTGGGGTTCGTGAGCCAGGGCGATTACACGCCGATGTTGCAAGATGCGGTCTATCGCCAAACCGGTGCGGGCACGCCGCTGACCCCGGTGCGCGTGACGACGGACGGCGCGTTGACGGGAAATTTTGACTGCAAGTTGATCCAGATTTCCGCGCGCGTGATTGACCGCACGCGGCACGGCGACGAACAATTTTTGTTGTTGCAGGATGGTAACGCGATTTTTCAGGCGGGTCTGAAAATGGAAAAAACGGAAAGCGCGGCGGATAGTTTTGACCGCGTGGCAAACGGCAGTCTGGTGTCGCTCACCGGCGTGTGCCGGATTGAACCCGGCGAATGGAATCCCGGCAACGACTGGCGCGCGAAGTCATTCACCGTGCTGCTGCGCTCGTTGGCAGACGTGGTGGTAGTGGCCTCGCCGCCGTGGTGGACGCTGCAAAAAGTGTTGTGGATCGCTGGCGCGCTGGCGTTCGTGACGTTTGCGGCGTTCGGCTGGGTGGCCGTGCTGCGCCGACGCGTGGCGGTGCGCACGCGCGAACTGGAGGCGGAAATTCAGCAGCGCCAGCGCGCCGAACGCCGCCGTGAAATCGAGCAGGAACGCGCGCGGGTGGCGCATGATTTGCATGATGACCTCGGCGCGCGGCTCACGGAGGTCAATATGCTCGCCACGCTCGTGAAAAGTCCGACGACTTCCGCCGGTGAAAAAGATCGCTACCTCGATGACTTGAGCGAGACGGCGCGACTTATGGTGACTTCGCTGGATGAAATTGTCTGGGCCGTGAATCCGCGCAATGACACCATCGCCTCGCTCGCGAGCTATTTCGGTGCGTATGCCCAGCGGTTGCTGGACTTGGCCTCAATTTCTTGCGGGCTGGACATCGCGGAAGATTTGCCGGAGCGCCCGCTCGACCCGAAATTCCGGCAGGAAATTTTCTTCGCGTTCAAGGAGGCGTTGAACAACGTCGTCCGCCACGCGCGCGCCACGCGGGTGTGGTTGCGCATTTCCGTGCGCGAGGAAAAATTGCTCGTCGAAGTCGCGGACGACGGACACGGGATGGAGGCCGCCACGCATGACGCCGGCAATGATGGCCTAGCGAATATGAGCGAGCGTTTGCAAGCCATCGGCGGCGAGTGTGAAATCACCAGCGATGTGCAACAAGGCACGACCGTGAAATTCCGCGCGCCGCTGCCGCAACCCATTTTATGATCAAGGTCGGAATCGTGGAAGACAACAAAACGGTGCGCGAAGGGTTTGAAACGCTATTGAACCGCACGCCGGGATTTTCGTGTGTTTGCACCAGCGGCACGGTGGCGGAGGCATTGAAGAAAATTCCCAAGGCCGCGCCGGATGTGGTGCTGATGGATATCCAGTTGCCAGATTCCACGGGCGTGGAATGCACGGCGAAACTCAAGGAGCTGATGCCGAAAATCCACATCGTCATCGTCACGGTGTATGAGGACTCGGAACGAATTTTTCAGGCGTTGCGCGCGGGCGCGTGCGGCTACTTGCTGAAGCGCGCCCAGCCGGAACAAATCATCAATGCCATCAAAGAAGCGCACGAAGGCGGCGTGCCGATGACGCCGGAGATCGCACGCAAAGTCATCGGCCAATTCCGGCAACAGACCACCGCCGCGTCGCAGGTGGAAGACCTCACCGAACGTGAACGCGAAGTGTTGGAGCTTGTCATGCACGGTCTGGGGAACAAGGTAATTGCGGATCGCCTCGGCGTGACGGTAGCGGCGGTGAAATGGCATCTACAACACATCTACGAAAAACTTCACGTCCATTCCCGGACGGAGGCGGCGTTGAAATTCAAGCAGGGGCAGGGTTCTTGAAAACCTAGCCGCTCGGCTAGCTAGGCAGCTGCATGATCGCTGCTAGTCTCGTTCCATAAGACACCCCTGACCCAAGCGACCTAGGCTGCGTTCTAGGATCATCCCATGAAGGCATGATTGAATACGCACAGCCTATCCGAACGTTTCATAGTGTCTTTTTATCGAGACAAAACCTGCAACCAAGAAACCAAGGAGAAAATGAAAATCAACTGTTCCCCGAACGTCACCTGCCTGCGTCGGTGCGGCTCCGTCCAACTTATACCCCTGCTGACTGCGTTATTCGCGGTTGCCACGTTTACCGCTTCGGCGGCGCTCGTCGCTTACGAGCCGTTTAACTATACCAGCGGTGGGCAGGTTAACGCCGGCAACGCCGCGCCGACGGGCACACCCACTCAAACCACGGCTGGCGGGTGGACGGGTAACTGGGTCGGCGCTGCCACGGTTAACTCCTTTAGTCTGGACTACCCCAGTCTGCCCACGGCCAATAAATCCATGGTTAATCTCGGTGCGAACAACTTATACACTCACATCGCCAGCGCGCCAACTTCTGGCAGCGTTTGGGTCAGCTTTCTTTTCAAGCAAACCGCCGACGCGGGCGGCAACCGTTGCGGGGTGATCTTGGAAAACAGCAGCGGCATCGGCGTCATGCTGGCCTACCAACAATTCAGCGGCACGCAAGGAAAGCCTTGTCTAATGGCGATGACCGGCACGACGGTGGTTGGTGCCCAAATTGGGACGAGCGTTACTGCCCAGACCTATCTTAATACGAATCTCTATGTCCTGGAATTTGTCTATACCGCTGGCGTTGTTTCCAGCATCAAGGTCTATTCCAATCCCACGGCGGGACAGCCCACCGCGCCGTCACCCGACTTCACGGTGACCTCGGGTTTTGGCAGCTTCGGTGCCTTGGTCAATTTCGGTATGTATGATGGCGCGGCCATCGGAATAACCCTGGATGAATTTCGGGTGGCAACCAGCTTCGCCGATGCCGTGGGTCTTTCCGTCATCCCGGTGAACGTGTCCATCGCGAGTCCGACCAACACGCAGACGGTGAGCATTTACAACTATACAGTCACTGCCAATGCCACGGTTTCTCCCGGCACGGTCACTAACGTAGATTTCTATGTGGACGCCGCACTCGTCGGCAGTGATGCTACTTCGCCGTTTAATTATAATGTGAGCGGCGCTACCGCTGGCGCTCACACGTTGCAAGCCGTGGCTTGGGACAATAATGGCATTTCGGCTACTTCATCCGTAGTCAACGTCACCGCCGCCAATCTGCCGCCGTCTGTGACGGTCACTAATCCGGCGAACGCGAGCCAGATTCTCGTTGGTTCGAGTGTATCCATCGGCGCTTCGGCAACAGACGACAGCACGGTGACAAACGTGAATTTCTATGTGGACGGCGGATTGGTTGGCAGCGACAACTCCAGTCCTTATGCCGGAACTTGGACGGCGACTGTTGGCGCTCATGTGCTGAAAGCTGTGGCGCAGGATAACGATGGCTTGAGCACCACTTCGGTGGTGGTGAATGTCACCGGCACGCTTCCGTCCGTATCCATCACGAGTCCGACCAACACGCAGACGGTGAGCATCTATAGTTATACGGTCACCGCCAACGCCACGGTTTCTCCCGGCACGATCACCAACGTAGACTTCTATGTAGATGCCGCGCTGGCAGGCAATGATACATCATCGCCCTTCAATTACGTCGTCAGCGGCGCGGCGTCCACCGCTCACACGTTGCAAGCTGTGGCGTGGGACAGTAACGGAAATACCGCCACGTCGTCTGTGGTCAATGTCACTGCGGCAAATCTCCCGCCGTCCGTAACCGTTACCAACCCCGCTAACGCAAGTCAGATCCTTGTCGGTTCTAATGTGTCCATCGGCGCTTCGGCGACGGACGACAACCTGGTGACGAACGTAGATTTCTATGTGGACGGCGGTTTGGTTAGCAGCGACAACACCAGTCCCTATGCCGCCGCGTGGACGGCAACTGCCGGCGCGCATGCGCTGACCGCCGTGGCGTATGATAACAATGGCGTCAGTAAAACTTCGGCGGTGGTGAACGTCACCGGCACCTTGCCGGTCGTGTCCATCACGAGTCCAACTAACACCCAGACGGTGAGCATCTACAGTTATACAATCAACGCCAACGCCACCGTGACTCCGGGCACGATAACTAATGTGGACTTCTATGTAGATGCCGCGCTCGTCGGCAATGACGCTAGTTCACCTTTTAGTTACTCTGTAGTTGGCGCGGCGGCGGGCGCCCATACGCTGTCGGCTGTGGCGCGCGACAGCAACGGCAATGCGGTCACTTCCTCCGTCGTCAATGTGGTTGCGGCGAACCTGCCGCCGTCGGTGACGGTCACCAACCCGGCTGCGGCCAGTGTGTTTCTTATCGGTTCGAGCGTGTCGCTCGGCGCTTCGGCGACGGACGATAGCGCAGTTACCAATGTAAATTTCTATGTGGACGGCTCAATCGTAGGCAGTTCCACCACCAGCCCTTATGCCGCTAATTGGACGGCGACGGTTGGTGCCCATGCGTTGACCGCCGTGGCGCAGGATAACGCGGGCTTGAGCACCACCTCGGCGGTGGTGAACGTCACCGGAGTTCTTAACTTCAACGCTTACGAGCCGTTTAACTATGGCTCGATCACCAACGGCACCGCCAGCACCGCCAGCGGATTCAGCGGTAACTGGACGTGTGGAGTTACTCCTTCGATTGTCGCGGGCATGACCTACACCGGTCTTCCGGTGGCTAACAGTGCTTTGAGCGCATCAGCCATCGGTCGGCAATTTGAGAGTTTCTCCGGCCCAATGTCCAATGGCACGGCCTATGTCAGCTTTCTCTTTACCCAGGTCGGTAACAACGGCGGAAACCGCTGCGGTGTTTACTTTCCAAACGGTGGCACGGGCTTGTTCTTGGGTTACGGCTTTGCTCCGGGAGGCAGTTCCGGGCAACTTGGTCTAGGTTCCATGACTACCACTGGCACCGGCGTTCAGGGAACCATCGCAACCTTGTCTAGTTCTTTTGTGGGAACCTATGGCACTACTTACCTGATCGTGATGAAAATTGATTTCAATACCTCGGGAGCCAACGATACGGTCACGATTTATATTAACCCGACGGCAAATTCGGCCACGCCGGGTGTGGCGGCCACTTACACGGTCAGTTCGTTCGATGTCGGAACCATCACCGGGATTGGGTTGAATAACCAGGGTGGCGGACAGGCGATTAAGATTGATGAGATTCGGCGCGGCACGACCTACGGCGAAGTGGTGGGCTATAACCCGCCCGCCACGCCGACGGGATTGGTCGCCACTGCGGGCATCAACTCGGTCGGTTTAATTTGGAACGTCGCGAGCGGGGCGACTGGCTACAATGTTTTGCGCGGCACGAGCACGGGGGTTTACAGCGTGACCAACAGTGTGGCCTCCAATACCAACTTTGACGCCACCGCCGTCGGCGGCACGCAATACTTCTATGTGGTGCAGGCCACGAATACTTCCGGGTTGAGCGCGCTTTCAACGGAAGTGTCCGCGACCCCCATGATTGCGCTGCCCAACGTGCCTGCTGGGTTGGCCGCCGTCGGAACTAATGGCGCGGTCAGATTGAGTTGGAGCGTGGCAGTAGGCGCGGCCAGCTACAATGTCAAACGCTCAACGACCAGCGGAACGGAAGTTACCATCACGAACGTGGCCACGACCAGTTACTATGATACCGATGTAGTCAATGGCACGCCTTACTTCTACAAGGTGTCCTCAACCAATAGCACCGGTCAGAGCGCCAACTCCTCGGAAGTAACCGCGACACCCAATACTCCTCCTGCCGCGCCGACAGGTCTAACCGCCACGGCCGGCACCAATCAAGTAGCCCTGGCTTGGACGGGTTCCGCCGGAGCCGTCAGCTACAACATCAAGCGCTCGACCACCAGCGGCTCCGGTTACGTTACCATCGGCACTACGACGGCTCCGACGGTGGCCTACACCGATCTGACGGCGATTAAATTCATCCAATATTACTACGTCGTTTCGGCGGTGAGTGCCTATGGCGAAGGTGATGATTCCAGCCCCGAAGCCACGGCCACGCCGACGGGGACCTATGCGCCGACCGCTTACGAGCCGTTTAATTATGGCACGCTCGCCAACGGCAACGTCTCTACCGCCAGCGGGTTCACCGGCAACTGGACGATTGGCGGAGCCGTCAGCATCATTGGCAATCTGACTTATCCTAGCCTGGCGACCGGGAATAATGCGTTCCAACAATTGCCCGGCGGTCAGCGCGACACCGTATCGTTGGCTGCTCCGCTTGCCAGCGGCACGAAGTATATCAGCTTCCTCTACAATCAAACCGGCGACAATGGCGGAAATAGAAACGGTCTCTACTTGCCGGGCAGCGGAGCCACCAGTCTCTTTGTTGGGCCATATCCGTGGAGCGGAGTCGCGGGGGTTTTGACTTTAAGTTCCGTCGTCACCGCCGGCGGCTCGGCTACGGGAACCGGCGCGACGCTGGCGCAAATGCCCGGCCCGACGCAGCTCATGAACTACAACCAGACGAATCTCATCGTGCTGCGAATAGATTTCAACACCTCTGGCACCAACGATACGGTCAGCCTATGGCTTAACCCGGTGGCGGGCGCAGTGACTCCGGCGGGTAACATCAACGATCCTAGTCCCGACTTAGTGGTAACTACCTACGATGTCGGAACCATCACAGGAATTGGTTTCAATTTCCAAGCGGGCGGCGCCTTTGAACAATTCGATGAGATCCGGGTCGGCGACACTTACGGCGATGTGTCGGGTTATGTTGCCAGCAGCGTGAACACCTCGCCGACCAACATCGTCACGAGCCTTACGGGCGACCAGCTCACGCTAACTTGGCCGGCTGATCATACCGGTTGGAAATTGCAGTCGCAGACCAACGACCTTGGCACCGGCCTCACCGCCACTTGGACTGACGTGGCCGGCTCGGCGGCAACGAACCAGATGACCTTCACCATTGATCCGGCAAGCCCGACGGTGTTTTACCGGATGATCTATCCGTAAAGGTTGTAAATTTGGACAAAGACCGAATCAAAATCATCAGCCACGCCAGCGCATCGAGCTGGCGTGGCTTCCTTGAGCCTATAAGCAACGTGCGCTTGAATGTTTCTAGCGATGTAGCTAGGTCTAAGCTGCGACAATACCAGACAAAACGTTTATGAAGACTAATCTTAAAACAATTGCGGGATTACTAGGCGCGGTGTTTTGCCTCGTCGTGTTGACTAACACCGGCTATGCGAGCTTGAATGCTTACGAGCCGTTTAATTACACCACCTCGATTCCTAATGCCACGGCCAGCGCCTCCAGCGGGTTCACTGGCAATTGGACGTCTGGGACGACTCCCGCGATTGCCGCCGGTATGACCTACGCCGGCCTTCCGACAGTCAATAGCTCTTTAAGTTCAACTAGCGGCCGGCAAACCGAGAATTTCACGGCCCCACTCTCCAGCGGAACCAAGTGGATCAGCTTTCTGTTCAACTTAACCGGAAATAACGGCGGGAACATTTGCGGTGTTTACTTTCCCAATGGCGGGACGGGTTTGTTTTTTGGTTATGGTTTAGCGCCGTTCTCCGGCACACAAGGCGGATTGGGTCTTGGTTCCATCAATACTGTTAGCACCGCAACTTCGGGCGCTACTTCTTTGGCGAGTTCTTTTCTCGGCACCTATGGCACCACCCCTTATCTGGTCGCGATTAAAATTGATTTCAATACCTCGGGCGCGAACGACACCGTCACGGTTTATCTCAACCCCACGGCCAATTCCGCCACGCCAGTCGTGGCGGCTACTTATACTGTTAGTTCGTTTGATGTGGGAACCATCACTGGGATTGGGTTTCAAAACTCCGGTGGCGGATTTGCCATCAAGGCGGATGAAATTCGGGTGGGCGACAGCTATGCCGATGTGGTGGGCAACAGTGGTCCGTCACCGCTCGCTCCGGTCATCACGGGCGTTGCGCCAGGAACGGGGCTGACTAATGGCGGCACGGTGGTGACTATTACTGGCTCCAACTTTCTGGCCGGAGCCACGGTCAAGTTTGGCGCGAATGTTGGAACTAGCATCTTACTTGCTGGCTCAACCAACATTACGGCCACCACGCCAGCCGGTGTGCCGGGCGCGGTCAACGTGGTTGTTGAAAATACGAACACCGTTTCCGGCACCAATCTGAACGGGTTCACCTATTTGCTGCCACCGCCATTGCCACCAATGCGGCCAGTCATAGTTCCCGGCAGTGTGGTGAGCTCGGGCACGATACTGAACTTCGTCTGGCTGGGCGGGACGAATACTTCCAGCGTGCTGCTCACATCCACGAATCTTACGCCGGGCGCAACCTGGACACCGCTGGCGACAAATATATTTGGCAGCGACGGGCGATCCACCAATAACCTGCCGGTCAATCCGGGTGAAGCGAAACGGTTCTATGGACTGTCCCTTCCGACAGATATCGTTGTTGTGTTCGCGCCAACCAACTTGCACAGCTTTCCGTCAGGTTTCACCAATGCCATCGGTCTGGCTTGGACGGCGAGTCCCAGCGCGGGAGTGATTGGTTACCGTGTCTTCTATGGCACTAACAGCTTATACATGACTAACTCAATAGACGTTGGCAATGTAACTTCAGCCATTATCTCCGGCCTGATTTCTGGCCAGACTTATTACCTCGCAGTTATCGCACTTACCGCCAGTGGTCAGAGTCTTGCGGTTGACGCGACCATTTCCGCCCAGACCGATTCAAATGTCGGGATCGTCGCGCTCTTCAATTCCTTTACGCCGCTGGAATCCGCGACCACGGTGGATACGCCCACGAATCGCATCACTTATCTCGCCGACCGGGTGCGCGACCGCCACGCGCGCGAGGCTAATTTCCACATCTATGACCACTACTTGAGCTGGTATTGGGAGCAGCGGGTGGCGAACATCGAGATCATTGATCGCGTGGCGAAGGGTGGGACAAGCATCACTTTCAACTACACTACCCAGGACCGGTTGAACCCCGCCGAGTTCCGCACTTTCTTTCGCGGCATCGGCACGGTCGCCGAATACAACAACAATCAAATCGCCACGCTCGTCTCCACGAACGCCTCCGCCACACCGGGCGAAATTGACTACAACTACTCCGCCACCATCACCGCAAATGCCCAGTTCAACAACCGCGCGCTGACGAATGGCGACCGTGTAGAGATCGAGATTAGCCAGTTTCTAAACAGTCCTAGACACGGACGTAATAACTACTACGGCACCGTGCTGCTCTACATCGTCGGGCAAGGTATCGTTCCGTGGCAAGAGGGACAGGAAATTGGGCTTAGCGGAACCTTCAACAATACGGTCAACCTAAGCCTGGACTCCTACCCCTTGCCCACGAACGCCTGGCTCGGCGGCCAGACCACGTTGCCGTATCAATACTCCGATGAGCCGGAACATCGCTTTAAGCAAACGGCCGGAAATATTTCGCCCACGAACGGACTGCCGTTCATGCTCGGGCGGCGGTTGCATCACACCGACTTTGGCGATGGCGTGCATTCGGAGCCGGATAATCCGATCTTCACCGAACACGTCGGCCAGCTTGGTCCGAAATTTATCAATCACAGTTGCGTCGCGTGCCACGTCAACAATGGTCGTTCGCTCCCGCCGGCCATCGGTGTGCCGATGTTGCAATCCGTCGTGAAGGTGGGCAGCGATGCGAACGGTTCGCCGCATCCGACGCTTGGTTCCGTCTTGCAGCCGCAAGCCACCAGCGGGCCAACCGATGGCAGCGCGACGATTGCCAGTTATACGACTACCAGCGGACAGTATGGCGACAGCACTCCCTATTCGTTGCAAAAACCGAACTACACATTTTCGGGAACTACCCCGGCGTTTTTCTCCGTGCGTATCGCGCCGCAGCTTGTCGGTCTCGGTCTGCTTGAAGCGGTGAGCGAAAGCACCATCATCGCTTTGGCTGATCCGAGTGATGCCAATGCTGACGGCATTTCCGGTCGCATTCAAACCGTGCTCGATCCGCAGACCGGCCAGCAACGTCTCGGGCGCTTCACCCACAAAGGCGGGAAGGCGCGCATCAGCCACCAGATCGCCGGCGCACTTAATACGGACATGGGCGTGACGACCTCCGTCTTCCCGATTCTCGATGGTGAAACAAACAGCGTCGCACCCGAACTCGCCGATGCTGATCTCGACAAGATGACGCGTTATGTTGCCCTGCTTGGTGTCGGTGCGCGCCGCGACTTGACCGACGCGCAGGCGTTGCAAGGCGAACAGCTTTTCGCCAGTGCCAACTGTGTGAAGTGTCACGCGCCAACCCTCACCACCAGCGCATATCATCCCATGACTGAACTTCGCAATCAGACTATTCATCCTTACACTGATTTGCTCCTGCACGACATGGGGGCAGGTCTTGCCGATAACATGGGAGAAGGAAATGCCACCGGTTCGGAATGGCGCACGCCACCGCTCTGGAGCATTGGCCTCACTGCTGGCGTCAGCGGCGGCGAAGCGTATCTACACGATGGCCGCGCCCGTAGTCTCGAAGAGGCAATCCTTTGGCACGGCGGCGAAGCCGAGGCGGCGAAGGAAGCCTTCCGAACAATGTCGGCGACGCAACGGGCGTCCCTCATCAAATTCTTGAATTCGTTATAAGCCCCAATGTTCGCAAACCCGGCGGGCGGGCATAAAAACTAGCCGCTCGGCTAGCTAGGAAATTTTGC
>JANYCI010000288.1 GCA_025360325.1 Limisphaerales bacterium | reverse complement strand
GACCCCGAGTTCGTTGACCGTTCAATCAACCAATAATTACACGCTCGGCGGCAGCGGCACACTCGGCGGTGCGATGAAATTAAACCAGTCCGGCGGCGGCACGCTCACGGTCAGCACCGCGCACAGCTTCACCGGCGGTGGAACGATTGATGGCAGCACGCTCGTCATCAATAGCGGCGGCGACATCGGCAGCGGCGCGTTCACGTTGCAGAACGCCACGCTCACTTCGACTTACGGCGGCACGGCGAATTACACGCTCGATAATTTGCTCACCATTCCCGACGGCACGGCAAGCACCATCAATTTTTCGCCGCGCATGAGCATCACCGGCCTTTCCGGCAACGGCACGGCGAATCTCAACGTCTCTGGTGTGCCGTTCAATTACGACAACTTAAACGGCGCGTTCGCTGCGTTCACCGGCACGCTCAACATTACGGGAACGGTTGCGAACGCGTTGCTCACCGGACAATTCAATGGCGGTGGTTTTGACGGAAATCTTTCCAGCGCGACCGTGAATCTCGATAACGTCGCGCTCATTGGCCGTCACAACTCCGGCGGCAACACGCTCACCATCGGCGCGCTGACCGGCACGGCCACGAGCGGTTTTCAAGGCTCGGGCTACGCCGGGCCGATGACGCTGGTCGTCGGTGGATTGAACCGCGACACGGAATTCGCCGGGGCGATCACCAGCGTCAACAACACCAATCGCATCATCAAAAACGGCACGGGCAGATGGACGTTGAGCGGCAGTAATAATTTCTCCGGCGCGCTCATCGTCAGCAACGGCACGTTGCGCGTGACCGGCAGCGACAACGGCAACATCGTGACCGTGACTTCCGGCGGAATTCTCGACGGCACTGGTTCGCTGCTCGGTGGCGTGACGACGACGGCAGGCGGGAAAATTTCCCCCGGCATCGGCATTGGCAGTTTCGGCACGCTCACGACCAGCAACAACCTCACGCTCGCTACGCCGAATTTATTTTTTGATTTGTCGGGTTCGCCTGCGGGTGCGTATGACAAAATCGTGATGCAGGGCGGTTCCCTCGCGATGAGCGGCGTGAACAATTACATCTTCAACCTCACCGATCACGCGCTCGGCGCAGGGACTTACGGACTCATCGAAGGCGCGACGACCTCGACGGCGTGGAGCGGCGTCACGCACAATCTGCCAACCGGCACGCGGCAAGGCATCAATTTGAATCGCTCGTCCGCCGGGGCAAACCCGTCCTATGTGCGGCTCACCATCACCGGCAGCGCGTCGGCGCTCGTATGGAGTGGCACGAACGACAGTGCGTGGGATTTATCCACCACGACCAACTGGTTCAATGGCGTTGCGGCGGATAAATTTTTCAACCTCGACACCGTCCGCTTCGACGACACCTCTACCAATGGCAATGTCGCCATCACCGGCACAGTGCAACCGGCGACGGTGCTGGTCACGAATGCGGCGCGGACTTTCACCATCGGCGGCGGCACGCTCGGCGGCATCGCCACGCTGACCAAGAGCGGCGCGGGAACTTTGATTCTGAATTCCAGCAACAGCTTCACCGGCGGAACATTCGTCACCGGCGGAACATTGCAACTCGTCATCGACGGCAACGCGGGCGGCGTCGGCCCAATCTCGCTGAACGGCGGCACGCTTTATCTCAACGCTGTCGGCACGGGCACGACGATTTCATCCACCGGCACGAACACATTGCAGACCAGCGGCCAGCCTTACGCGAGTTTTGCGCTGCAAGGCTCTGGGGTTTTGAATTTGAACGTCGGCGGCGGCGGCGTCTTTTCGCCGAACGGCGACTGGAGCGGCTTCAGCGGCACAATTAATTTTATCACCGGCAACTGGATCCGCGAATTGAACACCGTCACGTTCGGCAGTTCCAACACCGTCTGGAATTTCGGCAGCAACGGCGGTCTCTACAACAAGAACGGCGGCGCGACGATTTATCTCGGCGCGATCTTCGGCGGCGCGGGCGCGGGACTTTCCGGCGCGAGCACGGCGACCGCCAGCACCACGACGTTTGTCATCGGCGGTGTGAACACGAACAGTATTTTTGATGGCCGGATTTCCGATGGCGGCGCGGCGAACACCGCTTTGATCTTCAACGGCCCCGGCTCGCTCTCGCTCACGGGAACCAACAGCTACACCGGCGGCACGTTTGTGAACGGCGGCACGCTGCGCGCGAACAACCCCGCCAGCGCAACGGGCAGTGGCGATGTGCAGGTCGCCAGCGGCGCCACCCTCGCCGGCAGCGGCAGCATTAGCGGATTGGTATCCATCGCCGACGGTGCGACGCTCGCGCCGGGTAACAGTGCCGGCATTTTGACCATCGGCGACGGACTCGTGCTGGGCGACGGTTCCATCATAAACTTCGAGCTGGGTGCAGCCAGCGACCTGGTGAATGTGACGGGCGTCCTGACGTTCGGCGGAACGTTGAACATCACGAATCTGTCCAGCTTTGGTGTTGGTGCATACACGCTGTTCACTTACGGCGGCGGACTTTCACTGGGCCACCTGACGTTCGGCGCAAAACCGGCGGGCTATAATTATTCCATCAACACGGCCACAACTGGCGTCGTGAAGCTCATCGTTGCGCCGACCACGCCGCCGACGTTTGGCAACTTGCTGGTGAACGGAAATAATTTCACGATGAGCGGCGGCAATGGCGTGCCGCTCGGAAATTATTATGTGATCAGTTCAACCAACCTGTCGCTGCCGCTCGCCAACTGGACGCGGGTGGCCACGAATCAATTCGACGCCGCAGGTGGTTTCAATTTTACGAACGTGTTAAACTTCAATTCGGCGCAAAATTATTTCCGGCTACAGATGCCGTAAAATTGGAATGCCTGCTTGAACCAAGAGAAATCCATTTTCCGCCGCCGCTGCCTCCTTGTAGCGCTATCGCTGCTCGTCGTCTCCATTTTTGTGAAGCGGGTTTCCGCGCAGCCAGAGCCCGTGTCGCCGCCAGTTGTTTGGGGCGCGTGGGAGAAGTGGGGCGACCAAGGCGACGGCACTTATCGGAACCCGGTTCTTCCGGCTGATTACAGCGACCTCGACTGCATTCGCGTTGGTTCGGATTACTACGCCATCTCGTCCACGTTTCAATTTTCGCCGGGCGTCGTCGTCTTACATTCCCGCGACTTGGTGAACTGGACGATTGCCGGTCACGCCGTTGCCGATCTCACGCAAATCAGTCCCGCACTCAACTGGGATCGAATGAATCGTTACGGCAAAGGCATCTGGGCCGGGGCGATTCGTCATCACGCCGGCAGGTTCTGGATTTATTTCGGCGCGCCGGACGAAGGTTATTTCATGACCACGGCGGAAAAAATCACCGGCCCGTGGTCGCCTTTGCACGCCGTGTTGAGCGAACCCGGCTGGGATGATTGCTGTCCGTTCTGGGATGACGATGGACAAGGCTATCTCGTCGGCTCCAATTTTCGCGACGGCTACAAAATTCATCTCTGGAAACTTTCGCCCGATAGCCGCGAACTCATTAAGGAATCCGATCAAGTCATTCATCAGTCGAAAGGTAGTGAGGCGAATAAGCTCTATAAATTTAACGGTCTCTATTATCACCTATTCAGCAAGGTCAAACCGGAGGGCCGCGTGGTGATGATGGAACGCGCGACAAATATTTTCGGCCCTTACACCGAGGCGAAACAGCTCAATCACGCCGACAAGCAAGCCAAGGAGCCGAACCAAGGCGGCTTGGTGCAGACGGAGCAGGGCGGGTGGTATTGGTTCACGCATCATGGCA
>JANYCI010000258.1 GCA_025360325.1 Limisphaerales bacterium | reverse complement strand
CCCTGCGCCTGCGCGCAATCTTCGATGACCCAGAGATTATTTTTCTTCGCGATGGCGAGGAGTTTGTCGTTGTCAATTGGATGGCCGTAAAGATGCACGCCGATGATGCCGACAGTGCGCGGCGTGATGAGCGATTCGACGTGCGCGAGATCCATGACGAACGTGTCGTCAATGTCCGCGAACACCGGCTTCGCGCCGAGATGGATCAGCGGCTCCATCGTCGGAAACGCGGTGTGGCTGGGCACGATGATTTCGTCGCCGGGTCCGATGCCTTGCAACTGGTGCAAACAATAAACAATCATCGTCCACGACGAACCGAGCACGCATTGCGTGGTGCCGGTGTGCGCGGCGAGTTCGGCCTCGAACGCGGTGGATTCTTTGCCGAGGATGTATTGGCCGGAGCGCAGCGCACGCAGCGCGGCCTCCTCGACTTCACTGTTGATGAAACATTTCGATAACGGGATTTTGCTCATAAAATTTTTCTTTTATTTAACCACGGATGGACACGGATTTCTATCCCAACGGGATTGCGTCCATCAGCCCAGGGTTGGCCGCACAGCGGACTACCCTGGGTAACTGTCCAAAACAATTTTCAACCCCAACGGGGTTGCATCACCTATGACGCATCTGGATTCAACCCCTTCAGGGTTGTATTCCTCTGGGTCGCAAACCCAGGGTAGCTCGTTCCTCGCAACCCTGGGCTGAATGATGTAATCCCTTCAGGATTCACCAGCCACGTCTTGCTTCCATCCGTGGTTAAAATTTTTACAACTGCACCGCGCGTCCGGCCTTCACCGATTCCAGCGCGGCGTTCAGCACGCGCACGGCGTCGTAACCGGACCACGCATCGGCGCGTGGCGTGGCGCGGGTTTTGATCGAATCAATGAACGCGCGCAGCTCGGCCAGCAACGGTTCTTCCGGCGGCGTTTCAATCTGCGTCACGACGCCTTCGGTGGCCTTGAAATCATTGCCGCCGGCGGGCGTGTGCGTGTTCGCGTAGGTTTTGATTTTGTATTGCGCGACGTTGTAATCGCACACCGCGCTCAACTTGTCGCCGCACACGATGACTTCGCGGAATTTTCCGGGAATAAAATATTCCGTCTCCACTGTCGCCCAGGTTTTGCCGTGCTTGGTTTCGTATTCGAGCGAGACGAGCGAAACGTCGTCTAGGCCGCGACCAAAAAAATCATGATTGATGGCCGTCACGCTTTTCGGCAGCGCGCCGAGAATGAAATTGAACAGGTCCACAAAATGAATCCCGTCCGCGAACATCACGCCGCTGTCGTTGCGCGGACGCTTGAAACCGCCGAAGTGGCCGCGGATCATGTTCACCTTACCAAACTCGCCGTTCTGCACCGCGTCGCGCAGCCAGAGCGTCGCGGGATCGAATCGCAAAATGTGGCCGACCTGCAAAATGCGTTTGTGCTTCTCGGCAATTTCCGCGAGCGCCTTGGAATCTTCATTCGTCAACGTCAACGGCTTTTCGACGAACACATCTTTGCCCGCTTCGAGAAATTCTTTGCACAGCGGAAAGTGCGATTGCGCGGGCGTGACGATCACGACGCCATCAATTTTGTTGATGAACTCTTTGTAGTTGGTGGTGAGCCGCTCGGCGGGGATGCCGATTTTGCGGGCAGGTTCGAGCTGCTTGTCACCGACCTCGGCGACGTAAAGTTCAATGGGCAAGTTGTTCAGGTTGCGAAGATGATTCGCGCCCCAGCGACCGAGACCGAGCAAAAGAATTTTTGTCATGTAATTCGGCGGACATTCTTTCAGAAAAATGCCGTTTGCGACAAGCGAAAATCAATCGGGTAGAAGTAAGGCCGGATGCCTGTGAGTTTCTGGTGGGCGCGAATCAGGCTAATTATTTTTATTTGAAGGGCCGACAGATGATTTCGCGCCCGCGGCGTCCCCACGTTTCATCTGCTGAAAAATTAAACCAAAGCGGCTTCGGCCTCGACCGCCGTGTTTTTCAATTCGTCCAGTGAGCGGAATCGGCTGGCGGCGAAACCAGCTTCCACGCCAAGTTTGTTCGTGGGATTGTAAAGGCCCGTGAGCAGAATGGACTGCTCCAGCACGCGGCGCATATCCATGATGAGTTCGTCCGCGCGCACACCCACGCGCGCGGCGCGCACGACGTAGATGCTGTCCTTGATCGGCAGTTGCAGATACAACTGCTTGACCGTCTCCGACCATTGGTCATCCACGCACACAACTTTTTGTCCGACGCTAAACATAAGTTTTACAACCGTTTTTTATTCCCTCTCCCCCGAGGGGGAGAGGAAGCCGGAGCAACGGATTTAATACGGCAGCGGAAACTTTGCTGTCAGTTCGCGCACGCGGGCGCGGACTTTGTGTGCGGTCTCGACGTTTTTGATGTCCATCAGCACTTCAGAAATCATGTCTGCTATCGCAGCCATCTCGGGTTCCTTCATGCCGCGCGTGGTGCTGGCCGGCGAGCCGAGGCGGATGCCGCTGGCCTGGAACGGCGAGCGCGTCTCGAATGGAATCGTATTTTTGTTCACCGTGATGCCCGCCTCGTCCAACGCGATTTGTGAATCTTTGCCAGTGATCCCCTTCGCGCCGACGTCCACCTGCACGAGATGGTTGTCCGTGCCGCCGCTGACGAGGCGGTAGCCATTGCGTTTCATGCCCTCGGCAAGTGTCGCGCAATTCTTCACCACTTGTTGCTGATATGCTTTGAAACTCGGTGCCAATGCTTCGTGGAAGCAAACGGCTTTCGCCGCAATGACGTGTTCCAACGGGCCACCCTGGATGCCGGGGAAAACAATGGAGTCAATTTCCTTCGCGAATTTTTCGCGTGTCAAAATCAACCCGCCGCGCGGACCGCGCAAGGTTTTGTGCGTCGTGGTCGTCACAAAATCCGCGTGCGCCATCGGACTCGGATGCAGACCGGTGGCGACGAGGCCCGCGATGTGCGCGATGTCCGCCAGCAGATACGCGCCGACTTCGCGCGCGATCTCGCCCATGCGCTGAAAATCAATGATGCGGGAATACGCGCTCGCCCCGATGGTGATCATCTTCGGCTTGTGTTCCCGCGCCATCGAAGCGATTTGATCGTAATCAATCCGCTCGGTTTCCTTGTTCACGCCGTAGTGGACGATCTCGAAAAATTTGCCGGAGAAATTCGCCTTGTTGCCGTGCGTCAAATGCCCGCCGTGGCTCAAATCCATCGTGAGCATTTTGTCACCGGGTTTCAGGAACGCGAAATACACTGCCATGTTCGCGCCGGAGCCGGAGTGCGGCTGGACGTTCGCGTGTTCCGCGCCGAACAATTTTTTCGCGCGGTCAATCGCAAGCTGCTCGATGTTGTCCACGTTTTCGCAGCCGCCATACCAGCGTTTCTTCGGATAACCTTCGGCGTATTTGTTCGTCAGCACGGAGCCTTGCGCTTCCATCACAGCGGGGCTGGTGAAATTTTCTGACGCGATCAATTCAATATTTTCCTGCTGGCGAATGCGTTCGTGCTCAATCGCGCTGCCGACTTCGGGGTCAACATTGTTGAGGCGCAAATTCGCGGGCGCAAATTTTTCATCCATCTTCCGCACGCGGCGTTCGTGGCGACCACCTTCAAATTTAGCGTTGATGAACGCGTCGAGAATTTTTTTAGCAAGTTCGGGCGGCGTATTTTTGCCGCTTAAACAAAGGACATTCGCGTCATTGTGCTGGCGGGTGATCGCCGCCGTCGCGACATCCGTGACGAGCGCAGCGCGAATGCCGCCGACCTTGTTCGCCGTGATGCTCACGCCGACGCCCGTGGTGCAAACGAGCAGACCGAGTTCCGCGTGACCGGCGGCAACGGCTTTGGCGACGGCGAACGCGAAGTCGGGATAGTCGCACGATTCCGTCGAGTTCGTGCCGTGATCCGCGATGCTCAAGCCGAGACTGCGGAGATGCGCTTTGAGAATTTCTTTCAACTCGAAGCCGCCGTGATCCGCACCGATGGCAAAATTCACCGCCGCACCGGCGATTTCATTCGAGGTTTTTGGCAAAAGATTATTTTGTTCCATAAATTTCAAAAGTGTGACGATGCCTTGCTCAATCTGGTCGCGGCACTCGACGTAAGTTTCATACGGGCTGCCGATGGGATCGCTGATGTCCTTTTCGTAAGGCTCCAGCGTGTCGTCAAATTCGCGCAGCAAAAATGTTTTTTCCGCCGCTGACGGATAGAGCAGCATCACGGTGTCCGTGTGACTGTGCGTCATGCCCAAAATCAAATCCGCCGAGCGCACCATCTCCGCCGTGAGGGTGTTGCTGCGCTGCCGGGAAATATCAATGCCGATTTCCTTCATCGCTTGCACGGAATGATGTGTCGGTTCATCACCGTCGAGCGCGCCGAGGCCCGCCGACAAAATGCGGAACTCGCCACGGCCCTTGACGGCGTGGCGGAAAAGCCCCTCGGCCATCGGGCTGCGGCAGACGTTGCCGGTGCAGAGAAATAAAATTGTTTTCATCCCAAACGCGGACAGAAAAGGTGATTGGCCGGAGGCCGCACGTCAATGCGAAACCGCAGGGTTGAACAGAAGCAAACGGAGAAAACAGAGCGCAAGCGTGACATCCCGGCAAATTCCTTTGATTTCTCTGTGGCCGCCGTTTCCTCCTGTAAAAAATTACCCGCGCGCCCGGTGCAGCACCGCGAGCGCCTTCAGCAAATCCACCGCCCGCGCCAGCGCCGGATCGCCGATGACCGGTTGCGCGGGCGCAGCGCGCGGCGAACCGCTGTCTTCGTCCTCGCCGTCTTTCACGCGTTTGCGGACCAATTCCGCCTCACTCGTGTGATCCACAAAAAACATCAGGTTCGTCGCGCCGGATAATTTGCCAGAACTTTCCGCGACCGTGTTGGTGAACGGATTTTCCAGAAACCGTTTTTCATCCTCGACCGTCAAGGCCACGTGCAGGTCTGCCGGATTTTTGGCTGTCGCGTTCGTGCCGCTCGCGATGAGCACCGCGCCCGCTGCGTGCAACTGCGCCGCCAGTGCCGCGGCTGCGCCTTGCGTCTGCGCGTCGGTCAGCACGACGAGCGGAATTTTTTTGGCGGCCAGAAAATCCGCGCTGCCCGTCCCGTTCGTGCCGATCGCCCGCCGCAAATCGAGGATGAGGCCGGTGAGGAGATTGGTCGGCGCGGCGGCCCGAAACTGCGCGGGAAAATTTTCACAAACTTCCGTGACGCGGACGCAGAGCAGATTGTTTTCCACCGGAAAAATTTTCAGCGCCGGGCTTTGTGCAAAAGCTGGCAGCGTCAGGGCGAGCAATAAAAACGAACAAAATTTCATCCGCAAAAAAATGCGCGACGACGGCGGGAATGTAAAGCGGCTTGCAGCGGGGTGGCGAATCGTCAACACACGCCGGGTTGTCCTATGACTGGTTCCGCATTATCATCCGGCAAAATTTGTGAACGTAAAAAAAACGAAAGCTGATTTACTTTTCATGCGGCTGGCCTTGCGGCTGGCGCGCCAAGGCGTTGGCACGACTTCGCCGAATCCGACCGTGGGCGCGGTGCTGGTGAAGAATGGGGAAATCATCGGGCGCGGACGGACGGCGCCAGCGGGTGGGCCGCACGCAGAAATTGCGGCGCTTCGGGACGCGCAAAAACGCGGCCACCCAACACGCGGCACCACGTTGTTCGTGACGCTCGAACCGTGCTGCACGCATGGCCGCACACCGCCCTGCACGAACGCGATCATCGCAGCGGGAATAAAAAAAGTGGTCGTCGGCGCGACTGATCCAAATCCGAAACACGCGGGCAAGGGTTTTGAAATTTTGCGGTGCGCGGGAATTAAAATCGTCTCTGGAATTTTGAGCGATGAGTGTGCGCGGTTGAACGAAGCCTTTAACCACTGGATTGTGGAACTCACGCCGTTCGTGACGGTCAAGGCGGCGATGACGTTGGATGGAAAAATTGCCACGGCGAGCGGTGAATCAAAGTGGATAACCGGCGAAAAAGCGCGTGCACACGGGATGAAATTGCGTTTTGCCAGCGATGCAATTCTGGTGGGCGTGAATACGATTCTGATGGATAATCCAAGCCTGACGGCGCGGCAGGGAAAAAACCTTCAACCTTCAACCTTCAACCTTCAACCTCCACAGTTACGCCGCATAGTTTTGGATTCGCGAGCACGGACGCCGCTGACGGCGAAAATTGTCAGCGATGAATTGGCCACGCTGACGACGATTGTGGTGGGAAAACACGCACCAAAAAAACGTGTCGCGGCTCTGGCCAAACGCGTGAATGTGGTGGTCGCGCCGGTTGCTAATTCAAAATTAAAAAATAAAAATTCAAAACTGGATTTGCGCTGGCTGCTGAAAAAACTTGGTTCGCAAAACGTGACGAGCCTGCTGGTGGAAGGCGGCGGCGAGGTGAACGCCTCGTTTTTGCTCGGCGGTTTCGCGCAACGCGTGGCGTTTTTTTACGCGCCGAAAATTCTCGGCGGACGCGACGCGCGCAAAGGCGTGGCGGGTGACGGCGCGAAAAAATTGAACGAAGTCGTTCCGCTGCACGACATCAAATGGCAACGGCTGGGCGAAGATTTGTTGCTCACGGCAGGCGTGGTTGAAAGTTGATGGTTACAAGTTGCCGGTTTTTCAACTTGTAACCTGCAACTTGCAACTTGCAACCTTTTGGTATGTTCACCGGCATCATTGAAGCAGCGGGCGTGGTGGAAATAATCACGCCCACGAAAAAATCCATCGCGCTCGTCGTGCGCGCGGGCGCGTTGGCGCGCGGCGTGAAGCTCGGCGCGAGCGTGGCGGTGAATGGCTGCTGCCTGACGGTCACCAAAATTTCTGCGAGCGGAAAAAATAAATTACTCCACTTCGACGTGTTGCAGGAGAGCTGGACGCGCACAAATCTGCAATTTCTCAAAGCCGGTTCGCGCGTGAACTTGGAGCGTCCCCTCCGCACGGATGGCGAACTCGGCGGCCATTTTGTAACGGGCCATGTGGACGGCGTGGGCAAAATCATGCGCTGGGAAAAATCCGGCGCGGATCATGTTCTCGAAATCGCCGCGCCGCCGGACGTGATGCGCTACGTCGTTTTCAAAGGTTCCATCGCGGTGGACGGCATCAGCCTCACGGTCGCGGGCGTGACGAAAAAAAATTTCCGGCTGTGGATCATTCCGCACACGTTTGAAATGACGACCTTGCGCGAAAGAAAAATTGGCGATGTGGTGAATCTCGAAGCGGATTTGCTCGGCAAATATGTGGAGCGTTTTTTGACGGCGCGAAAGCGTTGAAGGCAAGCCGCTTTCCTTGCTTGAAAAAGTAACGCCGTTGTCGCATACTCGTAGCCTAACTTGGATACTCTATTTCCGTGAATGTTACGAAAGAATCTATTCGCTTGTTGGTCGGTTCCGCCGGCCAATACGCGATTCGCCTTGCCCGCTCCACTGACGAAGTGCGGGCGGCGCAACAACTCCGTTTTGAAGTCTTCAACCTTGAGCTGAACGAGGGCCTCGAACAATCCTACGCTACCGGCCTAGACGCTGATCCGTTCGATGCCGTGTGCGATCATTTGATCGTTGAGCAGGTAGCCACCGGCAGCATCGTCGGGACGTATCGCTTGCAAACCGGTGCGAGCGCTGCAAAAAATCTTGGTTATTATTGCGCGCAGGAATTTGATTTTTCCGTCTTCGAGCCGTTGCGAAATGAAATTGTGGAACTCGGTCGCGCCTGCGTGCATCGCCAGCATCGCAACCTCATCGTCCTCGGACTGCTGTGGAAAGGCATTGCCGACTATGCGACGGAACGCGGCGCGCGCTATCTCATCGGTTGCAGTTCGCTCACCTCGCAAAATCCGGCGGAAGGCGCCTCGGCTTATTCCGAACTGTGCCGCAAAAATCTCGTGGATACCCCGTTTCGCACCAAGCCGCTCGCGGCTTATGAATGTCAGCTCGACACCGTGACCGAAGAGAAAGTTCAGATTCCGAAATTACTCCGCGCCTATATGTCGCTCGGCGCGAAAATCTGCGGCCCGCCCGCGCTGGATCGCCAGTTCCAGACGATTGATTTTCTGACGCTGCTCGACATCCAATCGCTCTCGCCGCAGACGCGCGAACGGTTTTTTGGCCAGTAATTTTCCTGTAATAAATCTGCCGATGACCTTTCGCGCCGCTGGAAAACTCTGCTGGTTCCTGCTGCAAGTAGCGGGCAATTCGGTTAATTATTTTTTCACCACCGCCTTCGTTTCTGCCGAAAAAAAACGCCGCACCCGTGCCGCGTGGATGCACCGGTGCGCGCGGCGGCACCTGAAAATTTTCGGCTGCGTCCCCAAAATCATCGGCGAGATTCCCGCGCGCGGCCTGCTCGTCTCGAATCATTTGAGTTACTTCGACATCATCGCCATCGGTTCAGTGACGCCGGCAGTGTTTGTTTCCAAGGCGGACGTGCGCGGCTGGCCACTCATCGGCTGGCTCACGAAATTGTCGGGAACTGTTTTCATCGAACGCGAACGCCGCTCGCACGTCGGCGCGGTGAACCAGGAAATTGAATCCGCGCTCGCGGATGATTTGCTCGTGGTGATTTTCCCTGAAGGCACGAGCTCCGATGGCAAAACTGTTTTGCCGTTTCGCTCATCGCTACTGGAACCGGTGCTGCGCGGCGGACAGGAAATTCACATTTCGCGCATCCGCTACGAACTCGCCGACGGCCATGCGGCCAATGAAGTTTGTTACTGGGGCGACCATTCGTTTTTTCCGCACCTGATGAACTTGCTTGGGAAAAAATCCGTCCGGGCCACGCTATGTTTCCAAAAATTTCCGCGCACGACGGATGACCGGAAAGAATTGGCGGGGCAACTGCACGCGGCAGTTACGAAATTGTAAATTGGGATTTAACGCAAAGTCGCGAAGAAGCAAAGCCGCAAAGATTGGAATAAACGAGCCTGTCAATTATCCGCCCATAATCCCTGCGGGTTTTTATCTAGCCTTGCGCCTTTGCGTTAATTCGGCTGCGCTTTCACCACTTCACCGGCGTGGTCATTTTTTTCCCGAAACGATTATTGTAGTGAACTTGTCGGTGTTGCTGGCCGTATTCATAGACGAGCTTGGTGATCTTCACATCGTAACAGCAATACTCCGCGATCTCCGCGAGCTTGCCTTCCTTCCACCACCGGATCGCCTGCAACCCTTCCGCCGTTTTTTCCACGCCGAACGTCGCCGTCGCGATGGAATCGAGCGAGAGGCGGTGGCCGAGCGTCTCGTTCAGGACCACAAGCATATCGAGCGTGGGTAGTTGCGTGAGATCAAACGACGTGTAACCGTGCAGCACTTCGTAATCGAAGCGCAGATGATTGAAACCGACCACGAGATCCGCACGCTGCAAATCTTTGATCAGGTCATCCACCTGTTTCTCGCCGTAAATTTTGTATTCGCCGGTGACGCTGCTGCACGTCACGCCAATGCTCATCTTCATCTTGGAAATATTGCCCCAGCCACCGACTTCATCGGCGGACTTCTGCGTTTCCAGATCGAAATAGAGAATGTTTTTGGACACGGCACAAATTTACGGTTTACGATTTACGATTTACGAGCTTTTTCCAATTCGCCGGGGTCGCGTAAATCGTATATCGCAAATCGTAAATGAATCTCGACTTGCGAAAATTTCAGCGCGGATTCACATTCCCCGCATGGCTCTCACCCCTTCCACCATGTTGCCGCTCGGCACGGTTGCGCCGGATTTCAAATTACCGGACACGACTGGAAAAATAATTTCGCTCGCAGACTTTAAGGACAAGGCGGCGCTGCTAGTGATTTTTATGTGTAATCATTGCCCGTATGTCGTGCACATCCGTGCCGGACTCTCGCAACTCGCACGCGACTACGCGGCGAAAAATGCCAGCATCGTGGGCATCAGTTCCAACGACGCGAAAAATTATCCCGCCGACAGTCCGGCGAAAATGAAGGAGGAAGTAAAATCCGCCGGTTACATTTTTCCGTATCTCTACGACGAGACGCAGGCTGTCGCCAAAGCCTATCGTGCCGCCTGCACGCCGGACATTTTTCTGTTCGATAAAGACCGGAAGCTCGTTTATCGCGGCCAGTTTGATGCGAGCCGTCCCGGCAATAACACGCCGGTGACGGGAAAAGATTTGCGCGCCGCGCTCGATGACGTGCTGGCGGGAAAAGCGGTTTCCGAATACCAGACCGCCAGCATCGGCTGTAACATCAAATGGAAAGCCGGCAACGAGCCCGATTATTTTTGAGGAAACATTTTTTGCCACAGACGGACCAGATGAAACACAGATAAAAAATTTGTTTTGGCCTTCTTCTTCATCTGTGTTTCATCTGTGAAAATCTGTGGCTAAAACGACCGCATGACCGCCTTCGCCTTCCCCAACCTCGACGGCGGTGCCGTCGGCGCGGAAGATTCTTTGCCCGGCGGAAAAATAATTCAAAGGATTCCGCGTCCGCGCTTGTCAGAGTTAGGAAAAGAAAGCTGCATGGCCGACGCCGACCAAGATTTGGTGACGCGAAGTCAGACGGGCGACCCGGCGGCTTTCGAGGCGCTTGTGCGCACGCATCAACGCATGATTCATTCACTGACATTTCGGATGACCGGCTCGCTCGCCGACGCCGAAGACCTCGCGCAGGAGGCGTTCCTCCGCGCCTACGCGCAGATCGGCACGTTCCGTGGCTCGGCGAAATTTTCGACGTGGCTTTATCGCATCGCGATGAACACCTGCCTGAACTGGAAACAAAGCGAGGCCCGCCGTTTCCAGCTTCATTCCCGCGCCGCCGAAGAATTTTCCGCCGCGCACGTCGGCGATGAAATGTCTTCCGGCACACAGTCCAGCGAAGGCCAGGCCGCGCTGCTGAAACTGCCCGCCAAGCAGCGCGCCGCCATCGTGCTGACGATTTACGATGGCCTGAACCACGCCGAGGCCGCGCAGGTTTTGAACTGCTCGGAAACCACCGTCTCGTGGCGTGTGTTTGCCGCGAAACGGAAATTGAAAAAACTTTTGACATGCGGGTGCGCGACCTCAAGCGCGCCGCTGGCTGAAACTGAACCGCGCGCTGCCGCCGCGCCGCCCGAGCCATGAACGACCGCGACCTCGAATCCAAATTGAAAAGCGTTCGCGTGCCGGAACGTTCGGAGGATTATTGGGAGGATTTTCCGGCGCGCCTCCGCGTGCAACTGCGGCGCGAGCAACCGGCGGTTTTGGTGCGCAGCGCGTGGCGTCCGCGTCTGGTGTGGGCGGGCGGATTCGCGCTGGCTGTGGCTTTGCTTTACGTCGGTGAACGGTTTCATCCGCTCCAGACTGCGTCGGATTCCATCACCAAACACCAGCAGCAATTCCGCGTGCAGGTGGCACGGCTCGAATCCGGCCTGCAACAGCTCATGTTAAGCCCGCATGGCATGGGCTATCTGCTGGCCGAAGCGAATTGATTTTATGCCGATCGAAAAAATTCAGGCCGCCGATGAAAAAGTTTCCGCGACTTCCGCGCCGGAGGTTTTGGAAAACCTCGTCCGCCTCGCCGAGCGCGCGGGCGCGAGCGACATCCATTTGCAGATGCGCGGCAAAATCGCCGAGGTCGGCTTCCGGCTCGACGGCCTCATCACACCCATCCGCGAGCTGCCGGCTGAAATTGCCGAACGCGTGTTTGGCCGCGTGAAATTTCTCGCGCGGCTCAAGACGTATCAGGAATCCCTGCCGCAGGACGGACGCATCGTCCGCGACGAACTGAAAAGCAAAAACGACATCCGCGTGGCGACATATCCGACCGTCACCGGCGAGAAAATTGTTTTGCGCCTGTTCCATTCCGCCACGGCGAACTCGCTCGGCGAACTCGCTTTTCCCACCACCGCCAACGCGGAGCTGGAAAAATTTCTGCGCCAGTCGAGCGGATTGCTGTTGCTCACCGGCCCGGCGGGCAGCGGCAAAACCACCACGATTTACGCGTGCCTGCGCCAGCTCGCCGAACTCGGCGGACGCCACATCATCACCATCGAGGACCCGGTGGAGCAAATTGTTCCCGGCACGATGCAGACCGAGATCAACGAGGCGACCGGCCTCGATTTTGCGAAGGCCGCGCGGCATCTCCTCCGCCAAGACCCGCAGGTGCTCATCATCGGGGAGATTCGCGACGAGGCCACCGCGCAACTCGCCGTGCGCGCCGGGCTCACCGGGCATCTGGTGATCTCCACGTTGCACGCCGGCTCGTGTCGCGGGGTGTTTGAACGATTGCTCACGATGTGCGCCGATCATTCCGCCGTGGCCAGCGCGGTGGAACTGGTCTTGAACCAGCGCCTCATCCGCAAAGTATGCGCCGCGTGCGACGGTGCGAGTTGCGAAACATGTTTGCACACCGGTTACAATGGCCGCGTGCCGCTCGTGGAATGGTTGCGCGTGGATGAAAAAATGCGTGAACAAATCCGGCGGCGTGAGTTGTCCGCGATTTTGCCCGTGCAAACTTTGGAAATTTCGGCGCGTTCGCTCGTGAACCAGGGCGTGACCAACGAAGCGGAGTTCAAACGAATTTTTGGATTATGAAACAAGACGAATTTGCCTTCTTCAACCAGCAGCTTGCAGCGATGCTGCGCGACGGCATCCCGCTCGAAGGCGCGTTGAAGCGGCTTTGCGCCGAAATGCGCGCCGGCTCACTGCGCGACGAGTTGCAGGCACTGGAAGGTGATCTTGCGAAAGGCGTGCCGATGGCGGAAGCACTCGTGCCGCGAAAATTGCCGGAGCTTTACAAGCGCATGATCGTCGTGGGCGTGAAGGGCAACGACCTGCCCGGCGCGCTGACGATGCTCGCAGATTATTTCCAACGACAGAACCAAGTCTGGACGCGGCTCAAGAGCATGATGACGTATCCAATCATCGTGATGTTTGTGGCGTTGCTGATTTCCCTTGTGCTGGCCTTTATGTGGACGTGCGCCATCGGCCCGGCGTTCAAGGACATTTTTTCCGGCATGGGCGTGCGGTTGCCCGGCTTCACCATTTTCGCGCTGTCCACCCTGAAGTCCATCTGGGCTTTTCCAGCGGCAATCTGCTTGCTTCTTGCCATCATGCTGTGCGTGGTTTTTGTGCCGGCGGTGCGTGGCAAAATTCTTTGGCGGCTGCCGGCATTCAAGGAAGCCACGGTGTCACGCATCGCGGCATCGCTGCATCTGCTGCTAAAAAACGGCGTCAGTCTGCCGGAGGCCATCGGACTGACCGAGCAGTTGGAAACCAGCCCGGCAGCGGCAGCGGATTTGCAGCAGTGGAAAAAAAACCTCGCGGGCGGCGTCGCGAAATTTTCCGAGGTGTCCGCCAAGAACAAAATGATTCCGCCGATGTTCACCTGGATCGTTTCCGGCGCAGGCGAAAATCTGGCGGAAGGTTTCCAGCGCGCCGCCGAGATTTATCATTCACGGGCGATTTACCGCACCGAGGTGGCGCTTTACTCGGTGCTGCCGTTCGCCTCGCTGTTTCTCGGCGTGGTGGTCTTGTCGCAGGCGTCGCTGGTCATTTCCATGTTTTTGCCGCTGATTGCGATGCTCAACAACATGAGTAACTGATGCGAGCACAACCAAGATAAATCCATGGAAGATTTCTTACTAACGCTGGCTGGTCTGTTGCTCTATGCGCTCGGCATTTTGTTGCCGGGCATCGCGTTCTCGCTGCTGATGCACTTCCTGCTCTCGTTGCCGATGCAGCGGCGCGACCGCGCGCGGTTTTTTCTCGATCTGATTGAAACGGCGCTGGAGCGCGGCCAGTCCATTGAGCAGGCGATTTTATCCGTCGCCGAAACCCGCGACCGCGTGATGGGCGTGCGGTTTTTCATGCTCGCCGCGCACATCGAGGATGGCGCACGGCTGGGCGACGCGCTGGAAAAAGTGCCGACATTTTTGCCGCCGCAGGTCAACGCCATGCTCCGCGCCGGCGAAAAACTGGGCGACCTCAAAAAAGTTTTGCCCGCCTGCCGCGAAGTGCTGCGCGTCGCACCGGACACGGTTCGCAGCACGACGCATTACATGGTGGCCATGCTGGTCATCTTCGCGCCGGTGGCCGTCTGGCTGATTTCCGTGCAGATGATCTTTGTCGTCCCCAAGTTCAAGGATGTGGCGGCGGCATCAGGCGCGCAGCTCTGGCCGATCAGCAATTTTGTTTTTCACATTGCACCGGAAATAATTTTTTTTGAAGTTGTCTTGTTCATCGCGCTCGCCGCCGTGGCCATTTTCTACGTCGGCGGGCCGGGCCTGGTGCAGTGGTTTCAATTCCGCAGCGTTCCCATTGTGGACTGGCTCGCGTGGCTCATTCCGTGGAAGCGGAAAAAACTGTTGCGCGCCTTTTCCGCGATGCTGGCCGTGCTACTCGATGGCGGCGTGCCGGAAGCTGAGGCCGTGCGGCTCGCCGGCGAATCCACCGCGAACGAAATTTGCCGCCGCCGCGCGAAACGCGTAATCACCGCGCTGGGGAACGGTGAAAAATTGGATGCCGCCGTCCGCGCGTTTGATGACAACGGTGAATTTCACTGGCGGCTCACGAATGCCACGCACGCACGCGGCGGATTTTTGGACGCGTTGCGCGGCTGGCACGAGGCGCTGGATGCGAAAGCGTTTCAGCAGGAGGAAACCGCCACGCACACGCTCACCAGCGGGCTGGTGGTTTTGAACGGCCTCGTGGTCGGGCTGATCGCGACGGCGATGTTCGGAATTTTAATCGCGATTTTGAAAGGAATGTTGGATCAGACATGAAAATTTCCATAATTTTTAGGAGCCGAGTTGACGCGGCTCAAAGCGATAAGCGGCCAACGATTCCTCACGTCGTCGCCTACAGCCGCAAGGGTTTTCTGCAAATTGACCTAATCGTCGCGCTGGCGATTCTGACCATCGCCATCGTGCCGCTGGGATTTTCCTTCGCGCGCGAACGACAGGTTCTCAAAACCGAATACTACCGCAGCGTCATCAACGAACTCGTGGACGGCGAGATAGAAATTCTCGCGGCGGGCGCGGCGAAAAATTTTCCCGACGGCGTGCAAATTTTATCCGTGTCTTCCCGCGCCACCGGGAAGCTGCCGCCGGGACATTTTCAACTCACCAAAACCGGAAATCATCTGCGCCTCGACTGGACGCCGGCTGAAAAACGCGGTGTCAGCGCCATCGTGCGGGAGGCCACGCTCAAATGAAATTGCGAACGAACATTTCCACTCGTCGTCGCGCCGGTTACTCGCTCGTCGAGTGCCTCGTGTATATTTTCGTGTTCGCCATTTTGCTCGGCGGCGCGACGACGGCGTTTTATTTTTGCTGGGATCACACGCGCGCGACCATTTTTACGGCGGACGAAATCGCGTCCGCCCTGCGCGCGGGCGAGACGTGGCGGGCGGATGTGCGCGCAGCGACCGGAAAAATTTCCATCGCCACCACGGCGGACGGTGAAGTCGTGCGAATTCCTGAAGCGGGAAAAGAAGTTGTTTATCGCTACGCGGACGGCGAACTGCGGCGGGAAAATTCCGCGCTGAATAATTCCCAATTGCTGCTGCTGAAAATAAAATTGTCCGAAATGAAAACCGAACTGCAAGGTGGCGTGACCGCATGGCGCTGGGAATTAGAACTGACGCCGCGCCGCAAGGAAACGTTGCTGCCACTGCGGTTCACCTTTGCCGCCGCGCAAACGAAACCATGAAAATTCCACGCGAACAATTATTTGAAACGCGAGCGCGACGCGCTTCCCGGCGCAACGAACGCGGCTTGGCCACGATGATGTTCATCATCCTGCTCGCGATCATGATGATCCTCGTTCTGGCGGAGAGCCGCGCGCTTTACCATTTGCATCGCGAGGTGAAATTTCTGGAGCAGCAGCAGCTCAAACGGCTCAATCCCGCACCGGCTGCTGCGCCGACCAATACCGTGACGCCCATAATTTTTCCGACGAAATGAAAGCCACTCCCACCAGCGCCGCCGCGAAATTGAAAATGATGAAGGCGTCCATGCGCTGCCTCGTGCTAGGGCTGATGAGCTTAATTCCCGTCATTGGTGTGGGCTATGCCGTGTTTGCGCTGTGGTATTCATTTTCTGCACGACAGCAGGAAAGAAATTTTTGGAACCCGGCGAAACCGCCGCGGATTATCGGCCTAGTTTGCGCGACGTTAGGCGCGCTGGTGTGGGGAGCGGTGGACACGATTGTAATTTTTAACGCATTCAACCATTAGACTGGTGGTGACTCCGGGAACACGCGGTTGGGCGATTTTTAAAAACTCCGGCTTTGCATTTCGCGTCGTGTCGCGTAGGGTGATTTTCCGTTTCGACGGGAAATTCACACCATGAGTAAAGAGTTCATCAAGATCGGCGGCGCGCGCGAGCACAACCTCAAAAACCTCACGCTCCAGATTCCACGCGACAAGCTGGTGGTCGTCACCGGCCTGAGCGGCAGCGGCAAATCGTCGCTCGCCTTCGACACGATCTATGCCGAGGGCCAGCGCAAATATGTTGAATCACTCTCGGCTTACGCGCGGCAATTTCTCGATCAGTTGCAAAAGCCGGACGTGGATTTTATCGAAGGTTTGTCGCCCGCAATTGCGATTGAACAACGCAGCTCCGGCAGCAACGCGCGCTCGATCATCGCGACGACGACGGAGATTTACGATTATCTGCGGCTGCTTTACGCCCACATCGGCCAGGCGCATTGTCCCGAAACCGGCGTTCCCATTTCCACGCAAAGCACGAGTGACATCGTGGATAAAATTCTCGCGTTGCCGCCGAAAACCAAAGTGATGTTGCTCGCGCCCGTTGTGCGCCGGCAGAAAGGCGAGTTCCGCGATGTGTTTGAAAGGCTCGCGCGTGAAGGCTTCGTGCGCGTGCGCGTGGACGGCGAAATGCTGGAACTCGGCGAAGAAAGTAAGCGCATCAAGCTCGACAAAAAAAAGAATCACAACATCGAGGCCGTCGTGGATCGCTTGGTGATTGATGATAAAATCCGTGTGCGGCTTGGTGATTCCGTGCAGACCGCTTTGCGTCTCGGTGAAGGCGTGATGTTCACCTTGGATCAGTCGCCGGCAACCACTGATGCGACGAAGTGGACCGAAACTTTGCACTCCAACAAAATGTGTTCGCCCGCGACGGGCAAAAGTTATGACCCGCCGACGTCAAAACATTTTTCCTTCAACTCACCGTCCGGCGCGTGTCCGGTCTGCCACGGCCTCGGCATGAAAATGATTTTCGATGAAGCGCTCGTCGTGCCAGACATGGAGTTGCCGCTCGATGGCGCGATTCAACCGTGGCGGCGCGCGGGCAAGCGGCTCATCATTTATTACAAAGCGATGCTGCGCTCGGTCGCCGCACATTTCAACGTCAGCACGGAAACGCTTTACAAGGATTTGCCGGACGATTTCAAAAAAGTTCTGCTGCACGGTTCGGGCGAAGACGATATCGAATTCAAATTTTGGCGCGGCGGAAAAGCGAGCAGCATCAATCGTCCGTTTGAAGGCATATTGCCAAATTTGGAACGGCTCGCGACGGATAGCGAAAGTGAATTTATCCGCGCGCGGCTCAAGGCTTACATGACGCCAGAGTTTTGCGACGCGTGTCGCGGCAAACGCTTGAAGCCAGAAATTTTGGCGGTGACTTTGGGCGGCGAACAATTCTCAACCGAATTCAAAATTAAAAATTCAAAATTAAAAATTCCGGGTTTGTCCATCATGGATGTTTGCGGTTTGTCCGTGGAAAAGGCAGATGATTTTTTCACGTCGCTCAAGCTCACGGAATTTGAGCGAAAAATTGCCAACGAAGTCATCAAGGAAATTCGCGCGCGGCTGGGCTTTCTAAAAAACGTCGGCCTCGGTTATCTCACGTTGGATCGCGAGAGCGGCACATTGAGCGGCGGCGAAGCGCAACGCATCCGGCTCGCCACGCAGATTGGCGCGGCGCTCGTCGGCGTGCTTTACGTTTTGGACGAACCGAGCATCGGCCTGCATCAGCGCGACAACGATCGTCTGCTCGCCACGCTGAAGGGCTTGCGCGATTTGGGCAACACGGTGCTGGTCGTGGAGCACGACGCGGACACGATTCGCGCGGCGGATTACATTTTGGATCTCGGCCCCGGCGCGGGCGTTCACGGAGGTGAACTGGTCGCGGCAGGAACGTTGCCGGAAATTCTTGCGAGCAAAAAATCTTTGACCGGCCAATACCTCACGGGCGAATTGGAAATTGCCGTTCCGAAAAAACGCAATGTTCCGTCCGAGGAAAAAGGCTGGCTCGAAGTGCTCGGCTGCAAAGAAAATAATTTGCAGAACATAGACGTGCGGATTCCGCTCGGCACTTTTACTTGCGTCACCGGCGTCAGCGGTTCCGGCAAAAGCACGCTGGTCAGTGACATTTTGCAACGCGCGCTGTTCCGCAAATTTTACGGCTCGAAAGAAAAGCCCGGTGAACACAAGGTTTTGCGCGGTTTCGAATCGCTCGACAAAGTCATCGTGATTGACCAGTCGCCGATTGGCCGCACGCCGCGCAGCAATCCGGCGACCTACACTGGGATGTTTAACCAAATCCGCGACCTGTTCGCGCTGCTGCCCGCCGCGAAAGTGCGCGGCTATGCGCCAGGCCGTTTCAGTTTCAACGTGAAGGGCGGGCGCTGCGAAAAATGCGAGGGCGACGGCGTGCTGAAAATCGAGATGAACTTTCTCCCCGCCGTCTATGTGACGTGCGAGGCGTGCAACGGCAAGCGCTACAACCGCGAGACGCTGGAGATCGCCTACAAGGGAAAAAACATCGCGGACGTGCTCGACATGACGGTGGATGAGGGCGTGGATTTTTTCCGTGCCGTGCCGAAGATCGCCACGCCGCTGGAAACGCTCGCGCAGGTTGGCCTCGGTTACATCCGGCTCGGCCAGCAGGCGACGACGTTGAGCGGCGGCGAAGCGCAGCGCGTGAAGCTCGCGACGGAACTCGCCCGCCGCGCGACGGGCAAGACGCTTTACATTTTAGACGAGCCGACGACGGGCCTGCATTTTCATGACGTGGCGAAGCTGCTGGAAGTGTTGTTCAAATTGCGCGACACCGGCAACACCCTTGTCATCATTGAGCACAATCTCGACGTGATCAAAACGGCGGACTGGATCATTGACCTCGGGCCGGAAGGTGGCTCGCGCGGTGGGAAAATTATTGCCGAAGGTGCGCCGGAAAAAATCATCCATGTGGCCGAAAGCCACACGGGGCATTATTTGAAGAGCGTGCTGGCGTGAGCGGGGAAGACAGAAGTTGAGTTGCTTTCAATAAATAGCGCCCGGTAAAACTGGCCACATTGCTGCGGCTGCTTGGCGACACAGCCGCGCTCCGTCCAATTATGATTTCAACGCCAGCGCCTGCGCCAGCGCCGCCTGGCTCCTGGCAAAAACTTCCTCGTGCAACGAATTTCCATGCGCGTCAATCGTGACGACGGCGGGAAAATCTTCCACCGCGAGCTCCCAGATCGCTTCCGGCGAACCAAATTTTTCGAGGAAGTAAACGTTGCGAACCTTCTTCACGCACTCGGCCAGCACTTGCGCCGCGCCGCCGATGGCGTGCAGATACACGCAGCCGTATTGCTTGCACGCCGCCTGCGTCTTCGCGCCCATGCCGCCCTTGCCGATGACGCCGCGCAACCCGAAATCGCGGATGACCTGCCATTGATACGGCTCCTCGCGAATGGAAGTCGTCGGCCCAGCGGCGGTGCATTGGTAAGAGCCGTCGTCCTGCTTCATCATCACCGGGCCGCAATGGTAAATGATGCCGTCGCGCAAACTCACGCCGTCCGGCAACGCGCCGCCTTCGTGCAAATACTTATGCACCGCATCGCGCCCGGTGAACACCGTGCCGGAAATCAAAACCTCGTCGCCGACTTTGAGCGCGCGGATTTTTTCTTCGGAGAAGGGAAAGGAAAGCTTGGTCATAATATGAGTGCGAATTTAATGCTTCCGGCAAATCTTGTCACGGCACTTGGTGAAACCTGTTTATTTCACCACCTTGAATTTGCCTTTGATTTTCTTATCGCCCTTCTGCGTTTGGGCAATAGTTTTGGCGGCCATCGCGGCGGAAATTTTTTTTCGCACCACGGCTTCGGTCAGCGTGGAATTCAAATCCACCGCTGCTTGAATCGTGAACTCGCCGTCCGGCCATTGAATCGTTTCGCTCATGGAAACACTGTGGAATATTCTCATCGGCGAGACAATCAAAACTGCGTGACCGCTTGGAATTCATTCCGCCTAATTCTTTCGCTTGACATACATATAGAGTCTATGTATCGTATCCCTATGCTTCGCAAAGAACTCGTCGCCGCCTCCGCTGAGCCGCTGATTTTATCGCTGCTCGCCAAGGGCGAGAGCTACGGCTACGCCATCATTCAGGAGGTCAAGGAACGCTCCGGCGGCAAGCTGAACTGGACGGACGGGATGCTTTACCCGGTTTTGCACCGCATGGAAAATCGTGGCCTCATCAAAGCGCGTTGGGGCGAGAGCGAGACTGGGCGCAAGCGTAAATACTACTCGCTCAAAAAAGACGGTAAAACCGCGATGGCCAAACATCACGAACACTGGATGCTGGTGCATTCTGTTTTGGCCGGCTTGAAAAAGGAGCAATATGTTTGATCTCGAAGCATCCATCGCCGACTAGCGCAAACAAATGCTCGCCGCTGGAATCCAAGCACCCGTGCCGCTAAAGGAATTGGAAATTCATCTGCGCGAAAAAGTCGA
>JANYCI010000245.1 GCA_025360325.1 Limisphaerales bacterium | reverse complement strand
AAGGCGGCACGCTGATCATCACAAACCTCGGCGCGACGCCGCCCGCATCCGGCAGCAGTTTTATTTTGTTCACCGCCGCAAGTTTCAACGGCACGTTTGCGAAAATGATTTTACCGCCGCTGCCCTTCGGTCTCGGCTGGGTGACCAACGGGCTGGTGACCAATGGAATTTTGTCGGTCGTGACATGGACGCGACCACTCATCGGTGCGATTTCGATTGCTCAAACCAACCTGATTTTCAGCGGCAGCAGCGGCGTGGGCAACACGCCATTCCAACTCCTCGGCTCGCCGAATCTCGCCGCGCCGCTCGCCAACTGGACGGTTCTGCTCACGAACCAGTTTGACGTGAACGGTGATTTCCACTTTACGAACGCGCTGGATGCCAACTGGCCGCAGGGCTTCTACCGGCTGCAGATTCCGTAAAGATACCGCAGGACATTTGAACAGGAGCAAATGGAGAGAGCGGAGAACTGAATTTCAGGTTTCAGGTTTCAAATTTCCGGCTTCATGCCTGCCTCTGTTTCCTCCGTTCGCTCCTGTTAAATTAATTTCCCCGTCGCACCACGCTGTCGCGTTGCGCCCAGTCGGAGTTGAGGTTCGGAAAGTCCAGATTGTAATTCAGCCCGCGACTTTCGGGTCGCATCAGCGCGCAATGCACAATCAGTTCCGCCACGGTCGCAATGTTGCGGAGTTCCAGCAAATCCGCCGTCACGTTGAAGTCCCAATAGTATTCTTGAATCTCCTGCTGCAGGTTCGCGAGCCGCGACTGCGCCCGCAGCAGTCGTTTGTTCGTCCGCACGATGCCGACGTAATCCCACATCAAACGGCGGATCTCATACCAGTTGTGCGAGACAACTACGAGTTCGTCCGCGTTCGTCGCGTGGCCGGACTGCCAGAGGGGAATTGGGGGCGTGATGCGTGATGCGTGATGCGTGCCGAGGATTTTTTCTGCGGCGCGATGGGCACAGACGAGTGCTTCCAAAAGCGAGTTACTCGCCAAGCGGTTCGCGCCGTGCAAGCCGGTGCAGGCCACTTCGCCGACGGCGTAAAGCCCGGCGATGTCTGTTTCCCCATCCACATTCGTCACCACGCCGCCGCATTGATAATGTGCTGCTGGGACAACGGGAATCGGCTCTTTCGTGATGTCAATTCCGTAGCGCAGGCATGTTTGATAAATATTGGGAAAGCGTTCGATGATAAATTTTGCCGGCTTGTGCGTGATGTCGAGCAGCACGCAATCTGCGCCGGATTTTTTCATCTCGCTGTCAATCGCGCGCGCCACGATGTCACGCGGGGCAAGCGATTTCATCGCGTGATAGCCGTCCATGAATTCACGCCCGCCGAGCGTTTTCAAAATGCCGCCCTCGCCGCGCACCGCTTCGCTGATGAGAAACGATTTTGCCTTTGGATGATACAGGCACGTCGGATGGAACTGCACGAACTCCATGTCTGCGATGCTCGCGCCCGCGCGATACGCCATCGCCACGCCGTCGCCAGTCGCGATGTCGGGATTGGTCGTGTAGAGATAAACTTTGCCGCAGCCGCCCGTCGCGAGAATCGTCACCGGCGCGGAGAACGTCTCGACGCGCCCGGATTTTTTATCAAACACATACGCGCCGAGGCAACGGTTTTCAATTTTCAATTTTGGATTTTGGATTTCAGATTTTTGTAATTTCGCGCTTGTAATCAAATCAATCGCGATGTGGTTTTCAAAAATCTCGATGTTCGGCTGCTGCGAAATTGCGTTGAGCAACGCACGTTCAATCTCGCGGCCCGTCACATCCTTTGCGTGCAGGATGCGCCGCTCGGAATGTCCGCCTTCGCGACCGAGATCAAGCTGCTTGCCGCCGTCTTCACTCGGCGCTTCGCTTTCGGAAAATTTCATGCCCAGCGCGATCAACTCCGCGATGCGCGCCGGCCCTTCCTCCACAATCGTGCGGACGACGTTCTCCTTGCACAGCCCCGCGCCCGCCGTGAGCGTATCTTGAACGTGCGACTCGAAGGAATCCGTCTTGCTCGTGACCGACGCGATGCCGCCTTGCGCGTAATTCGTGTTCGATTCCGCGCGGTCTTTCTTCGTGACGATGGCCACGCGTCCGTGCGGCGCGACCTTGAGCGCGAAAGAAAGTCCCGCGATGCCGCTGCCGAGGATGAGGAAATCAAATTGTTTCACTTGAAGAAAAATTAACGCAAAGGTGGAGCGGCGCGAAGTGAAAAAGTTTGGGCATTGAAGCGGCAACATAATTAGCGCAAGAGCGATCAGCCACACCGCGCCAAAAATGTTGGCCAATTTTGGTATTGTCAATCCGCCAATCTGGTGTTACCAGTTTGTCATGCAAACGTTGACCTTGAAAATGCCAGACGAACTGGCCGAACGCCTGAACCGCCGCGCCCGCGCCTTGAACCGTCCCAAATCTGAAATCGCCCGAACCGCATTGTTAAATCATCTGAACGGCGAAACGAAATTCGTGAGCCTGCTCGACCGCGCCGGTGATCTGGTCGGCAAATACGCCGGCAGCAAAGATTCCAGTCACAAACGAAACCTCAAGGGCATGGGCCTGAAAAGCATGGGCAGAGGATGGAAACGCTCCTGACCGATTCCGGCCCGCTCGTGGCCCTGCTCAACCATCGTGACGCACATCACGACTGGGCGCAGGAGCAGTTCAGCCACTTTTCCAGCCCGCTGCTGACGTGCGAGGGCGCAATCACCGAGACAAGCTACCTGCTCCATGCCGACGGGCTTCCGCCGTGGGACGTAGTCGAACTGGTTGAACGGGGCATCGTCAAAGTCCAATTCGATTTTGAATCCAATCACAGTCGCGTCCTGTCGCTGATGAAAAAATACGCGGACACGCCAATGGATTTTGTGGACGCCTGCCTCGTGGCGATGACCGAGCAAAAACGCGACTGTAAACTGCTGACGCTGGACTCGGATTTTCGCATTTACCGCCGGTTTGAGCGGCAAACGATTCCGCTCATCGCGCCAGCACGCTAAATTGGAAATTTTTTGAAAGCTACTGTCCCCAACTCATTGCTCTACGACCTGCCGACGATTCTTGATCGGATTGAGATGCCCAAACTTTTTCCCGCAGCACAGCCGCTTGAAGTGGAACTTGGCTGTGGTGACGCCTCATTTCTGGTCGAATATGCGCGGCGCAACTTGGTAAAAAATTTCATCGGTGTCGAGCGGTTGCTCGGACGCATCCAGAAGCTCGACAAGAAAGGGCGGCGCAACGGCTTGACCAATGTTTGCGGCGTCCGCATTGAGTCCGCGTATTTTTTAGAATACTTGCTGCCAAAACAGTGCGCGACCGCGCTGCATATTTATTTTCCCGATCCGTGGCCGAAGAAGCGGCATCATCGTCATCGGCTCATCAATGAACATTTCCCCATGCTCGCTCGCGCCGCACTTGCACCCGGCGGCACGGTTTATTTGCGGACGGACGACGCGGATTATTTCCAGCAGATGAATGAAGTTTTTGCCGCCGCAACTTTTTTTGAGAAAACTGAAACGCCGTTGTCGCTCGCAGAAATCACGACGGACTTTGAACGGGAGTTTAATGCACAAGGCATTCCGACGTTGCGGAGTGCGTATCAACTGAAACTGATGGCGGGTTAAAATTTACGATTTGCGATACACGATTTACGACCCGTAGCTTTTTTGTGGCACCCTTTGAAGAATGTGCGCGTAAATCGCATATTGTGAATCGTAAATTCCTCAAACATCAATCACCGAGCCGCCGCTGCCGGAATCTTTCGGCGGGCCGGGCGGACGCCGCCGTTGCACCGAGACGCGCGCGTTGCCCGTGAGCAGGTTCAGCGCGATGGAAATGACGCTGATGATGAGCGCGCCGAGAAACGCGTAGCCAAAACTTTTCACCTGGAAATGCGGCTGCATCAGCGCGCCAACGAGGTAGAGGAGCAGGGCGTTGATGACGAGCGTGAATAAACCGAGTGTGAAAATAAGCAAGGGCAGGGCGATGAGCATCAGGATGGGGCGCACGAACGCATTGAGAATCCCCAATAGCAGTGAGGCAATCAGCAGGTTTTGAAACTTGTCTTCGTAAGTGATGCCGCCGCGCAATAGCATCACCGCCACCAACACCGCGACGGTGTTGATGACCCAGCTTTGCAGAAAGCGCACGGCTTTGGAGGTATGCGGACTCATTTCAAAATCGAGCGGCAAGATGCGTTACGCGCGCTGGAAAAACAAGAAACGATTTTTTGATGGCATTATTACCCGCTTGCCGCCAAGTTTTATTTTCGCATGAGAAAAATTTTAACGCTCGCCCTGTTCGCGCTCGCGCTCGCCGCCTCGGCGGAAGGGGTTTTCGCACCGGACGCCAAACTGCAAAAGCTCGCTGGCGGATTTGCCTTCACCGAAGGGCCGACGTGTGACAAAAAGGGAAACCTATTTTTTGTGGATCAGCCGAACGACCGCATTATGAAGTGGAGCAACAAAGGCAAGCTCACCACGTTCCTACAGCCGTCCGGTCGCGCCAACGGCATGATGTTCGATGCGCGCGGCCAACTCGTCGCCTGTGCTGATGAGCATAATGAACTGTGGAGTATTTCCCCGCGCAAAAAAATCAAGGTGCTGGTGAAATGTTTTGAGACGAATTATTTCAATGGCCCCAACGATGTCTGGGTCGCGCCGGGCGGCGGATTGTATTTCACCGATCCGTTCTATCGCCGCAAATGGTGGGATCATCAAAATATGGCGCTGACGAACGAGGAGGTTTTTTATCTCGCGCCCGACCGCAAGACGCTCACGCGTGTTACGGATGATTTGAAAAAGCCCAATGGCATCACGGGCACGCCTGACGGGAAAAATCTTTTTGTGTCTGACATCCGCGACAACAAAACGTGGCGCTACGACATCGCAGCTGATGGCTCGCTCACGAATAAAATTTTTTACTGCGCGCTCGGCTCGGACGGCATGACGATAGACGTGGCCGGAAATATTTATCTCACCGGCAAGGGCGTGACCGTGTTTGATAAAGCGGGAAAACAAATTGACCTTGTGGACGTGCCGGAGAAGTGGACGGCTAACGTGTGCTTCGGCGGATCGGATCACCAAACGCTGTTCATCACCGCGAGCGAATCGCTCTACTCCATCGCCACAAAAATTCCCGGCGCGAACGCGGCGAAGTGAATTTTCATCAACAAAATTTGACACTTCATTTGACACGGTTTTTTTCAAGTGGTAATGCTGTTGACGTTGGCCGTAAGCGCTAATCGTCACCGGTGAGACCTTGTTTTTCGCCAAGTCGTTTGCTCCCGTAGCTCAAATGGATAGAGCCGTCGTTTCCTAAATCAGTGCAAGCACTTTTTTGGAAATTTTACTATAATTCGCTTTCGCTTATTCGCATTGATTCCATTGAATATTATTCAGATTCCGTTGCTTTTTTGAAGACGCGTCCTTTTGCTATTTTATGCCTCAAATTGCTCTAAAAACTCAATATGGTATCAGATGCGGTATCAGATTTGAGACTCGGAATTGGCAGGAAATAAACGGGGAAATGGTGCTCCCGCCCGGAATCGAACCGGGATTTGCCATTTAGGAAACGGCCGCTCTGATCCATTTGAGCTACGGGAGCGCAAATCTTGACCAGAATACTCGTTGCCGTTTTTTTGCCAAGCCGCATCGTCGCAAAGTGAAATGGACGCGGCGGTCGTAACGGTCTAATCTTTCAGAAATGACATGGCGTGAATTGAGCAGTTTTCTCCATTCGCAGCGGATGGCTATTGACCCCCGACCAACCTCCTACTTCGCACAGATCGGCGAAAAAGCGGATGACACTTTCAAGCGTCTTGAAAAGGCGACTCGTGAATCACTTGATGATGCCGTGCGCGGATTTTCCAAAACAAAAAATTGGCCTGCGCTCACAGATGAGCAAGTATTGATGTTGTATTTCCGATTGAGCTACGGTGTTGATTTGGCAATGGCGTTGAACACCTGCACAACAGGGCTATTTTCTACTTCAGAAAATCGGGATTCAGAAATGATCCAGTGGGCGCTGAATGAAGTGTGGGATTATCCTGGGCTTGCACACACGCTTCGCTCGTTTTCTGAAAAACGGCGCGATTTTGGCAACGACCCGATGCGAAATTAAGACCTTGGATTCAAACGACGGCAATCATTGGCAGAATGAATGCCACTTTTGCTCCTTTTTTCGGCTCCATTTCGTTATCAGCTTCAACGGCAGATGCAATATTGACGCGTAGAATTCATCGCTCCGAGTGACCTCCCGGCGAGTGGCGAGTGCTGTCTTATGCAAGGCAATCAGGCTGCCCGCTCGCGCCACACGTTGGTAATTCTGATTCCGCCTTAAAAAGTGGTTCACAGCCATCTGCACGCCGAGAAACCGATGAGAGTAATCGTGGAGACATATTAGGCCTCCGACATTCACCAGACGCGACCACCGCAAATCGCCCATCACGGCGCGCACTTTATGAGAACCATCAATCAAGATGAAGTCATACCTCTCATTCGCCGCCTCGGCATGGATAAACGCGGCATCGCTTTTGGCTACTCGAATTTCGACTGTTTTCTCATCGAAACCGTATCGCGCCAAGTTCTTCTTCACTATTTCCAACTGGTTAGGAAAATATCCCATTTTGTCAACCGCAACAAAACGAGGCCGGTTTTCGCAGGTGAAGGCGTTGAGCATGACGCATAGAGTTCCACCGGCTCCAGTGCCAATTTCTAAATGCATTCCTCTGCGCTTGCCGCTCTGTAACAGATCCACAAGCAGCCGATGTTCTTCAGAAGTCATTTCACCTTCAAGCGACGTGATACAACGTATCAATTTCTTTGCTTTCACGGTATTTGCCTGAATGGGTCTCGGTCGCATTCTCTCTCAATCAAAACTCGTTCGTTGCTTCCTATTGCGTTCGTCAGCGCTGATTTTTCTCAATCTTCTTTCAAGTAACAACGCAATAGCCAGTTCTCTCGACCGTGTGCGAAATCCGGCACGCTGCAAGTATGCGATTGAAACAAGAAGCCAACCGCGCTGTGTTAAAGCCGCAACCACACCGCTACGGTGGCGGCCTTCGGAGCAAAAAAGCAATATGGGGTTGGCGCATTGTGGCAGCGTCCCCCGCATGAACCGCCATAAATTGGTGACGAAACACGGCTCTTTGCTAGCGCAGATAGGAGTATGCACAAATTCGGCCTCGGGGTGTTTCTTTTTTGCCGTATCCCACCAATCGGGAAGCTGACGGCGCACGCAGACAATTGTGCGCCAGGGAATCTCATCCTGCCTTTGCAGGATGATGAACGCTTGAAATTCACTGACGGTGTTCAACGATGTCATGTTGGAAAACTCGTCGGCCGCTCCTCTGCTGAGGGCGAAAGGCATTGTAACACCCAATCAACGAAGTTTCTGGGTAGGCAACACTTTTCACATGCAAACTTCCACTCGTCATTCACTCGCTTCATTTCTTCGCCATAAGCCGCCATGACACGATGCGGATTTGCCTCTGAATTGGTAAATGGCGCATGACCAACGAGCAAGTAAAATACGGATGATCCCAAGGCGAAATAATCACTGCTAGAAGAATATACGCGCCCGGAAGACAGCAACATTTCAGGAGACCAATGCGACCACTTGCGAGTGCCGATACAAACCTTGAGGCGGTTAGATGACACCGATTTGGCAGGTCGAATGCCGCCTACATCTACGACACGAATTAGCGGACTACTCCGCCCTTCGACTACAACAAGATTCCGAGGTTTCCAATCGCGAAAGATAAAAGGCGCTGGTTTTTCCCTGTGTATAAGCTCGAATATATTGCGAGCAGTCTCCATTAACGCTGCTAAAAGCGTAACTCGCTCCGGCAACGTAGAAGCAAGCATGGTTTCCTGCAAAGTCTTACCCGTGACAAATTCGCGCACAAGGAAACGCCCTGAAGGATCAAAATTGTAAAGACGTGGTGTCCACGGGCAGCCACGTTTGGTGAATTCCTCTAAAATTCTCGCCTCACTCAATATCGGCCTCTCGGCTAGTTCTCTTTCCATTTTGTTAGCGTTGATTGGATAGATCGGCAATTTTATTGCATACAAGTCCCCGCTACTTGAGCGTGCGGTAAAAATTAAACCTTGGCCTCCAATCCCGGAAAGCCGCACTTTATCTGGCTCTATTCCGCAAACTGCCGCTGCTGCGTCCCAAGGTTTCCAAGTATCTGGATTGATCGTGGAAAATTGCCTTGGCTGGTTAGTTCTGATAGCCACAATTCGCTCGTAACGACTTCGCCATTCTCTTACGGATGTTGTCAAATCATGTGCGGATACAACCTCCATGCGGGCAACCTGTGCAAACTTTTTTCCGAGTTCCGGATTTCCAATTAGGCGAAGAACTGCGGCTGCAATTGAACTTGGGTTGCATGGAGACACTAACAGTCCAGTCCGTTCATGCACGACGATGTCCGAGATGCTCCCAGATGCTCCGGCAATCACCGGAGTGCCGATTGCCTGTGCCCATAGAATGCTTTGTGGCGTTCCTTCGGCATTGCCATCATCAGCTTGAATTGCAGGGTGTAAAAAAATTTGAGCTCGCGCGAGGTGTTCCAAAGTTTTATTTAGCGGTAGATAGCCAAGAAAAGATATGCGATCCAGAACCCCTAAATTACGAGCGATTTCTTGCAAAGCTGCCGCTTCTGGACCATCGCCAATTATCTCTAACTTCAACTGTGATGGTAACATTGTAAGGGCGGCGATGGCGGCGTGAAATCCCTTTTTAGGCACAAGCCGACCAATGGCAACAATCGTAGTGCCTGCTCCCGGAGCCAATCGTTGTGGTAAAATTGTAAGATCAATTGGAACAGGAGCAATATCAATTGGCCGCCGCACACCGAGAGATGCCAATCGTGATGCGTCAATCGCGCTAACAACTGGGCTTAACCCGGATTGATGGACACCTTGGCGGCGGCGGGTTAAAAGAAAGCGCCCATGAATAAGCACCAGCCGACCGAACCCACTTCGACCGTGACCGCGCCTGCGGCGCCACAGCGCAAACGCTACGACGCGGCCTT